>CAZYMM010000021.1:0-23007 GCA_964648515.1 uncultured Conexibacter sp.
GCATCGTCATCGGCAAGTCCGGCTCCGAGGTCGACGCGCTGCGCCGCGAGCTGCATAAGCTGACCGGCAAGCAGATCAAGGTCAACATCCTCGAGATCAAGCGGCCTGAGCTCGACGCCAAGCTTGTCGCGCAGTCGATCGCAGAGCAGCTGCAGAGCCGTGTCGCCTTCCGCCGCGCGATGAAGCGGGCGCTCACGAGCGCGATGCGCTCAGGCGCAAAGGGCTGCAAGATCCAGGTCTCAGGCCGCCTCGGCGGTGCCGAGATGGCGCGCACCGAGATGTACTCCGACGGCCGCGTGCCGCTCCACACCCTGCGCGCCGACATCGACTACGGCTTCTACGAGGCGCGGACGACGTTCGGTCGGATCGGCTGCAAGGTCTGGATCAACAAGGGCGAGATCATGCCCGAGGGCTACACCGGAGCCGATCTGACCGAGATCGAGAAGCCGCAGGCGGCCGGCATCGGCGGCGACGATCGTGGCCGTGGGCGGCGCGACGACCGCGGTGGCCGTGGCCGCGGCCCCGGCGGCGGTCGCGGACGCCAGGGCGACGGTGGATTCGGAGGTGGTCGCTGATGCTGTCCCCGAAGCGCGTCAAGCACCGCAAGCAGCACCGCGGCCGCAAGGGCGGGCTGTCACGCGGCCAGACCAAGGTGCAGTTCGGCGAGTACGGCCTCAAAGCGCTCGACGCCGGCTGGCTGACGAACCGCCAGATCGAGGCTGCGCGTATCGCGATGACCCGCAAGATCAAGCGTGGCGGCAAGGTCTGGATCAACGTCTACCCCGACAAGCCGTTCACCAAGAAGCCGGCCGAGACGCGGATGGGGTCCGGCAAGGGCAACCCCGAGGGTTGGGTCGCCGTTGTCAAGCCGGGCCGCGTGATGTTCGAGCTCGCCGGTGTGCCGGAGCCGCTGGCGCGCGAGGCGATGCGACTGGCCGGGATGAAGCTGCCGGTACGGACCAAGATCGTCTCGGCGGAGGATGAGGCCTGATGCGCGCGATCGAACTTCGTGATCTCGATGACACCGAGCTGAGCGAGCACATCAGGACCGCCCGCCGCGACCTCTTCGGCCTCCGCGTCCAGCACGCGACAGGCGAGCTCGAGAACGTGGCCTCAATCAAGCAAAAGAAGCGCGATCTGGCGCGCGCTCTGACGGTCGCCCGGCAGCGCGCGATCGGCGCCGCCGAGGAGAAGTAGGAACGATGGCTGACGAACCTGAAGAGACCGTCGAGAACACCCTGGACCCAACGGTTACTACCGAGGAATCCGCTGAGCGGGATGTTTCGGCGCATGCCGAAACTCCCAGCGCCACCGCGGATGCGGTGGCGCCAGCAACGCCCAAGGAGCGCAAGGCCGTGCGCCGCGCCGAGCGCGGTCCGCGACGTGCCGCAACGCCTGATGAGCGTGCGCAGGAGCGTGCGCGCAAGCGGGCGGCCCGCTCGCGCTACCGGCGCAACCGCCGCGAGCGCGACGCAGCCAAGCGCGGCGAGGCTGGTCCCAAGCACACGGTCTCGCCGGTCGAGCACGGTCCGGGGGCTCCCAAGGAGCGACTCGGGATCGTGGTCTCCGACAAGGCCGACAAGACGATCACGGTCCGCATCGATGTGACCCGCCGTCACCGGCGCTACCAGAAGATCGTCCGCAGCTCGACGACGCTGCACGCCCACGACGAGGGTAACGAGGCCCACGTCGGCGATCGCGTACGCGTGATCGAGTCGCGCCCGCTGAGCGCGACCAAGCGCTGGCGGCTGACCGAGGTTCTGGAGCGTGCGAAATGAGTGTTCGCTGCGCTCGCACTCATTCCGCCGGAAGGCCGACGCTCGCCGGCCTCCCACCCCTGGCTGCGAAGGAGGCGGTTGGGAAATGATCCAGAACGAGTCACGACTGAGGGTCGCCGACAACTCGGGCGCACGCGAGATCCTCGTGATCCGCGTCCAGGGCGGCTCCAAGCGCCGCTACGCCCACGTCGGCGATGTGATCACCGCGACCGTCAAGTCCGCGTCGCCGCAGGGCTCGGTCAAGAAGGGCGAGGTCGTCAAGGCCGTCGTCGTCCGCACGCGCAAGGAGTTCGGACGCGAGGACGGGACCTACATCCGCTTCGACGAGAACGCGGCCGTGATCATCGACGCGCAGGGCAACCCGCGCGGCACGCGCATCTTCGGCCCCGTGGCACGCGAGCTGCGCGACCGCAACTACATGAAGATCATCTCGCTGGCGCCGGAGGTGCTCTGATGGCGAAGATCCGCAGCGGCGATCAGGTCGTCGTGATCAGCGGCAAGGACAAGGGCCGGACCGGCACCGTGCGCTCCGTCGACCCGCGCAAGGAGCGCGTCGTCGTCGAGGGCGTGAACATGGTCAAGCGCCATCAGCGCCCGAGCGCGATCAACCCGAACGCCGAGGCCGGCGTGATCGAGCGTGAGGGATCGATCCACATCTCGAACGTGATGCTGATCGACCCGGAGACCAAGAAGGGCACACGCGTCGGCATCACACGCGAGGGTGGCAAGCGCCACCGGATCGCCAAGCGCTCCGGCGCGAGGATCGACGAGGCATCATGAGTCAAGAGACGACCGAGACCGCACGCTTCAAGACCAGGTACCTGGACGAGATCCGGCCGGCGCTGATCGAGCGCTTCGGCTACGCGACCGTCATGCAGGCGCCGAAGATCGAGAAGATCACGCTGAACATGGGCGTCGGTGACGCCAAGCAGGATTCAAAGGTGCTCGAGAACGCCACCGAGCAGCTCGGCACGATCGCCGGCCAGAAGCCGAACGTCCGCCGCGCACGCAAGTCGATCGCCCAGTTCAAGGTCCGCGAGGAGATGCCGGTCGGCGTCAGCGTGACGCTGCGCGGCGATCGCGCCTACGAGTTCCTGGACCGTCTGGTGACGATCGCGCTGCCCCGTGTCCGCGACTTCCGCGGCATCAAGCCGACCTCGTTCGACGGCCGCGGCAACTACTCGATGGGCGTGCGCGAGCAGATCATCTTCCCCGAGATCGACTACGACGCCGTCGATGCCGTCCGCGGGCTCGACATCACGATCACCACGTCCGCCAGGACCGACCCGGAGGCCTATGCGTTGCTCGAGGCCTTCGGCATGCCGTTCACCCGCGAGGGCAACCCGTACCTCTCCGGCGACGCGGAGAAGGAGAACTAGACCGTGGCCAAGACATCCCAGAAGGTCCGCCAGGCGCGCGGCTCCAAGTACAAGACCCGTGAGTACTCGCGCTGCAGCAAGTGCGGCCGCTCGCGTGCCGTCTACCGCAAGTTCGGCGTCTGCCGGATCTGCCTGCGGGAGCTCGCGCACAACGGATACATCCCCGGCATGACCAAGTCGAGCTGGTAAGGAGGCCGCGTATGTCGATGACCGATCCAATCGCCGACTACCTGACCCGCATCCGCAATGCGATCCGGGCCCAGCACGACGTCGTCGAGATCCCCTCGAGCCGGCTCAAGCGTGAGATGACGCGGATCCTGGCCGAGCAGGGCTACATCGAGACCTGGGAGACCGAGCCCGCCGCGCCCGGCCATCCGCGCGACACGCTGCGGATCCAGCTCAAGTACACCGATCAGCGCAAGCCCGTGCTCGTCGGCATCGAGCGCGCGTCGCGCCCCGGCCAGCGCTACTACGTGCCTGCGACCGGCATCCCCAAGGTGCTCGGCGGCATGGGCACGGCGATCATGTCGACCTCTCAGGGCGTCATGACCGGCCACGAGGCCCGCCGCCGCGGTATCGGCGGCGAGGTTGTCGCGAGGGTTTGGTGAGTCTTGATGATCTACCGCAACAGCAGTTGGAAACCGACTCGCGATGTCGCGAGGGTTTGGTGAGTCTTGATGATCTACCGCAACAGCAGTTGGAAACCGACTCGCGATGTCGCGAGGGTTTGGTGAGACGATGAGTCGTATCGGACGTAAACCGATTCCGGTGCCCGCCGGCGTCAGCATCGCGATCGAGCCCGAGCTCGTCACGGTGAGCGGCCCCAAGGGCGAGCTCTCGGAGCGCATCCACCGTGACATCGATGTCAAGCAGGAGGGCGACGAGCTGCTCGTCACCCGCCCGACCGACCGCGGCCAGCACCGTGCGCTGCACGGGCTGACGCGCTCGCTGGTCGCGAACATGGTCGAGGGCGTCACCGACGGCTTCTCGAAGACCCTGGAGATCCAGGGCGTCGGCTACCGGGCGCAGCTCAAGGGCAGCGACCTGGAGCTCGCGCTCGGCTACTCGCACCCGATCGCGATCGCCGCACCGGCGGGGATCGAGTTCGAGGTGCCGATGCCGACCAGGATCATCATCCGCGGCATCTCCAAGCAGGCGGTCGGCGAGATCGCCGCCAACATCCGCAAGCAGCGGCCGCCGGAGCCCTACAAGGGCAAGGGCATCCGCTACGAGGGCGAGTACGTCGCCCGCAAGGTCGGGAAGAGGGCCTGATGAGCACGATCTCAGCACCCAAGAAGCGGCTCAAGCGCCGCCGTCGCGTCCGCGCGAAGGTCAGCGGCACGGCGGAGCGTCCGCGCATCTCGGTGTTCCGCTCCAACCGCGGGATCTTCGCGCAGCTGATCGACGACCAGGCCGGCCGGACGCTGGCCGCTGTCCAGTGGACCGAGCCCGAGCTCAAGAATCTCAAGCGTGCCGAGGCCGCAAGTCGCGCCGGCGGGCTGCTCGCCGAGCGCGCCAAGGCGGCAGGTGTCGAGCAGGCGGTCTTCGATCGCGGCGGCTACCAGTACCACGGACATGTCAAGGCGTTCGCAGAGGGCGTTCGCGAGGGAGGGATCGCCGTATGAGGCACACCCCGTTCGCCGACCGGGTTGTCAACCCCGGTGGCCTCGACCTGCAGGAGCGGGTCGTCGAGATCAACCGCGTCGCCAAGGTCGTCAAGGGCGGTCGCCGGTTCTCGTTCACGGCGCTCGTCGTCGTCGGTGACGAGGACTCGGTCGTCGGCGTCGGCTATGGCAAGGCTGGAGAGGTCCCGATCGCGATCCAGAAGGGCGTCGATCAGGCCAAGAAGAACCTCTTCCGCGTGCCCAAGCACGGCTCGACCATCACCCATCAGGTCGAGGGTGTCTTCGGCTCCGGCCACGTGCTGCTCAAGCCGGCCGCACCCGGCACCGGCGTCATCGCCGGCGGCGGCGTCCGCGCGGTGCTCGAGCTCGCCGGCATCCACGACATCCTCTCGAAGTCGCTCGGGACGCAGAACCCGATCAATCTCGTCAAGGCGACGGTCGCCGGTCTGAAGGACCTGCGGATGCCCGACGAGGTGGCGGCGGTGCGCGGCCTGTCGATCGCCGAGGTGCTGGGGCTGGATCCGAACGCGCGGGCGGCGGAGACGCTGGAGTCGTCTTTCGACGACGGCGTCGAGGAGGCAGCCGACGCTGCTCCGGCAGCGGACGAGACCGAGGCCGAGGCTGGCGATGTGGCCGAGGAGCCGGAGGGGGCCGAGGCCGGTGCCTAAGGTCACCCAGATCAAGAGCAAGAACGGCTCGACGCAGAGACAGCTCGATACGCTCCGCTCGCTCGGGCTGCGACGGATCGGGCATACGGTGCAGGTCAAGGACACGCCGCAGGCGCGTGGAATGATTCACCGTGTGCGGCACCTGATCGAGGTTGAGGAAGACTGATGACGAACACAGGCACAGACGAGCAGCGGGCGCAGGACGTCGCACTCAACACGCTGCGTCCGAGCCCCGGCTCGCGGCACCGGCGCAAGCGCGTCGGCCGCGGCGAGGGCTCAGGGCTGGGCAAGACCGCCGGCCGCGGCCAGAAGGGCTACGGCTCGCGCTCGGGCGCCAAGGATCGCGCGAACTTTGAGGGCGGCCAGATGCCGATTCACATGCGGCTGCGCAAGCTGCGCGGCCCGCACATGAAGAAGTCGATGCCGTTCGAGCCGTTCCGAACGCACACCCAGGCCGTCAACCTGCAGGATCTCGAGCGCCGCTTCGACTCCGGTGCGGAGGTCACGATCGACGCGCTCAAGGCGGCCGGTCTCGGCACCCGCAAGGGGATCGCGATCAAGATCCTGGCCAAGGGCCAGATCACGAAGCCGATGACCGTCCACGCCCATAAGGTCAGCGCCGCGGCCCAGGCGGCGATCGAGCAGGCCGGCGGCACGGTCACGATCGTCGACTCCTAACCCGCAGCTACTCCACCGCCGATGCTCTCGACGATCCTCAGCGCGTTCAGCGTCGCGGAGATCCGCAAGAAGATCCTGTTCACCGCGCTGATGCTGCTGATCTACCGGATCGGCTCGCACGTGCCGGTGCCGGGCGTCAACCTGCAGGCGGTCAAGGAGGTCCAGCAGCAGTTCGGCGGCGGTGGCATCCTCAACCTGCTGAACACGTTCTCCGGCGGCGGCCTGTCGCGAATCGCGCTGTTCGCGCTCGGGATCATGCCGTACATCACGGCCTCGATCATCCTCCAGCTGCTGACCGTCGTCGTGCCGTCGCTGGAGAAGCTCTCCAAGGAGGGCGAGGTCGGCCAGGCGCGGATCACGCAGTACACGCGCTACCTGACTGTCGGGCTCGCGTTCGCGCAGTCGATCGGCTATGTCTTCCTGTTCCGCTCGTTCGCCTCGACGACGAACAACCCGATCATCCCGCACTTCAACGTCTCGACCGTCTTCCTGATCGTGCTCTGCCTGACGACGGGCACGATCCTCTTGATGTGGATGGGCGAGCTGATCACCCAGCGCGGGATCGGCAACGGCATCTCGCTGCTGATCATGGCCTCGATCGTGGCCGGGCTGCCGCGCGGCGTCTCCTACTGGTGGAACAGCCCCGACCCCGTCTTCAAGGTGATGATGCCGTTCCTGGCGCTGGCGATCGTCGCCGCGATCGTCTTCATCCAGGAGGGGCAGCGCCGGATCCCGGTCCAGTACGCCAAGCGGGTGATCGGCAGGCGGATGAGCGGCGGCGGCCAGACCTACCTGCCGCTGCGTGTGAACATGGCCGGCGTGATCCCGGTCATCTTCGCGGCCTCGATCATGGCCTTCCCGCCGACCGTCGGACAGTTGATCCACACGCCGTTCTTCCAGGACATGGCGACCTTCTTCAGTCCATCGAAGGCGCCGTATCTGATCGGTGAGTCGCTGTTCATCATCCTGTTCACCTATTTCTATACGGCGATCCAGTTCAATCCGGTCGACCAGGCCGACAACCTCAAGAAGAACGGCGGCTTTATCCCCGGCGTCCGCCCGGGGCGGCCGACCGCCGAATTCCTCGACCGGATCCTGGCGCGGCTGACGTTCCCCGGAGCGCTCTACCTCGCGGCGGTCGCGGCGATGCCGACGATCCTGATCGCGCTGACCAACGCCGGCCAGGCCTTCTACTTCGGCGGCACCTCGCTGCTGATCGTGATCGGCGTGGCACTGGACACGATGAAGCAGCTCGAGGCGCAGCTGATGATGCGCAACTACGAGGGCTTCCTGCGCTGATCGGCTGATCGGCCGATCGCGGCCCGTGTTCGGCGGCGCCATGGGCGATCGCCGGTGACGTCCGACGTGATCCCCTGTGGTGGGACGGCCGATGACGGCCTCTCCTCCGGGGGCCAAGCCCGGATCCTGCGGAGAGGCCGTCATCGGCCGCCGCGATCGCTGGGTGCTGGTCGGGCCTCTGTGGCGTAGCTCCTGCCCGGCAAGGTTCCCGCGGCCCCGCTGAACTCCGCAACGCTCCGCCACACCCAGCTATAGCCAAAGGGGGCTGGGCGGCTCTCAGCTGCTGTTGGCTGAGCGGGCGTGGGTGTGCGGTCTCGCGTCGTTCACGGGCGTTTGGGGGCGTGGGTGTGCGGCCTCGCGGCGTTCACGGGCGTTCGGGGGCGTGGGTGTGCGGTCTCGCGCCGTTCACGGGCGTTTGGGGGCGTGGGGCCTCGGCCTCGTCGCAGGATCCGGGCTTGGCCCCCGGAGACGAGGCCGAAGACCCACGCCTGTAACAGAGGTCTGGTGGCCCCCGGAGACGAGGCCGTACACCCACGCCTGTAACAGACGTCTGGTGGCCCCCGGAGACGAGGCCGTACACCCGCGCCGCCTGCCAGCGTCTGGTGGTCCCCGGAGACGAGGCCGTAGACCCGGGGTTCACCGCATTCACCGAGTCGGAGCACGCACCCGACCACCCTGTGCCACGACCGGCGACTAACGACCCGCGTGATCCGAGTACGATCCAGCCGTCTTGTCACAGCTCAATCTCATCCTGCTCGGGCCGCCCGGCGCCGGCAAGGGCACGCAGGCCGAGCGCCTGACCGATGATTTCGGTCTGCCCTACTACGCCACCGGCGAGATCCTGCGCTCGGCCGTGCGGGCCGGGACCGAGCTCGGCGTCACAGCCAAGTCCTACATGGACGACGGCGCGCTGGTCCCCGACGACGTGATCATCGGCGTGATCATCGAAGCGCTGTCTTCGGACGAGGCACAGGACGGCTTCCTGCTCGACGGCTTCCCGCGGACGGTCCCGCAGGCTGACGCGCTCGGCCGCGCGCTCGAGCAGCACGGTCGCAAGCTCAGCGGCGTGCTGCTGATCGAGGTCCCGGACGAGGAGATCGAGCGCCGTGCCTGCGGCCGGCGTGTCTGCGAGCGCGGCCACGTGTACCACCTGGAGTTCGACCCGCCCAAACAGGACGGCGTGTGCGACAGCGACGGGACGCCGCTGATCCAGCGTGACGACGACCGGCCCGACACCGTGCGCAAGCGGCTCGCCGTCTACCACGAGCAGACCAAGCCGCTGATCGACTACTACGAGGAGCGCGGTCTGCTCTACGAGTTCGACGGCACGCCGCCGCCGGCCAAGGTCTACGAGCACGTGCGCGCCACGGCGGCGACGCTGCGTCGCGAAGACGAGCTGTGATCATCACCAAGTCCCGGCGCGAGCTCGACAAGATGGCGGCTGCGGGCGCCATCCACGTCGAGGTCCTCAAGCGGCTGGCGGCGATGATCGAGCCCGGGATCACGACCGGCGAGCTCGATGCCGCCGCCGAACGGATGATTCGCGAGCGCGGCGGCATCCCGACCTTCAAGGGCTACCACGGCTTCCCGAAGTCGATCTGCGCCTCACCCGACCACATGGTCGTCCACGGCATCCCCGGCGACCACGTGCTCGGAGACGGGGCGATCATCAGCCTCGACGTCGGCGTGACGCTCGACGGCTGGATCGCGGACGGCGCGGTCACGTTTCCGGTCGGCGAGGTCTCGCCGGTCGCCGAGCGCCTGATCGCCGTCACCCGTCAGTCGCTCTTCGACGCGGTCGAGCAGTGCCGGCCCGGCAACCGGCTCGGCGATGTCTCCAACGCCGTCCAGACGACGGTCGAGGATGCGGGGCTGTCGGTCGTCCGCACGCTCGTCGGCCACGGTGTCGGTCAGGCGATGCACGAGGACCCGCAGATCCCGAACTTCGGGCCGCCGGGCCGCGGTCCGCGCCTGCAGCCGGGGATGGTGCTGGCTGTCGAGCCGATGACGACGGTCGGCCGGCCGGGCGTCGTCGAGGGCGACGACGGCTGGGCGATCTACTCGGCCGACGGCTCACTGGCCGCGCACTTCGAGTTCACGATCGCGATCACCGACGCCGGGCCGTGGATCCTGACGCCCTGGCATGAGGGCGACGACGCGCTCTGACGGGCTGCGCGCCCTGGCTCTGGCGGTCCTCTCCTCCGCCACGTTCGCGCTTTCCGGTCCGCTGGCCCACGCCCTGATCGAGATCGGCTGGACGCCCGTCGCGGCGGCGATGGCCCGCATCGCCGGTGCCTTCGTCGTGCTGCTGCCCGCGACCCTCGTCACGCTCTCGGGCCGTTACCGGCTGCTGCGCGGGCAGGCGACGCGGATCGTCGCCTTCGGCGTGCTCGGCGTCACCGGCGCCCAGCTCTGCTTCTTCAACGCCGTCGCGAGGATGCCGGTGGCGATCGCGCTGCTGATCGAGTACGTGGCTCCGCTCGCGATCCTCGCCTGGCTCTGGGCCGTTCACGGCCAACGCCCGAACCGTCTGACGCTGCTCGGTGCGGCATGCGCGATCGCGGGGCTGGCGATCGTTCTCGGCGTCTTCGGCGGCGTCACCGTCTCGGCCGCGGGGCTGCTCTGGGCGACCGGTGCGCTCGTCGGGATGGCCGGCTACTTCCTGATCGCCGCCGACGACCGCTCCGAGCTGCCGCCGATCGTGCTCGCTGCGTCCGGCCTCGGCGTCGGCGCGCTGCTGCTCGCGCTACTCGGGCTCGTCGGCCTGCAGTCGTTCACGGTGCTCTCAGGCGATGTGGCGCTGGCCGGGACGACCATTCCCTGGTGGAGCGCCGCTGTCGCGCTTGCCGTCGTCACCGCCGCGCTGCCCTACCTGTTCGGGATCACCGCGGCACGGGCGCTCGGCGCACGGCTGATGTCGTTCGTGGCGTTGACCGAGGTGCTGTTCGCCGCGCTGTTCGCGTGGCTGCTGCTCTCCGAGGCGCTCGGCGTCGCGCAACTGCTCGGCGGGCTCTTCGTCGTCGCCGGGATCGCGATCGTCAGGGCGGCGGAGCCGGCGAGCCCGGGGCTTGGGCCGTCGGGGGCGCCGGAGCTCCCCTGACTCCGCCCGCATGGCCTGTTCCACCGTTCGGCACCGCACGGTGCCTGCTATCGTGACCGGTTCGCGCGCGCGGACGTTCGTGCGTGCCCCCGTGCTCACGGTGTCGGCAGCTCCAGCGGCGGCCAGAGCCGGCCACGGGTCACAAGTCTTCTGCGGAAAGGGACCATGAAGGTACGACCGTCGGTCAAACCGATGTGCGAGAAGTGCAAGATCATCCGGCGTCACGGCGCCGTCCTCGTGATCTGCCAGAACCCCCGCCACAAGCAGCGGCAGGGGTAACGAACCCATGGCACGAATCGCCGGGGTCAACGTTCCCCTCAACAAGCGCGTCGAAGTCGGCCTCACCTACATCTACGGGGTCGGCAGGCCGACCGCCAACAAACTCCTGTCGGAGCTCGGAATCGATCGCGACACCTACGTCCGCGACCTGACCGAGGACGAGGTCGGCAGGCTCCGTACCGCGGTCGAGGATCTGACCGTCGAGGGCGACCTGCGCCGCGAGCGCTCACAGGCCGTCAAGCGGCTGATGGAGATCGGCTGCTATCGCGGCCTGCGCCACCGTCGCGGCCTGCCGGTCCGCGGCCAGAAGACGAAGACCAACGCACGCACGCGAAAGGGCCCGAAGCGGATGTCGGTCGCCGGTAAGAAGAAGGTCAAGAAGTAATGCCGGCTCCGAAGCGCCCGCAGCGTGGTCGCCGCAAGCCGAAGAAGAACATCCCCGTCGGTCAGGCGCACATCAAGACCTCGTTCAACAACACGATCGTCTCGCTGACCGATACCAAGGGCAACGTCATCGCCTGGGAGTCCGCCGGCGGGGCCGGCTTCAAGGGCTCACGCAAGTCGACGCCGTTCGCCGCGCAGGTCACCGCCGACGCCGCCGCGCGCAAGGGCATCGAGCAGGGCCTGCAGAAGGTCGAGGTCTTCGTCAAGGGCCCCGGCTCGGGCCGTGAGACCGCGATCCGCTCGCTTCAGGCCGCCGGGCTCGAGGTGACGGTCGTCCGTGACGTGACCCCGCAAGCCCACAACGGCTGCCGCCCCCGCAAGCGGCGTCGCGTCTGAGGACTGAAAGCATGGCTCGCGATACAAGCCCACAGTGCAAGCAGTGCCGCCGCGAAGGCCAGAAGCTCTTCCTCAAGGGGGAGCGCTGCCTGACCGACAAGTGCGCGATCGAGCGTCGCGCCTACCCGCCCGGCGATCACGGCCGTGGCCGTCAGAAGCAGTCCGAGTACCGCGTCCAGCTGCGTGAGAAGCAGAAGGCGCGCCGCTACTACGGTGTGCTCGAGACGCAGTTCCACCGCTACTACGTCAAGGCCTCGCGGCAGGACGGCATCACCGGCGAGAACCTGCTGCGCCTGCTCGAGTCTCGGCTCGACAACGTGATCGTCCGGCTCGGCTTCGCCGCCTCGCGGCGCCAGGCCCGCCAGCTCGTCCGCCACGGCCACTGGCTCGTCAACGGCCGCCGCGTCGACATCCCCAGCTACCAGGTCCGTGAGGGCGACGTGCTGGCGGTCAAGACCGGCAGCGGTGCCGAGTCGATCATCCGTGACGCCACCGAGCTGACCGCTCAGGTGCCGGCCTGGCTCCAGGCCGACCACGATGGCCTCACCGCCAAGGTGCTTCGCCTGCCCGACCGTCGTGAGATCACGACGCCGGTGCAGGAGCAGCTCATCGTCGAGCTGTACTCCAAGTAGCAACGACAACTCGCAGGCCCGCAGCGCACCCGCGCGGGCCCCAGACGCAGACCCGCAACCAGACAGGACCCCACGTGCTCGACTTCCAGATTCCCCGCATCACCAGCGAATCCGTCGAGGAGAACCGCGGCACGTTCACGATCGAGCCGCTCGACCGCGGCTTCGGCTACACGTTCGGCAACTCGCTGCGGCGCGTGCTGCTCAGCTCGCTCGCCGGCGCCGCCGTCACCAGCGTGCGGATCGAGGGCGTCGCGCACGAGTTCTCGACGATCAACGGCGTCACCGAGGATGTCACCGACATCGTGCTGAACCTCAAGGGCGTCGTCTGCCGGATGCACTCCGACGCGACCGAGATCGAGGCGCCGCTGGTCGTGACCGGTCCCGGTGAGATCACCGCCAAGGACATCGACCTGCCGGCCGGAGTCGAGGTGCTCAACCCCGCCGTGCACATCGCCACGCTCGAGAAGAAGGCCAAGCTCGAGATGTACATGACGATCGGCCGCGGCCGCGGCTACTCGCCGTCGGAGGACAACAAGTCGCCCGACCAGCCGATCGGCGTCATCCCGATCGACTCGATCTTCTCGCCCGTTCGGCGCGTGGCCTACTCGGTCGAGCAGGCTCGCGTCGGTCAGCGCACCGACTACGACAAGCTCACGCTCGACATCGAGACCGACGGCTCGATCGATCCGCAGGCCGCGATGCGTGAGGCTGCCGAGATCCTGATCTCCCAGCTCGCGATCTTCACCGATCCCGAGCGCGTCGAGGAGCTGCGCGCGATCCCCGGTGGCCACGCCCCCGCCGCGGGCATCGACGCCGACCCGCTGCTCGCCGGGACGGCCACGCCGCAGACCGGCCCGATGCACGACATTCTGATCGAGGAGCTCGAGCTCGGCGTCCGCTCCTACAACTGCCTCAAGCGCGCCGGCATCCAGACCGTCGGCGACCTGATGTCGAAGTCCGAGGGCGAGCTCGCCGCAATCCCGAACTTCGGCAAGAAGTCGATCGACGAGGTGATCGAGACGCTGCAGGCACGTGGCCTCGATCTCCGCGAGGACTAGACACGATGCGCCACCAGAAGACACGTCACAAGCTCAGCCGCGACAAGGCCCACCGCAAGGCGCTCCTTGCCAACCTCTGCAAAGAGGTGATCGAACACGAGCGGATCAAGACGTCCGAAGCCAAGGCCAAGGCGGTCAAGCCCGAGGTCGAGCAGCTGATCACGCTCGCCAAGCGCGGTGATCTGCACGCTCGCCGTCAGGCGCTGGCAGCGCTCGGTCAGGACAAGTTCATCGTCCACAAGCTGTTCGAGGATGTGGCGCCGCGCTACGCCGAGCGCCCCGGCGGCTACACCCGCATCCTCAAGCTCGGCCCGCGCAAGAGCGACGCGACCGAGATGGTCTATCTCGAACTGGTCTAACCCCGTGCTCGGGGCGCTCGCACCGGCTCGCGGCGTCTTCGGCCGACTCGCGTACCGTTAGTACGCGTCGCGGCCTGCGTCCTGGCGAGCCGGCGCGATCGCTCCCTCGGGTTGTGGTCCCCGGGCTTCTGGCACGCCGCGGCCCCGCGCACTCGTGGCTGGGGCACACCTCGATCGGCTACCTTGACCGCATGAGCCTTCAGGAGCGGGACGTCCGTTACGGTCCGGCGAGCACGGCGTTCGGCGGGACACGCGTCAGCACGCAGACGATCTTCGGCCAGGTGATGATGCTGGTCGGGATCACGATCGGCTTCGCCGCGCTCGGTGCCGTGATCGGCAAGGACCTACCGGTCACGACGGCGCGCGTGCTCGGCTTCGTCGCGATCGGGATGCTGTTCGCCCAGTCGTTCTCGGCCAAGCTGCGGCTCGGCAAGCTCGGGATCACCTGGCTGCTTGCGATCGGCCTGATCCTCGGCCTCAGCCTCGGTCCGGTGCTCGCCTTCTACGCCAGCACCGACCCGAGCGCGATCACAGCCGCCGCCGGCGGCACCGCGCTGATCACGCTGATCATGGGCTCCGCGGGCCTTGCCACCTCGAAGGATCTCGCGCGTTGGATGCGGCCGCTGAGCTACGCGATGCTGGCGCTGTTCGCGATCAGCCTGATCGGGCTCTTCTTCTTCTCCGGCCTGGTCGCAAACCCGGTCTTCAGCATCTTCGTGATCCTGATCGCCTCCGCGCTGCTGGTCGTCGACTTCAACTACGTCCGCAAGCACGCCGACGAGGACGACGTGGTCTGGCTGGCGACGGGGATCTTCGTCTCGATCGTCAACATCTTCATCTCGCTGCTCAACATCTTCTCCGGCCGCTGACCGCACGGCTGACGATCGCCTACGACGGCAGCGCGTTCGCCGGCTGGGCGCGCCAGCCGGGGCAGCGCACGGTGCAGGGTGAGATCGAGCGCGCGCTCGCCGAGCTCGGCGGCGGCCGCTCACGGCCGTCGCTGACGGTCGCAGGACGCACCGACCGCGGTGTCCATGCCACCGGGCAGGTCGCAAGCCATCCGGGTGATCCGGCGCCGGTTCGGGGCCTCAACGCGCTCCTGCCGAGCGACATCGCCGTGCTCGCCTCAGTCCAGGCCGAGGATGGCTTCGACGCGCGCCGCGACGCGCTCGCCCGCTCCTACCGCTACCGCGTCCACACGCGCAGCGAGCCGTCGCCGTTCGAGCAGCTCCGCGCGCTCCACCATCCCCATCCGGTCGACGAGGACGCGCTCGCCGAGGTCGCGGCGATGACGGCCGGACGCCACGACTTCACAGCCTTCACCCCGACCGTCACCGACCATGTCCACTTCACGCGCGAGATCCGCAGCGCGGTCTGGGAGCGCGAGTCAGAGCACGTGCTCGCGTTCTCGATCACCGCCGACGCCTTCATGCGCAACATGATCCGCGTCCTCGTCGGCACGATGCTGCAGGTCGCGGGCGGCCGCCTGGAGCCCGCCGGCTTCGCGCGGCTGCTGACCGGTCGCCCGCGCAGCGAGGCGGGGCCGACGGCGCCGCCGCACGGGCTCTACTTCACCGGCGCCGACTACCCCGGCGGCTAGATGACTGATTCCGAGCTCTCGCGTCCGCTCTCGTACGCCGGGCGGCGCCGGATCGCCACCCGATCCCTCGCCGATCCAACCAGGATCGGCCACGGGATCGTGCGTCGCCCGGCATCCACCCCGCGCACGACCGCGAACACGAGCGACACGGAATCAATCATCTAGCCTTCGCGCCGCGATGCGCGTACTGCTGACCAACGACGACGGCATCGACGCGGCTGGGCTGCGGCGGATGGCGGCGGCACTGGCCGGGCTCTCGGATGTCGAGCTGTTGGTGATCGCCCCCGACGGCGACCGCTCGGCGGTCGGCCGCGGCATCACGTTCCGCCGCGCGGTCCACTGCGAGCCGCGCGTGATCGACACGAGCGGCACGCCGGCCTGGGCCTGCGATGGCACCCCGGTCGACTGCGTACGGCTCGCCGAGCTCGGGCTCGCCGGGGCAGAGCGCCCGGACCTCGTCATCGCCGGCATCAACCAGGGCGCCAACCTCGGCGACGACATCACCTACTCGGGCACCGTCGCCGCCGCGCTCGAGGGTGTGGTGCTCGGAGTCCCGGCGATCGCGGTCTCGCAACGGCTGTGGCCGGGCTGGCGCGACGACAGCGATCCGTTCGGCCAGGCGGCGCGGTTCATCGCGCGCCTCGTCGGCGGCCTCCACGAGCACCCGCTGCCCCCGGGCACGATGGTCAACGTCAACGTCCCGTCGGGCCGCGCCGCCGGCGTCGAGGTCGCCCGGCTCGGCCGCCGCGTCTACTACGACACGCTGCGGCCCGAGGGTGAGATCCGCGCCAACGGCGCCGGCCGCTACGTGCTCTACAACGCCGAGCCGGGGTTCGAGGACGAGGACGGCACCGACGTCGCGGCGGTCCACCGCGGCCGGATCGCGCTGACGCCGCTGCATCTCGACCTGACCTCGCACGGGGCGATGGGTGCGCTCGCGGCGGCGCGGCTCGAGCAGCTGCTCGAGGAGGTCCTGTGAGCGCCGGGCTCGATGCCGCCCGGCGCCGCGCGGGCGAGCTGCGCACCGAGCTCGAGCGCCACAACCACGCCTACTACGTGCTCGACGACCCGCTCGTCGGCGACGACGTCTACGACGCGCTGCTCGACGAGCTGCGCGCGCTCGAGCGGGCCCATCCAGAGCTCGTCACGGCCGATTCGCCGACCCAGCGCGTCGGCGGCCAGGCCGTCGACACGCTGGCCAAGGTCGAGCATCTGGCGCCGATGCTCTCGCTGGCCAACGTCCGCAGCGACGAGGAGCTGCGCGGCTGGGTCGGCCGCATGCGCACGCATCTGGCCCGCGAGGGGATCGCCGATCCCGCGTTCACCTACGTCTGCGAGCCGAAGATCGACGGCCTGGCGATCAGCCTCGTCTACCGCGACGGGGTTCTCGTCCGCGGTGCGACACGCGGCGACGGTCGCGTCGGCGAGGACGTGACCCACAACCTGCGGACGATCGCCGCGCTGCCGCAGGAGATCTCCGGCGATGACGTCCCGGCGCTGCTGGAGGTGCGCGGCGAGGTCTACCTGTCGCTGCCCGACTTCACCGCCGTCAACGAGCGGAGGGCGCAGGCCGGCGAGCCGACGTTCATGAACCCGCGCAACGCGGCGGCCGGTGCGATCCGCCAGCTCGACTCGCGTCAGGCCGCAGAACGTCCGCTCTCGCTCTGGGCCTATCAGGTCGGCGTCAGCGACGGGCTCGCGTTCACGAGCCATCGCGCCGCGCTCAGCTGGTTGGCCGCCCACGGCTTCCCCGTCAATCCCGACATCGTCAGCTGTTCCGGCGAGGACGAGGTGATCGCCCGCTGCCACGGCTGGCAGGAGCGTCGCGGCGCGCTCGATTTCGAGATCGACGGCGTCGTGATCAAGGTCGACGACATCGAGCTTCAGCGGCGCCTCGGCGTCGTCGGCCGCGACCCGCGCTGGGCGGTCGCCTGGAAGTTCCCGCCGACGACGGCGGTCACCACGCTGCGCGAGGTGCAGTGGAGCGTCGGCAAGTTCGGGGATCTGCACCCGTTCGCGGTGCTCGATCCGGTCCACGTCGGCGGCGTGACCGTCGCGATGGCGACGCTTCACAACGAGGAGGACCTGGCGCGCAAGGATCTGCGGCCCGGCGACGAGGTGATCGTGCTGCGCGCCGGTGACGTGATCCCGCAGGTGATCTCACCGGCACCGCACGCCGCTGAACGCCGGCCCCGCGCAGATCCGGTCACAGCACCGGTGCTCTGTCCGGCCTGCGGCACGGCGACCGTCAAGCCCGACGGCTCGGTCTTCACCAACTGTCCCAACCGTGACTGCCCGGGCCGCCACCGGCAACTGCTCAAGCATTTCGTCAGTCGCGGCGCGATGGACATCGACGGTATCGGCGAGGAGCAGGTCGCCGACCTGCTCGACGCGGGCCTGATCAGGACCGCCGCCGACATCTATCGCCTGACGGCCGAGCAGCTCGCCTCGCGGCGGGGAATCAAGGACGAGGTCACCGAGTCCAAGCTCGTGGCCGCGAACCGGCAGCTCGAGTCGATCGAGCGCTCCAAACGGCAGCCGTTCGGCCGGGTCCTGTTTGCGATCGGCCTCGAGGAGGTCGGCGCGGTCACCGGCGTTGCGCTCGCCCAGCACTTCCGGACGATCGATGCGCTGACGGCCGCGAGCGCAGAGCAGCTGCAGCAGGTCGGCGGTGTCGGTCCGGTCATGGCCGAGCGGATCGCCGGTCAGCTCGCCGATCCCGCGATCCGCGCGCTGATCGCGGATCTGCGCGGGCTCGGCCTGCGCTTCACCGCGGAGGGGGCGCCCGCTGGGGAGGGGCCGCTCGCGGGCAAGACCTTCGTGCTGACCGGCACCCTGCCGAACCTGACCCGTGAGCAGGCGACCGCACGGATCGCGGCGGCCGGTGGCCGCGTCACCTCGTCGGTCTCGGCGAAGACCGACTACGTGATCGCCGGCGAGGCGGCCGGGACCAAGCTCGCCAAGGCCGAACGGCTCGGGCTGACGGTGCTCGACGAGGCCGGCCTCGACGATCTGCTCGGCTGACCGCTCAGCGGTCGATGCGGGCGATCGTCGCGACCATCCGGTCCTCGGTCGCCTTCGCGCAGCCGGGGCAGACGCCGTTCTCGATCAGCGAGAAGACGAGCCGGCGGCCGGAGGTCGTCGTGCAGTAGCCCGACAGCGCCGAGACGCTGTTCAGCGTGCCGGTCTTGCCGATACAGCGCCCCTGAGCGGCGGTGCCGCGCATCCGCGACGCGATCGTGCCGCTGCGGCCGGCGAGTGCGAGCGAAGCACGGAAAGGGGCGTTGTAGTCGCTGGCCGCAAGCCCGGCGAGCAGCGTGGCGACCGTGCGCGACGACGCACGATCACGGAGCGAGAGGCCGGAGCCGTCGGCGATCACCGGCGCGATCGCCAGCGGCGCCAGCGCCTGACGTGCCTCGGCAGCGCCGGCAGCTGTGGTACCGCCGGCGCCGAAGCGCGCACCGAGCGCCTTCAGCAGCATCTCGGCGTAGAAGTTGTCCGAGTAGACGTTGGTCGTCGTGATCAGCGACGACATCGGTGGCGAAGCGTGAACGGCGACCGGGGCCGGCGGTGCTCCCGACGCCGGCACCTGGCCCAGCGCCGGCGCGCTTGAATAGCTGACGCCCTCGGACTTGAGGATCCGTGCGAAGCGGCGCGTGGTCACGAGCGCCGGGCCGCCCTCGCCGCTGGTGCCGTGCTGCCAGGCGAGTGCCGAGAGCGCGCCGCCGATGTCGGGGTCCAGGGAGTAGCCGGTACGCGGCCCGCCCTGTCGCCGGTCGAACAGCGAGTCGTCGCCGCGGATGCCGCCCCTGATCCGGCGGATGCCGGCCGCCTTGACCTGGCGGGCGAGGTCGCGCAGGCCGCGGTCGCCGAGCGACGGGTCGCCGCCGCCGACCAGGTAGAGGTCGCCGCGCAGCACGCCGCTGCCGTCGAGCGTCGCCAGCGGCGCCGGCACGATGGTCGTCACGAGCGTGCCGTCGGGCCCGAAGCGCTGCAGTGCGGCGGCGGTGGTGAACAGCTTCTGGTTCGAGGCCGGTGCCAGCGCCAGCAGCGGCCGGCGCTGGAACAGGATCGTGCGCGTCGAGAGGTCGACGAGCGTGGCCGAGGACCGCGGACCGAGCGAGCGCTGGTAGGCGCCCAGGCGACCGACGGCGCGCTCGACGCTGAGCGCGGCGGCGATGGGCGCGGCCACCAGCAGCAGGAGCAGGACCGCGAGCGGGAGCACTATCTGCCGGCGCACCTCAGCGACGGTAGCGAAGCCGCTCCGGGGATCGCGCCGGTACCATCCCAGGCGATGGGGGATGTCGTCGACATCGGCCGCCGCGATTCCCGCGCCGCCCCCGCGGAGCACAAGAAGCGCCGCCCGCGCCGCCCGCGTGGGCGCTCGAAGACCGCGCTCGTGCTCGGCGGCGGCGGGATCACCGGCGGCGTCTACGAGATCGGCGCGTTGCGCGCGCTCGATCTGCTCTCGGTCAACCACACGATCAACCAGTTCGACGTCTACGTCGGCACCAGCGCCGGCGCGGCGATCGCGGCGATGGCGGCCAACGGCGTCACGCCCGAGGAGATGATGCGCGTTGTCCACGGCAGCGGGCCGTCGCCGTTCCCGGACATGGACCTGAGCCTGATCCTGCGGCCGAACCTGGTGGAGTTCGCCAAGCGGCTGGCGACGATGCCGGCTCGCGTCGTCGAGCTGACCCGTGAGCTGGCGCCGCGACTCGGTCACGTTTCGCTGATGGACATCGTCGTCGGCCTCGGCGAGGGGCTGCCCTCCGGCGTCTACTCGGGCTCCGGCATCGAGCAGTACGTGCGGACCGTCCTCTCCGATCCTGACCGCAGCGACGACTTCCGCGAGCTCGAGAACGAGCTCTACATCGTCGCGACCGACCTCGACACCTGCGAGCGGGTCGTCTTCGGCCAGGGGCCGTGGCGGGAGACGCCGATCTCGCGCGCCGTCCGTGCGTCGACGGCGCTGCCGGTGGTCTACAAGCCGGTCCGCGTCGGCGATCGTGAGCTGGTTGACGGCGGGCTCGTCTCGACCACCAATCTCGACGTCGCGGTCAGTGCCGGCGCGAAGCTGATCATCGTCGTCAACCCGCTCGTGCCCTACCACAACGACTTCGTCCAGCGGGTCTCGACGCTGCTCGGCTCGCGCGCACGGCGCGTCAGCGACATGGGGATGCCGCAGGTCGGATTTCAGGCTTTCAAGCTGATGGCCCACCAGCGCCTGCACATGCAGGCCCGTTACTGGCAGGAGCGCTATCCGGGCGTCGACATCATCCTCGTCGAGCCCGACACCGACGATGAGCTGATGTTCCAGACATCGATCATGAACTTCACCAAGCGGCTCGACATCGCCCGTCACGGCTTCGGATCGGTGACCTACAAGCTCGCCGAACACTACGACCGCTACCACGAGATCTTCGAGCGCCACGGCATCGAGATCTCGGCCGACCGGGTTCGCGAGGTCGTCTCGGCCGTCGCCGCGCAGGAGAGCCGCCAGCGCGCCTGGGAGCGGATCCTCGAGCAGACCACCGGCTCGCTGCTGCGTCAGGTGCGGCGCGCTCAGGACGGCGCCTGAGGTTCTGGACCTCAACCGGCCTGGGGCAGGCGACGGCCGCCGGCCCGGGCCGGCGCCGACGGCGGCGGCACGACGGGGCCGAGGTCGCCGTCCGGTGCGGTGTCGAGATCGACGATCACCGGTGCGTGATCGCTGGTGCCGCGGCCCTTGCGCGCCTTGCGATCGACCCAGGCGGCGGCGACCCGCCCGGCGACCTCCGGACCGGCCAGCACGAGGTCGATCCGCATCCCAAGATCCTGGTGGAACATGCCGGCGCGGTAGTCCCAGAACGTGAACACGCGCTCATCGGGCCAGCGATCGCGGACCACGTCACGCAGCCCGAGCGCGGTCAGGCCGGCGAGCGCCGCACGCTCCGGCGCTGTGACGTGCGTGTGGCCGTCGAAGGCCTCGGGATCGAAGACATCGGCGTCGGCGGGGGCGACGTTCATGTCGCCGCAGACGGCCGCGCTCTCCGGGCCCGCGGCGATGACGGCGGCGCGCAGTGCGGCGAGCCATTCCAGCTTGTAGTCGTAGTGCTCGGAGCCGGTCTCGCGTCCGTTCGGGACGTAGACGCTCATGATCCGCACGCCGCTGCAGCTCGCAGCGACCGCGCGCGCCTCCTGCTCGTCCTCGCCGGCCCAGTGTGGGCCGCCCGGCAGTCCGTGGGCGACATCGGCGAGCCCGGCTTTCGAGAGGATCGCGACGCCGTTCCAGCGGCCCGCGCCGCCGTTCAGCGCGCGCTCGTAGCCGCGCGCATCGAGCTCGGCCCCGAGCAGCGCCTCGAACGGCTCGTCGGCGAGCTTGGTCTCCTGCAGGCAGACGACGTCGGGCGCGCGCTCATCGAGCCAGGCCAAGAGCAGCGGCGCACGCTGTTTGACCGAGTTGACGTTCCAGGTCGCGATCCGCATCGGCTGTCGGCGGCGACGCTAGCCGGTCGCCGGCACGGACCTGGTCCAGCAGGTCAGGCTGTTGACTCGGCGGTGGAGGCCGCGGCGTGATGAAGCGGCTCGGTCCCGCGTATCTCGGCCTCGAAGAGCGTCTTGTCTACCTTGCCCTGGAAGACCGGGATTCCGTGCTCGACGCATGATGCGATGACATCGCTGCGCTCAATTCCGAGCTCGTGAGCCAGTTCCGTCGGGGTCAGGTGGATGGCCATTGGCGTTCCTCCTCGGGCGTTGGGGTCGATGGTGCAACCGTACCTGCGTCGCCGGACCAATCGCAAGCTTCGTCCGGCCCCGGCGGCAGCAGATTGCGGCCGGCCTGCACGGTGCTCTGAGCGGTCGGGCTCAGATCGGGTTATGCGTGTCGACGAAGCGGTGCTCGACGCCGAAGCGGTCTGTCAGCAGTTCGCCGAGCCGCCGCACGCCGAGCGTCTCCGAGGCATGGTGGCCGGCTGCGATGTAGGTGATGTCGGCGTCGGTCGCCAGGCCGAACGCCCACTCGGTCGGCTCACCGGTGAGGAATGCGTCGCAGCCGGCCGTGATCGCCTCCTGCATGAACGAGTTACCGCCGCCGGAGACGATCGCGATCGTCTCGACCGGCCGGCCCGAGGGTGCGGCGATCACGAGCGGATCGCGCCCGCCGACCGTGTCGCGTACGCGCTCAGCAAGGGTGGCGGCCGCGGTCCCACCAGGCTCGGGGAACCGTGCGCGGATGCCGATCGTGCGGCCGTCGTGGGCGCCGAACGGCTCGAGCTCGCCGGCACCGATCCCGGCCGCCAGCAGCGCGTTGTTGCCGTGGACGGGGTGGGCGTCGAGCGGCAGGTGGTAGGCGGCGAGCGCGATCTCGTGGCTGTAGAGCGGCTTCAGCCGGGCGTGCTTGACCGCTGTGATCTCAAGCGGGTCGCCGCGCCAGAACAGCCCGTGGTGGACGAGCACCATGCCGGCGCCGTGGCCGGCGGCGGCCTCGATCAGCGGCGCGTGGGCGCTGACCCCGGTGACGATGCTGGTGACCTCGTTGCGGCCGGGGACCTGGAGGCCGTTCGGCCCGTAGTCGGAGAACGAGGCGGCATCGAGCAGCTGATCGAGGAAGGCGATGATCTCGGCGGTGCGGGCCATGGGCCGGACGCTACAGGCCCTCGCTAGACTCGCGGGTCTTCGGGGCGTGGCGCAGCCTGGTAGCGCGCACCGTTCGGGTCGGTGAGGTCCCCGGTTCAAATCCGGGCGCCCCGACTTGCTGCCGTCCGGCGCGTCTGCGCCGGACGGCCGCAAGT
>CAZYMM010000022.1:0-12111 GCA_964648515.1 uncultured Conexibacter sp.
CGCCCCGGCTGCACGGCCGTCCACGGTCCCCACGTCCCGCTCGGGCGGCGGACGCGCAGCAGCGCCCGCGCCGCGCCCAGCCCGGGACCGCGCAGCCCGACGAGGACGAAGGGCTGGGCGACGCGCAGCCGCATCGCGCCGGTCACCGGAACCGTCGTGATCGCGCCTCGCGCACGCCGCCGCAGAGACGCGAGCGCCGGTCCGGCCGCGACGAGCGCGGCAGAGCCGGCGCCGGCCGCGCCGAGCGCAAGCGCGCTCCTGCGTGTCAGCCGCGGATCGGACACGCCCGCGAGGTTAGACGGCTGGACCGCACGTGACGGGATCGTCCGTGCATACCGTCCGCAACCCGCGGAGCGCCCCGATGTTGCGGCGTCGGCAGACCCTTGAGATCAGCCGCCGAGCAGCGTTCCGAGCGGGCCGCTCTGTCCGCCCGACGCGCTGCCGCTGACTCGGCCTTCGGACGGCTGCACGAGCACCCAGCCCTGCCCGCCGAAGGCCACCTGCACCGTCTCGCCCGACGAGCGGCCGATCAGATCCTTCATCTTGATGTCGGTGCGGATCGCCGTCGTGACCCCCTGCGACCAGGTGATCGCCGCCTGTGCATCGGCGTAGGTCGGCGCGCTCGCGACGTCCAGCAGCACCGGCGGGCCGTCGGTGACGACGGCCACCCAGCCCGTGCCCTGCAGCGACGTGTTGTAGAGCCCGCCGCTCATCATCCCGCCGGCGCCGTGAACGCGCTCGATGTCCCAGTCGATGTCGGCGTCGAAGGCCAGCAGGTTCGGTGCGTTGACCGTGATCTTCTCGCCCTCGAGGTAGAGCAGATGAACGTCCTGGGCGCCGTCGGCGAGAAAGACCTCGCCGGTCCCGGTCATCTTCATCAAGGTCGTGCCCTCGCCTGTGGCCGCCTTCTTCAGCATCCGGCCGAGCCCACCGGAGCCGGCGTGCTCGAAGCCGACCTGCCCCTGATAGGCGACCATCGACCCGGCCTTGGCCTGGATCGTGGTGCCGCTCAGCGACACCTTCAGCAGCTTCGAGTTCTGAAGCGTGAACGCATCGCTCGCCTCGGTCTCCTTGTACTGCGCAAGCGTCGTCTGCATGGTGGCGGCAGCCTACGCCCGCTCAGCGCAGGACGGAGCCTACGTGCGGAGCGGCACGGTCGTCCTCGGCCTGCTCGAGGTCGTCCATCGTCGTACCGCGGCGGCCGTCGGCCGCGACCAGCAGCCGGAAGTCGTGCGGGCTCGACGCGAATTCGGTCGCGGTCTCCATGTCGATGCGGCCGCTCTTGAGGTGGTGAAACAGCGCCTGGTCGAAGGTCTGCATCCCGTAGTACTCGCCGTCGGCGATCACCTCCGGCAGGCGCGCGGTCTGCTTGGGGTCGAGGATCAGGTCCTTGACACGGCCGGTCGAGCGCAGCACCTCGCAGGCCGCGACACGGCCCTTGCCGTCGGCGGTCGGCACGAGCCGCTGCGAGACGGCGCCCTTGAGCGTGCCGGCGATCATCGCCCGCACCTGGCTGTGCATGTGCGGCGGGAAGAACTCGATCAGCCGGTTGACGGTCTCGGCGGCGTCGACGGTGTGGACGGTCGAGAACACGAGGTGGCCGGTCTCGGCCGCCGACAGCGCGGTCTGGACGGTCTCCTCGTCGCGCATCTCGCCGATCAGGATCACATCGGGGTCCTGGCGCAGGACGCGCCGCAGCGCGGACTTGAAGTCGGTCGTGTCCATCCCGATCTCGCGCTGGTTGATGACCGAGCGCTTGTCGACGTGCAGGAACTCGATCGGATCCTCGATCGTGACGATGTGCCGGGCCTTGGTCGAGTTGATGTGGTCGACCATCGCCGCCAGCGTCGTCGACTTGCCCGAGCCGGTCGTACCGGTCAGCAGCACGATCCCGCGCTCCTCCTCGGCCAGCGCCTCGATCACCGGCGGCAGCTCGAGCTCCTCGATCGTGCGGATCCCGAACGGGATCGCGCGCATCACAATCGAGATCGCGCCGCGCTGGCGGAAGCCGTTGACGCGGAAGCGCGCGAGCCCGGGCACCGCATAGGCGAGGTCGACCTCGCCCTGGGTGTCGAACTCGTGGCGCTTGGCCTCATCACCGGCGATGATGTGGTCGAGCGCGCCCTCGGTGTCGGCGAGCGTCAGCGGGTCGGTGCCGGCGATCGGCACGAGCTCGCCGTTGAGCCGGCAGAGCGGCTGGGAAGGCACCTTGAGGTGCAGGTCGGAACCCTCCTGCTCGACGAGCGTCTGCAGGCAGCGGTGAAGATCGAAGGACACGCTCCAGATTGTCGGCCGCAGCGCCAGGTTTCTCAAGCGCTGGTAGACGCGTTGCCTTGCAACATCGCGTTCGCCGGCGCCGTTCGGACGAGGCGCGGACGCATTCTTCCAGCGTTCATGTCAATATGCCCGGCGCGCACCTAAGCGGTCGCTAAACCCCGAGCGGAGGCACTGAGGGAACACGCATGCGTGAACTGACCTATACGCAGCCACAGACGTCGATCGGCATCCTCTTCATCGTCATCGTGGTGCTGCTGGTGATCGCCTTCGTGACGATCGGCCGCAGCGTCCGCAAGCCCGTGGAGTTCGACCAGGTCAAGAAGGTCGGCTACCGGATCCGCACCTTCTGGCTGATCGGCTTCGGCTCGCTGCTGGCCTTCGGCCTCTTGATCTCGCTCTTCTTCCTGCCCTACTCCGGTGCGCGCGGCGGCAAGGGGCCAGCGCAACCGGTCGCCGTCAAGGGCGGCCAGTTCTACTGGATCGTCTCGCCGAAGACGGTCAAGCCGGGCCGCGTCCACTTCGAGGTGACGGCCGCCGACGTCAACCACGGCCTCGGCATCTACTCGCCGCGCGGCGAGATGATCGGCTCGGTCCAGGCGATGCCGGGATACACCAACAAGCTCGATGTCAAGCTCGATGAGCCCGGCGACTACCAGCTCTCGTGCCTTGAGTTCTGCGGCGTCGGGCACCACAAGATGCAGGCGACCCTGACCGTGAAGAAGGGGCAGTAGACGATGGCGACCACGACAGTCGGCAGCGAGATCCCGGCGGCCGCGGTGCCGGCGCCGACCAGCGAGGAGCGCCGCATCGGCGCGCTGATGGGCGGCACCGGGCTGGCGCTGTTCCTGGTGATGATGCTGCTCGGCATCACGATGCGCTCGACGCAGGCCAAGCTCGTCGGCGTCAGCGACCCCTGGTTCTACCGCCTGATGACGCTGCACGGCGCGGGCATGCTCGTCGCGATGCTGCTGGTGATGATGGGCGGGATGTGGTTCGTCCTGCGGCCGCACGTGCAGCTCTCGGTGCGCAGGCTGCTGTGGGCCTACGGGCTGATCGTCGTCGGCGCTGTCCTCGTCCTCGTCGCCGCGATCGTCGGCGGTTTTGCGACCGGCTGGACCTTCCTCTCGCCGCTGCCGTTCCACCCGCTCGGCCAGTGGATGCCGTGGGCCACCGCGGTGTTCATGGTCGGGATGCTGGCCGTCGGCGCCGGCTTCTTCGTCTACTGCATCGAGCTGTTCACGGCGACGACCAACCAGTACGGCGGTCTCTCGAACGCGCTCGGGATCCCGTTCCTGCTCGGCCGCACCGAGGAGGCGCCGCCGCCGCAGATCCTCGCCGGCACCGTCGTCGCCTTCGACGGCATGCTCGCGAGCGTCGGCGGCACCGCGATCGTCGTCGCGCTGATCAACAAGACGATCGACGGCGGCGTCTTCATCAACGCGCTGTGGGCCAAGAACCTGACGTACTTCTTCGGCCACACGGTTGCGAACCTGATCATCTACCTCGCGGCGGGCATGCTCTACGTGCTGATGCCGCGGTTCGCCGGCCGGCCGTGGAAGACGACCAAGCCGCTCGCCGCCGGCTGGCTGGCGACGCTGGTCTTCGTGCTGACCGCGTTCTCGCATCACCTCTACATGGACTTCGCCCAACCCGGCTGGGCCCAGGGCGTCTCGATGGGCGCATCGTCGGCCGCCGCGATCCCCGTCGCGGTCGTCACGATCTACACGGCGATGATGCTGATCTGGGGCTCGCGCTACCGCTGGACGCTCGCTTCGACGCTGTTCTACCTCGGCTTCCTCGGCTGGGCGATCGGCGGCATCGGCGCCGTGCTCGACTCGCTGATCCCGATCAACTTCAGCCTCCACAACACACAGTGGGTGCCGGCGCACTTCCACACCTATCTCTTGTGCGGCTGTGCGGTCTGGGCGATGGCGTTCGCGGCGTACCTCGCCGAGCAGGCGGCCGGAAAGACCGTCCCGCGCAACCTGCGCATCGCGATCCCGGCGCTGTTCCTGACCGGCGGCTACATGTTCGTCGGCTCGTGGTACGCGGCCGGTGCGCTCGGCGTGCCGCGCCGCTACTCGGTCCATCCGCCCGGCACCCAGGCCTACGACGTCGTCGGGACGATCGGCGCGCTGCTCGTGCTGACCGGCTTCCTGCTGTTCGTGGTGACGATCATCAGCCTGATCCGCTCCGCACGGGCCGACCGCGTCGAGACGCGTGATCCGCACCCGCGCGAGGGGCGCCGCGTGCTGATGCCCCCGGTGACCACCAACTTCGGCTTCGCGGTCCTCGCCGGCTTCATGGTGATCTCGGCGATCTCGCTGCTGCCGGGCGCCGTCGACCTGTCGAACAAGTCTTCCGAGGCCCACCACCTCAGCCACGCCGCGCAGTTCATGCTCGGCGGCCTGCTGGCGATGGGGATCGGCTCCCGCCAGGCACTGAAGCGGGCGATCCCCGCGGAGGTGCCGTGGTGGGCCTACGCGGCGGTGGTCGTCGCACCGGTCATCATGTTGCTCTTGATGACCCCCGGGATCTACAACCCACTGGAGAACCGGGACTTCCTCCACCTGCTCTACCACTGGGGGATCATCATTCTCGGGCTGGCCACCGGCTGGGCCTGCGTCCGCTTCGGGCGTGTCTCGGGAATGGCCATTTTCGTGATGTCGGTGGCGATGGGCGCAGCCTTCGCCGGAGGAGTCGGAGGTTGATTTTCAGATGACGAACCACCCTGTCAATCCCAGCGACGACGCACCGGACGAGCCGCCCCGCCGGACTCCCGGCGGTATCGAGTCCTGGCTGGCCGGCGCCTGGATCGGCGCGCTCGTGGCCGTCATAATCATCGTCGCGTTCATGGCCGGCCGCGATCACGGCGCCAGCGAAAGCACCAACAAGGCGGCCGCACCGCCGGCCAAGACGGCCGGCGGCAGCGCGCCGGCGGCGACGACCGAGACGACGGCGACCGCCACGGCCACGACCGAGCAGCCTGCCGCCGGCGGCGCAGCCTCGTCCGGCAAGGAGATCTTCGCCACGACCTGCGGCGGCTGCCACACGCTCGCCGCCGCCGGCACGAGCGGCGCCGTCGGACCCAACCTCGACCAGCTCAAGCCCGATCTCGCGCTGGTCGAGAAGGCGATCAAGATCGGCGGCACCGGCAACGGCGCGATGCCGCCCGGCCTGCTCCAGGGCGCCGACGCGACCGCAGTCGCGAAGTTCGTCTCCGAGAACGCCGGGAAGTAGCTGGCGCTGGGGAGTCCGGACGCACCGGACTCCCCCGCCCGCGCCCACCCCACGCCTCGGCGCACCCAAGCACCGTCGAACAGGCCGAAGTGCACGTCCTGACGTGCACTTCGGCCTGTTCGACGAGGGCGGGGTCACGCGGCCGGCGTTGCGAACCTCGCTGTGCTGGTTTCGTGCGCCGCAGCGCGCAAGTTCGGCACGGTCGCGTGTCGTCTTGTGACGGTTCCAGCGTCACGATGGTGCCAATGGCTGCTTGCTATCGATCGCCCATATGGTTCACAATATGACGATGGCCCGGCGGCAGACCCTTGTCCAGCTCACCGACGAGATCGTCAGCGAACTTGATGCGCTCGCGGCCCGCGACAAGCGGTCGCGCTCGGAGCTGATCCGGCAGGCGATCGACGAACTGCTGTACGCCGAACGCGAGCGCGAGTACGATCGCCAGATCGTCGAGGGGTACACGCGGTTACCTACGACCGAAGAAGAGATGCGCTGGGCAGAAGACAACACCCGCCGGCTGCTCGATGAGGAGGATGGCTGGTGAGCCGCGTTCAACGTGGAGAGATCTGGTGGCTGGAGGAGCCTCACCGTAAGGCGAGGCCCGTCTGTGTCCTGACCCGCGAGTCGGCGATCCCAGTTGTCACGCAGCTAACAGTCATACCCGCAACATCGCGCGCCCGTGGGATACCGACCGAGGTGGACCTGACCACGGCCGATGGGATGCCGAAGCCGTGCGTCCTCACGACCGACAACATCCTGACCGTGCCGAAGAGCTATCTGACGCGTAAGATCACCCGCCTCCACCCAAGCAGGATGCGCGAGATCTGTAGCGCGCTCGCGATCGCCACGGGTTGCAGCTAACTACGCCACATCCCGCAGCTTGCGGACGCCGGGCTACGCCCGGCTTACCGTCGCAAGTTCGCTCCGCGAACTTGCGAGCTCAGAGATGTGGCCATGCGACGTCTCCGGGAAGTTCGCTCCGCGAACTTCCGACGGGATGTGGCTACGCCACATCCCGCAGCTTCTGCGCCTCGGCCAGCGACTGCAGCTTCTTCAGCGACTGGTTCTCGATCTGGCGGATCCGCTCACGGGTGACGTTGAACGTGCGGCCGACCTCGTCGAGCGTGCGCGGGTGCTCACCGCCGAGCCCGTAGCGCAGCTCGAGCACGCGCCGCTCACGGTAGGAGAGGTTCTCGAGCGCCTCGCGCAGCGCCTCCTTGGTCAGGATCTCGGCGGCGCGCTCGTACGGTGACTCGGCGCGCTCGTCGGCGATGAACTGGCCGAACTCCGACTCCTCCTCGTCACCGACCGGCTTCTCGAGCGAGACCGGCGCCTGCGCCGAGCGCTTGATCGACTCGACCTCGTCGGCCTCAATACCCGTGACGGCGGCGATCTCGTCGGCGGTCGGCTCGCGGCCGAGCTCGGTAACGAGCTTGCGCTCGGCGCGGCCGATCTTGTTCAGCTTCTCGACGACGTGGACGGGGATGCGGATCGTGCGCGCCTTGTCGGCGAGCGCGCGGGCGATCGCCTGGCGGATCCACCAGGTCGCGTAGGTCGAGAACTTGAAGCCCTTGCGGTAGTCGAACTTCTCGGCCGCCCGTACCAGGCCGAGCGTGCCCTCCTGAATCAGATCCAGGAACGGCAGCCCCTGGTTGCGGTAGTTCTTGGCGATCGAGACGACGAGGCGCAGGTTCGATTCGACCATCTTCTGCTTGGCGTCGAGATCGCCACGCTCGATCTTGCGCGCGAGGTCGACCTCCTCCTGGGCGGTCAGCAGCCGCACCTTGCCGATGTCCTTGAGGAACAGCTGCAGGCTGTCGGTCGTCATGTCCGCACGCAGGTCGAGGGCCGACTTGCGACGCCGCTGGCCGCGCTTGTCCGGCGCCCGCTCCTCCTGGTTGGCGGCGGCGGCAGGGTCGATCTCCTCGACGAGCTCGATCTCGCTGCGCTCCAGGTAGCCGTGCAGCTCCTCGACGTCGGACTCGTCGAGATCGAGCTCCGACACGGCCCCCGCGATCTCGGCGAAGGTGAGCACCCCCGTCAGTTGGCCGCGGGCGACAAGGCCCTTGATCTCCTCGAGTTCCTGAAGTTCAACTGCTGACATGAGGTCCGTTCGGGTCACGACCGCCTACGCGAGCGAGGCGGCATCATGGGTCAACGAGCAAGGAGGCATGGTTCCGGCTGCCCGCCTGCCGAGCATCGGCGTGACGAGCACGGATCTTGACCCTCAGGGTAGCCCGTCTCAGCGCGTCCTCATCCGGTTTGATCACCTGATGACCGGCTCCCGGCGCCCCGATCTCGGACGCTGCGTGCAAGGATGAGGTGATGCCGCCGGAGAACCGTGAAGTTCTGACGCACCTGCCCGACACGCGCCCGACGCGGCGCAGCCCCAAGCGGCAGAGTGGCGCGGTCGCAGCCAAGCCGAAGACGACAGCGGCCGCCAAGCCGAAGGCCCGTGCCAAGCCGTCCACTCCGGCCGCAGCGAAGGCCACTGCAGCCAAGCCGCGGGCGGCGGCCAAGCCGAAGGCCAAGCCGTCCAGGCCGGCCGCCACTCCGGCATCCCGCCCGCGCGGCGCCAAGGTCCACACACCGAAGGGTCAGGTCGCGCCGACCGCGGTCCGGCCGCCGGCCGCCGTCGACGACGGCCCGGTGCCTGCCGCGGGCTGGGCGGTCGCCGAGCCGAAGCCGGCCGCCGGGCGGATGAACACCGACGAGCTGATGCACACGGCCGCTCGTGCAGTCACCGAGATCGTCGGGATCGGACTCGAGAGCTTCCGCGAGAGCATCGGTTCGGTGCTCGGGCGGCTGCCGCGTCCCTAGTCGCGGATCGGCCCCGTGGACCGGGCTCTCATGGTGGCGTTGCTGCTCGCGGCAGCCCTGATCGTCGCCGCGCTCGCCCTGTCGGTCCGGCGGCTGCTGATCCTGCGCCGCCTGCCGGCGCTGCCCGGCGTCTCGGTCGACACGCCGGTCGACGACACGACCGTCGACGCCGATGGCGTCTGCCGCTCGCTGCAGACGGCGACGCTGACGATGCCCGCCGAGCGCGCCGACAGGCTCTTTACCGCCGAGATGCTCGAGCGGCTGGCCCGCACGTACTGGGCCTACATGACGACGCTGACGCTCGGGGTCGTGCGCATCTTCTACCGGCCAGACGAACGCTCGATGTCGCTGCTCGTGCGGCCGGTCAAGCTGCTGCGCTTCGCTGCGCCCGAGTACGCGCTCGACGGGGAGCGCGGCTACGTGCGCTGGCGGATCGTCGGCGGCCTGCTGCTCGCGCGCCGCGGCCGTGAGGACGGCCACGGCTACCTGTCGATCGCGATCGAACGGCTGGAGCCGGCCGCGAGCGGCGAGTCGCGCGTGCACATCGAGGTCGAGGTCGAGAGCTTCCATCCGCTCGTTCACCGGATCAGCCCCTGGCTCTACACCCACACGCAGTCGCGCTTCCACGTGCTGCTCGCCTACGGCTTCCTTGACCGGCTCGTGCGCCGCGACCTCGACCTGTCGGTGACCGGACGGTTCAGCGGCGACCGGTCCAGGGCGACGAAGACGCCACCGGCGACGCGGTGACCGCAGACCGGGACCACAGGGGAAGGCCCGGCCGAAGCGAAATCCGCTGCCGACATGAGAGCGCCGATCGCCGCCATCGCCACCTCGCTGCTGCTAGCCGGGGCAGCCCGGGCCTCGGCGCCGCCGGTCGGCCCGCTGCTGGCCGGCCGGACACAGACGATCACCGCGCACGTCGGTGACCGCGTCGCGCTGGCGCTGCCGAAGGCGGGTAAGGGACTGGTCTGGCGCCTGGCCCGCAACGTCGATCAGCGGCACGCGGTCGAGACCGGTGAGAGCGAGACCGCGACCGAGGTGATCGTGGTCTACCGGATCACCGGCAAGGGCCAGGTCAAGGTGCGCTACGCGCTGACCAGGGGTGAGTCCTCGACGGTTGCCGTCAGGTCGCGCACGTTCGTGCTCGTCGGCCGGTAGGCGCGCGCTCAGCCGTAGCGCTCGGCGTGCAGCTCGCGCAGTTTGCGACGGTCGTGGCGGGCGTGGACGCGGCGGACGGTGCCCGAGCGTGAGCGCATCACCAGCGACTCGGTTGTTGCCGCGGTCGCACCGATGTAGCGCACGCCCTGCAGCACGTCGCCCTCGGTGACGCCGGTTGCGGCGAAGAAGCAGTCGTCGCCCCTGACGAGGTCGTCCTGGGTGAGCTGGCGCTCGAGGTCGTAGCCGGCGTCGACCGCCTGCTGGCGCTCATCGTTGTCGCGCGGCCAGAGCCGGCCGATGAAGCCGCCGCCCAGGGACTTGATCGCGGCGGCGCTGATCACGCCCTCGGGCGTGCCGCCGATGCCCCAGAGCAGGTCGACCGAGGTGCGCTCGGAGACCGCGAGCATCGAGGCCGAGACGTCGCCGTGATCGATCAGGCGCACGCGCGCCCCGCAGGCAATGATCTCCTTGATCGTCTCCGTGTGCCGCGGCCGGTCGAGCGCGATCACCATGATGTCCCCCACGCCGACGCCGCGCCGCTCAGCGACCAGCTCGATCGTCTTCGGCAGCGGCCGGTCCAGGTCGAGCAGGTCAGCGATGTCTTCAGAGCCGGCCAGCTTCTCCATGTAGACGCAGGGGCCGGGGTCGAACATCGTGCCGCGCGGGCTGAGCGCGATCACCGCCAGCGCGTTCGGCTGGCCTTTGGCGGCCAGCGTCGTGCCCTCCAGCGGGTCGACGGCGATGTCCACCTGCGGCGGATGCCCGTCGCCGATCTGCTCGCCGTTGTAGAGCATCGGCGCCTCGTCCTTCTCGCCCTCGCCGATCACGACGACGCCGTCCATCGAGACGGTGCCCAGCACGTGGCGCATCGCGTCGACGGCCGCCTGGTCGGCGGCGATCTTGTCGCCCTTGCCGACGAGGCGGGCCGCGGCGAGCGCGGCGGCCTCGGTTGTGCGCACAAGCTCCAGCGCGAGGTTGCGATCAGGGTGCGAGCCGGTCATCGACGAAGCCTATGCAGTTCGCGCGATTCGTGCCCGGACGCGGCGCTCTGAGTCACCTCCCCGAGGCCGTCGAGTGGGGTGCGGGTGGCTCTGGTGCCGTGCGGCGTGCCGGCCACGACGCAAATCAGTTGACGTCGCCGATCAGCTCACGCAGCGCGGCGACGTGGCGGCGCAGCGCGCGGCGGCCGCTGCGGGTCAGCGCCGCCCAGGTCGTGCGCCGGTCCTGGAACGTGCCCTTGCGCGTCTTCAGATAGCCAGACTCAGCCAGCGCCGAAAGATGCTTGGAGAGCACCGAATCGCTGACGTCGAGCCGCTCGCGCAGCGTCGCGAACTCGGCCTCGCTGACCGCATCGAGCATCGTCATCAGCGTCAGCCGGGCCGGGGCGTGGATCAGCGGGTCAAGCGCCATCGGCGCCGTGCTCAGAGCGGTAGATGTACATCCACCAGCGGCTCGCACCGCCGTAGGCCAGACCGGAGGCGGCCGCGATCACAGCGACCAGCAGCCAGCGACCGGCGCCCGCAGCCACGATCGCGCCGAGAAAGCCGGCCGTGATCGCGACCACGGCGACCGCCGTGGCGACCCGCGTTCGTCCACTGCGCAGCCCGCTGACCCAAGCGCCGTTGAGCTCCCGGAAACGCCTGACCTGGAGCGCCCCGGCAACCCCGAACACGAGCGCGACGGCCGCGAGGAGCAGCGCCGCCCACCACGCCTCGATCGCACGCGACACGGCCACAACCGTGACCAGCGCGGCCACCCCGGCGCCGAGCGTCAGGTCGTAGCCACGTGGCACGGTCAGGCCGCGCGCCAGCTCGGATCGCTCCTTCCCTGCTTGCCTCAACAGCTCGCTACTTTCCATATTGGAAAGCCTAACACGCACTTTCCAAACTGGCAAGTTGCGATCTGCAGATCCGGCTCTCGCTCAGTGGCGCAGCGCGCGCGCCAGCCGGTCGAGCCCCTCGGCGATCTCGTCCGGCGTGTGGGTCGTGAACGACAGCCGCAGCGTGCTGCGGTCGGGCTCGCCGCCGTAGAACGGCCAGCCGGGAACGAACGCGACATCGTGGGTCAGCGCGCGCTCCAGCAGCCGCTCAGCGTCGAGGTCATCCGGCAGCTGCGCCCAGACGAACATGCCGCCGTCCGGCCGGTTCCAGCCCGAGCCGTCGGGCAGCGCATCGGCGAGACCCGCCAGCAGCGCGTCGCGCCGCTCGCCGTAGGCGCTGCGCAGGCGCGCCATCTGCAGCTCCCAGTCGCTCGACGCCATCCAGCGCGCGGCGGCCGCCTGCGTGATCGTCGCCGTGTGCAGGTCGGCCGCCTGCTTGGCGATCACGAGCGCCGCGCGCAGCTCCGGCGGGCTGCGCAGCCAGCCGATCCGCAGCCCCGGCGCGAGCACCTTCGACAACGAGCTGAGCGCGACCGTGCGGTCCTCGGCGCCGGCGAAGGCGGCTATCGGCGGCGGGTTCTCACCGCTGTAGCGCAGCTCGCTGTAGGGGTCGTCCTCGATGATCCAGAAGCCGCGCTCGGCGGCGATCCGTGCGATCTCGGCGCGGCGCTCGGCGTCGAGCGTGCGGCCGGTCGGGTTCTGGAAGGTCGGCACCGTGTAGAGCGCTGTCACGCGAT
>CAZYMM010000022.1:12211-22563 GCA_964648515.1 uncultured Conexibacter sp.
GTGCGGCCGGTCGGGTTCTGGAAGGTCGGCACCGTGTAGAGCGCTGTCACGCGATGGTCGTGCGCGGCCTGATCGAGCGCCTCGGGGTCGAGCCCGTCGTCGTCGCAGGCCACCGGCACGACCTCCGCGCCGGCGAGCTGGAAGGCCTGGATCGCGGCCAGATACGAGGGCTCCTCGACCAGCACGACCGCGCCGGGATCGAGCAGCGCGGTCGTGACCAGCGTCAGCGCCTGCTGGCTGCCGGCCGTGACGAGAACCTCGTCGGCGACGGTCGGCAGGCCGCGCGCCGACAGCCGCGCGGCGAGCTGTTCGCGCAGCGCCGGGTCGCCCTCGGTCGTCGAGTACTGCAGCGAACGCCCCGCCTCATGGTCGCGCAGCACCTCGGCGAACGCCTTGCGCAGACCGGCGGCGTCAAACAACTCGGGTGCCGGCAGGCCGCCCGCAAAGCTGATCACGCCCGGGCGCTGCGTCAGCGCCAGGATCTCGCGCACCGGTGAGCTCTGGACCCCGCGCAGACGGGCGGCTGGCTGCGGCGGCGGGGTCGGCATCGAAGGCGCAGGCTAGCTGGGAGCCCCCGCCGCGGGCAGGCATCGTGGGGGTGGTGGGTGGCGGGGTCCGGCGTGCTCTCCGCTCCCCCCGCCCCGCAACGCCGCTAGCGGGAGCCCGGCACGCCCACCCCGCACAGCACCCCGCCCCGCCGCTCGAGAGAACCCGCCGCGCCCGCCCCGCACCCCGCCCCGCCCCGCTAGTGGCGGGGATCCGGCACGCTCGACGCGCACTCCGCATCCCGACGGGATGGAGGGATGCGGCGCGGCGAGCGTGCCGGATCCCCGCCGGCCGCCCGCCGGCCGCAGGCTGCCGGGCACCGGGCACCGCCGCCTGTGCGAACCTGCCCCAATGCGCACGATCGGCGTCGATGTCGGTGGCACCAAGGTCGCGGTCGCGACGCTCGACGGCACGGTCCTCGGACCGCCGGCGACCGAGCCGACCGAGCGCACGAGCGGCGACGCGCTGCTGGCCCAGCTGGAGCGGATGATCGCCGCCGCCGCCCCCGCCGACGCGGTCGGGCTCGGGCTGCCGTCTGCGGTCGATGCGGCGACCGGCTCGGTCCGCACGTCCGCCAACGTGCCGCTGCAGCACGTCCCGGTCCGCGACGAGCTCTCGCGCCGGCTCGGGATGCCGGTCTTCGTCGCCAACGACGCACAGGTCGCCGGTCTCAGCGAGGCGCACGACGAGCAGCTGCAGGTCTGCGCGCAGTCGCTGATCCTGCTGACGGTCGGCACCGGCGTCGGCGGCGCCATTATCCTCGGCGGCGAGATCTTCCTCGGCGCCAGCGGTGCGGCCGGCCACCTCGGCCACCAGCTGATCGCCGCCGACCTCAGCTCCGGTGCGCCGCCGCACAGCGACCGGCCGCCGCAGCCCGGGACGCTCGAGTCGTTGGCCTCGGGCCGCGCACTCGACCGGCTCGCGCGCGAGCGCGGCCTCGCCGACGGGCGCGCACTGGTCGCCGCCGCAACGGCCGGTGACGAGCAGGCCGCCGCGGCGATCGCGCTGTTCGGCTCGCGCCTCGGCATCGGTATCGCCAACGCGATCAACAGCTTCGACCCCGACGAGGTCGTGATCGGCGGCGGCGTCTCGGCCGCAGGCGAGTTGCTGCTCGCGCCGGCGACGCGCACCGCGCGCGCGTTCACGGTCGCCGGGATCGGCACCAGGACGACGATCCGGATCGCCCGTCACGGCCAGGATGCGGGCGTGCGCGGCGCGGCGCTGCTTGCCGCGCGCGGGCTGCAGCGCGTGCCACCCCGCTGATACCGCGGCGATCCGGCGGCGCGAGGTCATAGGATCGAAGTCCCGACCCAGAGGTGAGAGAGATGGCTGCGGCCAACGAGAGACTGAGGCGCTTGACCGAACTGGGGACGAGCATCTGGCTCGACCAGGTCGACCGCAGGATGATCACCGGCGGCGAGCTGCAGCGACTGGTCGACGAGCGCTTCCTGCACGGCGTGACGTCGAACCCGGCGATCTTCGAGCAGGCGATCGGCGGCGACGACAGCTACGACGAGCAGATCGCCGAGCTGGCGGGACATGAGACCGATGCGCGCAAGATCTACCGTGCGTTGGCGTTCCGCGACATCCAGGGGGCATGCGACGTACTGCGACCGGTCTGGGAGCGCGAGCACCACGCCGACGGCTTCGTCTCGCTGGAGGTCGACCCCGACATCGCGTTCGACAGCGCGCGCACGACCGCCCAGGTGCGCGAGTACTGGGATGCCGTAGATCGCCCCAACCTGATGATCAAGATCCCGGGCACCGACGAGGGTCTCGATCCGATCCGCGACTCGCTGGCCGCCGGGATCAACATCAACGTGACGCTGCTGTTCGATGTCGGCCAGTACGAGAAGGTGATGCAGGCGTTCATCGACGGCATGACGCGGCGGCTCGACGCCGGCGAGCCGCTCGACGTCCACTCGGTCGCATCGTTCTTCGTCTCCCGCGTCGACACCGAGGTCGACGCCCGGCTCGGCGATGGACATCCAGAGCTCCACGGCAAGGCCGGTGTCGCGAACGCCCGTGCCGCCTACCGCGCCTACGAACGTGTGATCGGCGGCGAACCGTTCGCACGGCTGCGCGCGGCCGGATGTCCGGTCCAGCGACCGCTCTGGGCCTCGACCGGGACCAAGAACCCCGCCTACTCCGACGTGCTCTACGTCGACGAGCTCGCGGGCCCGCAGACGGTCAACACGATGCCGATGAAGACGCTTGAGGCCGCCGCCGACCACAGCGCCGTGACCGAGCCGCGCTGCACGGTCGACCCTTCGGAGACGCTCGCCGCGCTCGCCGCAGCCGGCATCGACATGTCCGACGTGACCGCAAAGCTGCTGCACGACGGCGTCGCCAAGTTCGTCGAGCCGATGGACAAGCTGCTGGCCCGGATCGACCAGGCACGGGAGCGGGTGGCCGTATGAGCGGGAACCCGATCAGACCGCTGATCGAGCCGACCGACGTGGTCGCCGGCGCGATCGACGCAAGGCTCGCCCGCGCCGCGACCGAGCGCGTCGCCGAGCGCCTGTTCGAGCGCGACGACACGCTCTGGGGCCCGGCCGGACAGCCGGAGGTGGCCGACCGGCTCGGCTGGCTCGACGTCGCCGAGCGGATGCAGCGCAACCTCTCCGACCTGCTGCTGTTCGCCGCGCAGGCCCGTGACGACGGCTACAGGCACGTCGTCGTGCTTGGGATGGGCGGCAGCTCGCTGGCGCCGGAGGTTTTCAGGCGCTCGTTCGGCCGCGTCGACGACGGCCTCGAACTCCACGTCCTTGACTCGACCGACGTGCACGCGATCCACGCGCTGGAGGCCGAGATCGAGCTCGAGCAAGCGCTCTTCCTCGTCAGCTCGAAGTCCGGTGGCACGATCGAGCCACTGTCGATGCTCCATCACTTCTGGGAGCTGACCGGCGGCCGCAGCGAGCAGTTCTGCGCGATCACCGACCCCGGCAGCGGCCTCGAGGCGCTGGCCAAGGAGCGCGGCTTCCGCAAGATCTTCAGCGGCGACCCCGAGATCGGCGGCCGCTACAGCGCGCTGTCGCCGTTCGGGATCGTGCCCGCCGCGCTCGCCGGCTACCCGGTCGACGCGCTGCTGCGCGGCGGGGTCGCGGTCGCCCGTGCCTGCCGCGAGAGCGACCCGGTCGTCAACCCCGGCGTCAACCTCGGTTGCGTGCTCGGCGAGCTCGCGCTCGCCGGCCGCGACAAGCTGACCTTCATCGTCGACGAGCCGGTCGCCTCGTTCGGCCTCTGGGTCGAGCAGCTCACCGCCGAGTCGCTGGGCAAGCACGGCAAGGGCATCCTCCCGGTCGCCGGTGAGCCGGTCGGGACCGAGGCCGTCTACGGCGCCGACCGCGTCATCGCCTACGTGCGTGGACCCGCCGCGGAGAACTTCGCCGGTGTCGAGGCGCTGACCGACAACGGGATGCCGCTGATCACGACCGAGATCGAGAGCGCCGCCGACCTCGGCGAGCTGATGATGCTGTGGGAGGTCGCGATCGCCGTCTGCGGCTGGGTGCTCGAGCTCAACCCCTTCGATCAGCCGAACGTGCAGGCCGCCAAGGACAAGACCAACGCGGTGCTGGCCGGGGCGCCGCCGCAGATCACGCCGGCCGATGACGATCAGCTGCACGCGCTGCTGGCCTCGGCGCCGCCGTCCTATCTGGCGATCCAGGCCTTCACGGCGCCCGACGACGAGCTCGACCGCGCGATCACCGAGCTGCGCGTCGCGATCCGTGCCAGAACGAAGATGGCGACGACGACCGGCTACGGCCCGCGCTACCTGCACTCGACCGGCCAGCTGCACAAGGGCGGGCCGCCGACCGGCCGCTTCCTGCAGCTGCTGGCTCAGAGCGGCCCCGACATCGACGCCGGCAACGGTCTGACGTTTGAGACCCTCAAGCGCGCGCAGGCCGACGGCGATCTGCTCGTGCTGCGCGAGCACGGGCTGCCGGCCGAGCGTGTGCTGCTCGGTGACGACCCGGTCGCGACGATTCAGGAGATCAAGGACGTGGTGCTCTCCGGCCACGCGAGCGGACAATCGAAGGAGCAGCTCTAGCCATGGCACAGATCGGATTCGTCGGCCTCGGCCGGATGGGCGGCAACATGGTCGCCCGGATCAAGCGTGACTCGGACCACGACGTCGTCGCCTTCGACCTCGGCAGCGAGGCCGTCGCCGGCGCCGTGGCGCACGGCGCAACCGGCGCGGCGACGCTTCAGGAACTGGTCGCTGCGCTGCAGCCGCCGCGCACCGTCTGGGTGATGGTGCCGGCCGGCGACCCGACCCAGCAGACCGTCGATGCGCTCGCCGCGCTGCTTGAGGCCGGCGACACGATCGTCGATGGCGGCAACTCGAAGTGGACCGACGATGTCGCGCGCGGCGAGGCGCTCGCCGCCAAGTCCATCAACTACGTCGATGTCGGCACGAGCGGCGGCGTCTGGGGCCTGGAGGTCGGCTACTGCATGATGGTCGGCGGCCCCGACGAGGCGGTCGGGCGGCTGGCCCCATTCCTCGACGTCTTGGCGCCGCCGCCGGACCCCGAGCACGGCCCCGGTTGGGGGCACATGGGCCCGACCGGCTCCGGCCACTACGTCAAGATGGTGCACAACGGCATCGAGTACGGGATCATGCAGGCATACGCCGAGGGCTTCGGTCTCTTCGACGCCTGCGACTTCGAGCTCGACAACGCCAAGATCGCCCATCTCTGGATGCGCGGCTCGGTGATCCGCTCCTGGCTCTGCGAGCTGGCCGCACGCGCGTTCGAGCAGGAGGGCAACGCGCTCGCCGGGCTCGAACCGGTCGTGGCCGAGTCGGGCGAGGGCCGCTGGACGATCGAGGACGCGATCGACAAGAAGATCCCGACCCCGGTGATCACCGCATCGCTGTACGCCCGCTACGAGTCGCAGTCCAAGGGCGACTTCGCCGCCCGCGTCAGCGCCGCGCTGCGCGCCCAGTTCGGCGGCCATCCGGTGGAGCGGACGGGCTGACATGGCCGAAGGAGCCCACGGCCGCGAGTCCGGCGACGCCGGACTCGCGGCGGAACGTGCGCAGCACGTTCCGCCAGAGCCGTTTGACGCAAACCCACTGGTCGAGGGCCTCGAGCGCCAGCCGGTCCATCCCACGGTGCTCGTGATCTTCGGCGTCACCGGCGACCTCGCGCGCCGCAAGCTGCTGCCGGCGCTCTACAACCTCGCCGCCGACGGCGCGCTGCCCGAGCGCTTCGCGCTGATCGGCACCGCCCGCAACGAGATGTCGGCCGACGCCTTCAGGTCGCAGCTCCGCAACTCCGTCAAGGAGTTCAGCCGCCGCCCGCCCGACGAGGCCGTGCTCGAGGCGATGCTGCGCTCGGTCGACTACGTCGCCGGGACGTTCGACGACGCCGCGACCTACCAGGGCGTCGACGCGGCGATCGGCAGGTTCGAAGCCGAGGCCGGGCATCCGCTGGCGCGCTGCTTCTACCTCTCCACCGCGCCGGCATTCTTCCCGGTGATCGTCGGCCGGCTCGGCGAGCAGAAGCTCAACCGCCACAAGCAGACCGAGACCCGGATCATCATCGAGAAGCCGTTCGGCACCTCGCTGGCCGAGGCGCGCGAGCTCAACGCCAAGGTCCTCGCCGTCTTCCACGAGCAGCAGGTCTTCCGGATCGACCATTACCTGGGCAAGGAGACGGTCCAGAACATGATGGCCTTCCGCTTTGCCAACGGGCTGTTCGAACCGGTCTGGAACCGCAACTACATCGACCGGGTCGAGATCACGGCCGCCGAGGATCTTGGCATCGGCAGCCGCGCCGGCTACTACGACAGCGCCGGCGCGCTGCGCGACCTGGTACAGAACCACATGTTGCAGCTGCTCTGCCACATCGCGATGGAGCCGCCGCTGCACTTCGCCGCCGACGAGATCCGCGACGAGAAGGTCAAGGTCCTGCGCGCGATCACCCGGCCGACGCCCGAGACGGTCGAGCAGATGGCGTTCCGCGCCCAGTACGGTCCCGGCCGCGTCGGCGGCCAGGATGTCCCCGGCTACCTGCAGGAGGAGGGCGTCCCGGCCGACTCGTCGACCGAGACCTACGCCGCGCTGCGGCTGGGGATCGCGAACTGGCGCTGGGCCGGCGTCGACTTCTACTTGCGGACCGGCAAACGGCTGGCGCGCAAGGTGACCGAGATCGCGATCACGCTCAAGCCGGTCCCGCACCTGGCGTTCAAAGAGGCCGGGTCGGTCGGCGTCAGGCCGAACGTGCTCGTGCTGACGATGCAGCCGAACGAGGGCGTCTCGCTCTCGCTCGGCGCGAAGATCCCGGGCTCGCGGATGCGGATCCGGCCTGTGAACATGGAGTTCCAGTACGGCACCGCGTTCATGTCGCAGTCGCCGGAGGCCTACGAGCGGCTGATCACCGACGCGATGCGCGGCGACGCGACGCTGTTCACCCGGGGCGATGAGGCCGAGGCCCAGTGGCAGATCTGCGACCCGGTGGTCACGCACTGGGCCGAGCACCCGGGCCCGCTGCCGCAGTACGAGGCCGGCTCGCACGGTCCGCCCGAGGTCTCGGCCCTGCTGCGCAACGGGGCCACATTCCGGAGCATCTGATGGCGACCGCCTCGGTCGACAAGGTCTGGCACGACCAGAACACCACGCCCGGCAGGATCGACGACGCGCTGCGCGAGATGCTGGCCGAGATCCACCGCGAGAACGACCTCTACTACCCGGCGCGCGTGCTCAACCTGGTCGTCGTCGTCGACCAGCAGTACAGCGGCGAGATCGCCAACCGCCTGCGCGGCGTCGGCCGTTTCCACGGCTCGCGCACGATCGTCTGCAAGGTCGAGCAAGGACGCGACCACCTCGACGCGGTCGCCTCGATCACCGCCCCTGCGGACGTCGGCGAGGCCGGGCTCGGGCTGCTGCGCGAGACCGTGATCGTCAGCTGCGGACCGCAGCACCTGGGCAAGCTCGACCGGATCGTCGACCCGCTGGTCGTCTCCGAGCTGCCGACCTGCGTCTGGGCGCCGCACGGGCACGACGAGGGCGTCGACGCGCTGCTCGCGCTGACCGACGTCGAGCTCGTCGACACCGCCGATGAGACCGACCCGGCGGCCTCGATCGCCCGGACCGAGCATCTCGCAGCCGAGAGCTACGTCGTCGATCTTTCATGGCTGCGCTCGATCCCCTGGCGCGAGCGGATCGCGGCGACCTTCGACCCGGTCCCGCTGCGCGGCCAGCTGCGCCTGTTCTCGGCGCTCGAGCTGCGGATCCACCCGGAGTCGACGGTCGCGGCGCTGCTCTACGCCGGCTGGCTGGCGTCGCGCCTCGGCTGGCGCACGAGCCCGCTGATCAGGCGCGGCGACCGGCTCGAGGGGTCGGCGTCGAGTCACCGTCAGGACGTCCGGATCGCGATCGTGCCGGACCCGACGATGTCGGTGCGCGGCTTCTCGGGGCTGACGCTCGAGACCGCCGCCGGACGCCGGCTGACGCTCGACCGCGGCGCCGGCGGCCTGCGTGCCCACTACTCGCACCCGCGTGGCACCGAGCGCGAGTGGACGATCCTCGGCGCCTCGCGCGGCGAGCCGGGGATCCTCGGCGAGGGGCTGCGCCAGGCGCTGCTGCGCGACCCGACCTACCGGCCGGCGCTGACCGCGGCGGCGACGATGCTGCCGCGCTGAGGGCCCAGAACCTCAGCCGACGGCCTGTTTGACGAGCGCCGCGATCCGCCGCTCGGACTCCTTGGTCAGCTTCGGCAGCGCGAACGAAGTCGGCCACATCGAGCCGTCGTCGAGCGCCGCCACGTCGCTGAAGCCGAGCGTGCAGTAGCGGACCTTGAACTTGGCCGAGTTCTGAAAGAAGCAGAGAACCTTGCCGTCCTTGGCGTACGCGGGCATCCCGTACCAGGTCCGCGGGGCCAGGTCAGGCGCCGCCTTCATGATCACCGCGTGGACTCGCTCGGCGATCAAACGGTCGTCGTCCGGCATCGCCGCGATCTTCGCCAACACGTCCGCGGTGCCGTCGGTCTTGCCGCCCTTGGCCGCCTTTAGCTCGGCCGCCCGCTCCTTCATCGCCGCACGCTCGTCGGCACTGAAGCCGTTGCCGACGCTCTTTCTTGGGGTCTTCTTGGCAGCTGGGGTCATCGTGCCCGTCCTTGTACCACCTTGCGCAGCAGCAACGCGATCACCGCACGCTCGGCTGCCGTCAGCGGCCCAGCACCGGCACCGCGCCCGGCCACGGCTGCGCCGTCTCGAGCTCCAGCGCGAGCGCCAGCAGCAGCGCGTCTTCGCCGTGGTCGGCGGTGAACATCGCGCCGACCGGCACGCTCGCGACCGGGTCGTAGCCGAGCGGCAGGCTGATCGACGGATGGCCGGTGACGTTTGCGACCGGCGTGAAGATCATCCAGTCGGCGATCCGGTCAAGCAGTTCGCCGGGCTCGACATCGGGGCTCAGATACCCGAGCGGCGGCGCGACCGTGGCCGTCGTCGGGGTCAGCAGCAGATCGTGGCCGGCGAACAGCGCGTGCAGCCTCGGCCCGGCGCGCCGCAGCCGCCGCGACGCACCGGCGATCCGCGCCGGCTGCGCGCGGAACTGCGCCGCCATCGCGCTTGTGTGGGCTGTGAAGTCCTCGCTGCTCACATGCGACCCGTGCGTCAGCCGCGCGGTCCGCGTCACGAGATAGGCCAGGAACTGGAAGTAGATGATGAAGTCGTCGCGGTCCTGCTCGCTGTAGGGCGCGACGATCGGCTCGACGTGGTGGCCAAGCCCAGCCAGCAGCTCGGCCGTCGCCGCGACCGTGGCGCGGGACGGGGCGTCGACAGCGGCCGGGAACGGCGGCTCGTCGAAGAAGCCGATCCGCAGCCGCCGCGACGGTGGCCCGGTGACCTCGCCGACCGGCGGCAGCGAACGGCTGCGATAGACGCGTTCGAGCTCGGCGTAGAAGCGGGCGGTATCGCGGACCGAGCGTGTCAGCACACCGTCGGTCGAGACCGCGACCGGCAGCCGCTCCTCGTCGAGGTGCGGCCGCAGCCGCCCGCGCGTCGGCTTGTGGCCGACGAGCCCGGCGCAGGCCGCGGGAATGCGTGTCGATCCGCCGCCGTCGATCGCGTGGGCGATCGGCACGACGCCGGCGGCGACGAGCGCTGCCGAGCCGCCAGAGGAGCCGCCGATCGTCCGCTGCGGGTTCCAGGGGTTGGTCGTCGCGCCGCCGCCGGGGAACTCGGTCGAGGGGATGAAGCCGAACTCGGGCACCGCCGAGACGCCCAGCACCGCGAGCCCGGCCCGCTCGAAGGCGGCGGCGACGCCGCGGCTGCGCTTGGCGGGAGGGCCGCCGGCAAGCGCGCGCTAGCCCCATGGCAGCGGCAGCCCAGCGACCGCGACCATGGCCTTGATGAACGTCTGCACGCCTGCGAGCGAGCCGCTCCTGGCGCGCTGCGCAAACGCCACGGCGGAGCGACACGGGAGATATCCACCTCGTTCACGCGCAAGCTCTTCGACGTCGCGCAGCGCCGGGCCGAGAAATTCGCCCTCCGCCAGCGAAAGGGCGTCCTCCGCACCGACGACTGGCTGGACGAGTACCTCGGCTTCGCCGGCAAGGAAACGTAATATCGCTGACCGAGGATTTCCGATCAGGAGCTCTGAAGAAACTCCTATCACATAACCACAGAGTCACAGAGAACACAGAGAAAATATAAAAGCCAGGAAATGCATGTATCCTCTGTGCCCTCTGTGCCTCTGTGGTGGTTTTTCAGAAGTCCCGATTGCGAATTGATGGGGACAGGCAACCAAGTGATGGTTATGGTCGTACACTTTGATATGATACAAGCCTGCTTGGCTCAGA
>CAZYMM010000023.1:0-22322 GCA_964648515.1 uncultured Conexibacter sp.
GTGGGCAGTGACTGGAGGACCTTGGACACGGCCTCGCAGCGTATCGCCGCGGTGGCGGCGATTCTCAAGGGCGAGCGAGGCGCTGCGCCGCGGCGGTCACCTGCCGGGCGAGCGCGGGCTGTTGCGTGGCGACCACCGGCAGCGCCGCGGCGACCGCGCCGCAGGTCGCATCGATGGTCGACTCGGCGATCGGCGCCGGCAGCGCCCAGTCGGTCGTCTCGTCGAGCACGTCCGTTCGCGTGATCAGGTGGATGTCGGTCGCGCCGCCGACAGCCATCGCGGCTTCGGTCCGGAGGTTCGGCCAGAGGACGGTCGGAACGACGTCGTAGAGCGGTGCGAGACGGGTCGTCCCGAGTGGATCGTGCAGCAGCGAGATGTTCTTGCCGTGGGCGTCCGCGTTGCCGACCAGCACGTTGAACAGCAGCGTCGCGAGCAGACGCCGCATCTGGTCGATGCCGTCGTCGGCGAACCGGTCGAGCAGCGAAGCGACCTGCCGGAACGATGGCCCGCCGCCACGTTGGTACTTGGCTCGGCCACGCTGGCCAGCGGGATCGAGGGCCAGCGCCTGGCAGGCATCCTCCTGATGAATCCGGCGCGTCGATCCGGAATCGACGGCACGGTCGTATCGCGACACGATCAGGCAGCGCTGATCGCCGATCCGTTCCAGACGGGCTTCGGCAACGGGAATCTCCGCGGCCGCAGCCAGCCTCAGGCAGGCATGCTCTGCCTCGATCAGTCCAGGATGACGCGGGTCGGGTGCCTTGAGGATGTGCGTCGACGGAGCGCCGCCTGTCGGTCGCGCCCAGCCGTCGCCATCGCTGACCAGCAGCAGCTTGTTCTGGACGCCTGCCAAGGAGAGCTCGGAGTCGTCCTCGAGGGCGAGCGGATTCTCGTCGAGGTTCGCGACCGCGGCGGCAAGTTCATCTGCCTCGTAAGGCGCCGTGCCGGGCGTGCGTGGCTGCTGCCCGGCGCGGCCGTCGACCAGCACGATCGCACCGGCCACGTCACGTCCGTAGCGGGCGAGCAGTCCGAACGTGTCGTTGGTGGCGACCCCGGCCCGTGCCGCCATCGCATCGAGCGCGCGGCCCTCGGCGAGCAGCCCTTCGCAGAAGACGGTTGCCCGCAGCGGGCCACGGCTGAGCGGCAGCGAGCACGACAGCAGCGGCGTGTTCTGTGGCCAGCGGTCGAACGCAGTCTCGGTGTAGCGGCAGCGCAGGTCGTTCCAGCGGCGGCGTTCGAGGTCGGCGATGTGCAGTCCGCCGATCTGGATAGCGAGCACCTCAGCCATCGGACTCCTCGCTGGTGATCGTGACGGTCACCCGGGCTCCGAGCCGTCGAAGCGCAAGCAGCGCACGTTCCAGCGCCAGCGTCGAGCCGCGCCCGCTCTCGAGGCCGGCCAAGTACGAGCGGTCGATCGCCAGCAACTCTGCGAGCTCGGCCTGCGTCAGGCCGCGTTCACCGCGGACACCGGCGATCGTGCGCCCGAGATCGTCCGGCGTGCGTACCAGCCAAGAGCGTTCTGTCGACATATCGCGACTATCGTCGCAGCTGCTTCGGCTGTTGCAATATCACGACCATGCGCGCGTAGGTATCGGATGTTTTGATATCTCGACAAGTGTATGTACTTCGGTTCCGTCCGGTGCCGCAGGCACGATGGCCCGCTTGCCTGGGGCACGGACGCGACAGACGAGCGAGGGATTGCGGGCCTGGCAGGCGGCCGCGCTCGACGCGATCGCCGGCTGGCGGTCGGGTGCTCTGCTGATCAGCGCCGCGCCCGGCGCCGGCAAGACGCGACCCTCGATCGAGGCGGCGCTGCGCGAGCTGCGCGCCAGTGCGATCGACCGCGTCGTCGTCGTCTGCCCGACCGCACCGCTGACGCGCCAGTGGGCGGCCGCCGCGTCACGGCTCGGGCTCGAGCTGGCGCCCGACGCCGACGAGCTGATCCCGCCGCGCGACTTCCACGGCATCGCCGTGACCTACGCCAAGGTTGTCGCGGCGGCGGCGCGGTTCCGCGCCCAGATGACGGCGCGCACGCTGGTGATCGCCGACGAGGCCCACCATCTCGGTGAGGAGCTCGCCTGGGGCGAGTCGTTCAGTGCCGCGTTCGGTGCCGCCGACCGGCGGCTGCTGCTCTCCGGCACGCCGTTCCGCTCCGACCAGAACCCGATCCCCGGCGTGCGCTACGGCGCCGACGGGATGGCGGTCCCCGACGTCTCCTACACCTATGCCGACGCCGTCCGCGACGGCGTCTGCCGGCCGGTCACGTTCGTCCCCTACGACGGCGAGCTGCAGTGGCGCTCGGGCGACGACGTGATCGAGGCCGGCTTCGACACCGTGCTCTCGGGGCGTGAGGCGTCCCGCCGCTACCGCACCGCGATCAGCGCCGAGCTCGCCGACGGGCTGCCGCGGATTCTCGCCGCCGCCCACGAGCGCCTGCTCGGGGTGCGTGCGTCCGGCCATCGCGACGCCGGCGGGCTGGTGATCGCCGCCGACTCCGCGCACGCGCGTCAGATCGCCAAGAGCCTGCGCGAGATCTCGGGGAGCGCACCGACGGTCGTGCTCCACGCGGAGGCCGGCGCGCACCGCAAGCTGGCGGCGTTCACCGGCTCGCGCGAGCCCTGGATCGTCGCCGTCAACATGGTCTCCGAAGGCGTCGACATCCCGCGGCTGCGGGTCGGCGTCTACGCCAGCGCGGCGAAGACGCCGCTGATCTTCCGCCAGGTCGTCGGCCGCTTCGTGCGCACGATCGCAGGCCGTCCGCTCGAGCAGTCCTGGCTCTATCTGCCCGGCGACCCGGTGCTGCGCGCGCACGCCGGCGCCGTCGACGGCGAGCTGCGGCACGTGCTGCGCCGCGCGGACGACGAAGGGCTGCTCGACGAGCTCCCCGAGCGGCGCGAGAGCGAGGCGTCGCCGCCCGACGAGTTCGCCCCGCTCGCCGCCGACGTCGCGACCCAGGCGCAGCTGTCGCTGTTCGGAGGGGCGCCTGCCGCCCCGGCCATGGCACCGCCACCGGCACCGGCGCGGGCTCTGGCCACACCCGTCCCCGCCGGCCCGTCGGCGTTCGAGCGCCGGCGGATCCTGCGCGACAAGCGCCACGGCCTGGTCGCCGACCTCGGCCGCCGCGATCGCCGCAGCCACAAGGACATCAACGCCTGGCTCAACTCCGAGACCGGCATCGCCCGCGTCAAGGACGCGACGCTCGATCAGCTCGAGCGATCGGTCGAGCTGCTGCTCGACGCGCTCAGCGGCAGCCGGCGCTGAGCGCACCTGCCGCGGACGGTCCCGGAAAAAGGAGTGCCCCCGGCGCCGAGGGGGGTGACGCCGGGGGCAAGGGGGAGGAACTCCTATTGCTCTCTCGCTCGTGGAGACGATATGAGGGTGAGTGGCCGGTCCAAGAGCCCTTCACCGCGTGTCCACGATGCGTATCTTGCACCCGCAACCCTTTGCCAGGGTGAGCCGGACCTAAGACTTTGCTAAGTGCTCGGTTGTGCTGATCTTGCGGGTCAGCCGCCCGACCGGTAGGTGACCCGCACCGGCCGCAGCGTGAAGGTCACGCGCTGCTCGCCGGGCTCGGCGAACGGGTACTTGTCGACGCCCATGTACTTGTGTGCGAGCGCGTCGATCACGGCGTCGGCGCCGTCGTGGGTGTCGCCTTGAAGGTCGCACTCGGCGACCACGACCTCGAAGGGCCGCTCGGGATTGTGGACCGAGACCGTCGCGTGGCCGGCGTTGCGCAGCAGGCGCGGCCAGGTGCGCCCTTCGGCGGAGTTCACGACGATGTTGCCCGCGTCGTCGGTGGTTGCCCACATCACGGCGACGAGGATCGTGCCGTCCCGGCGCGGCACCGACAGGTGGACGTGGTTGGGCGCGTCGAGCAGCGCGCGCGCGGGTCCATCGAGCATCACGGACATGCTCGGACCCTAGATGATCGCTGTGTCCGCCTCGTGCTCTTGCGCGGCGGTAGCCGGGCAGAGCGCTGCGGAGGTCGGGCGCTTGCGACGATGGCGTGCGATGACGGCACGCACAGGAGCTCACCACACGGCCACCGGCCAGGGCTCGCTGTTCCTGGCACTGGTGCTCGCTGCGGTCGCCCTGCGGCCGCAGCTCGTCGCGCTCGGCCCGCTCGAGGACGAGATCCGTAGCGGGCTCGGGATCTCGCGCGCGGCGTTCGGCGTGCTCAGCGCGCTGCCGCTGGTCGGGATGGGCGTGTTCGCGCTGGGCGCGGCGCCGCTCGCGCGCCGCGTCGGGACCAGGACGGCTGTCGCGCTGGCGCTCTGGATCCTCACGGCCGGCTCGTTGCTGCGTGTCGTCGCGCCCGGCTACCTGATCGTCGTCGCCACGACGATCGCATTGAGCATCGGCATGGGCCTCGGCAACGCGCTGCCGGCGATGGTCGTCAAGGAGCGAGCACCGCTGGCCGCCGCCACGGGGGCGGCCGCCTACACCGCAGGGATCCAGATCGGGGCGACGATCGCTGCGGCACTGGCCGTTCCGTTGTCGGTCTGGGCCGGCGGCTGGCGCGCGTCACTGGCCGTGATCGCCCTGCTGGGGCTCGGCGCTGCCCTGACCTGGCCGCTGCTGGTCGGACACGCGCCGCAGGCCGGCGCCCGGACCGGACCGGCCGGCGAGCGCGACACCAGGGTTCCCGCGGTCTGGAGACCGCTCGCCGGCGTGCTGGCGGCGACCAACTGCATGTACTACGGGGTGATCGCCTGGGTCTCGGCCGATCTGATCCAGGCCGGATGGTCGGCATCCGCCGCGGGCTTGGCGCTGGCCGTGCTGAGCGTCGCGTCGATCATCTCGACCGTGATCTACGGGATGCTCGGCGGGCGCATCGGCACGCGCGCGAGTTGGGCGGTCTGTTCGATGGCCGGGCTCATCATCGGGCTTGCCGGCATCGTGCTCGCACCCGGGCTTGCGCTCGTCTGGGCGCTGATCTTCGGGCTCGGCAACGGGTCGGGCTTTGCGGCGATGATGACCTTCCCGCTCGACTTGATCGACGATCCGGCAGCCGTCGCCGCGGTCGCCGGCCGGATGCTGCTCGGCGGCTACGTGGTCGGCGCGATCGCACCACCGCTGCTCGGCCTGCTGCGCGACATGACCGGCAGCTACGTGCTCGGCTTCGCCGGACTGATCGCCTTCGTGCTGGTGGCGATCCCGATCGTGTTCGGGCTCGGCCGGCGGGCGCGGGGCTGATCTCGGACGCCACGACCGCTTCGATCCCCGGTGTGGAGCTCGTCGCGGCACGCGACCGCCAAGATCTGTACACTGTGCGCATGGCATCCATCCGTTCGCATTGCGAACAGCATGGCTGAGATCACAAGCCTGCGTGAGGCGGTCGCCGGCCTGGTCGCCGACGGCGACTCGGTCGCGCTCGAGGGCTTCACCCACCTGATCCCGTTCGCCGCCGGCCACGAGCTGCTGCGCCAGGGCCGCCGTGAGCTCGAGCTGATCCGGATGACGCCAGACCTGCTCTACGACCAGCTGATCGGGATGGGGGCCGCCCGCCGGCTCGTCTTCTCCTACGGCGGCAACCCGGGCGTCGGCTCGCTGCATCGCTTCCGCGACGCGATCGAGCACGACTGGCCGCACGCGATCGAGATCGAGGAGCACAGCCACGCCGGGATGGCGAACCGCTATGCGGCCGGAGCCTCGCGGATGCCCTGCGCGATCATGCGCGGCTACGTCGGCACCGATCTCGTCGCGCACACCCGCGTCGAGCCGGTCAGATGCCCGTTCACCGGCGAGGAGCTCGTCGCGGTGCCGGCGCTGAACCCAGACGTCGCCATCGTCCACGCGCAGGAGGCGGACCGCGCCGGCAACGTCCAGCTCTGGGGCATCCCCGGCGTGCAGAAGGAGGCGGTGCTTGCCGCCTCACGTTCGCTCGTGACCGTCGAGCGGATCGTCGACGAGCTCGAGCCGCGCCCCGGCGGCGTCGTCATCCCGGGCTGGACGATCGACGCGGTCGCCCCGGCGCCGAGCGGCTCGCAGCCCTCCTACAGCCACGGCTTCAACGAGCGCGACAACGACTTCTACCGCTTCTGGGACGGCCTCAGCCGCGACCGTGACCAGTTCGAGTCCTGGATGCGCGAGCACGTGCTCGAACAGGTGCCGGCAGCATGAGCGGTCAGGCCGCATCGACCGGCGAGCTGCAGACGATCGTCGCCGCGCGACGACTGCGGCACGCCCGCTCGGTCTTCATCGGCGTCGGCCGTCCCAGCACTGCGGCGATCCTGGCCCGCGAGGTCCACAACCCCGGTCTCGTGCTCGTCTACGAGTCCGGCACGATCGGCGCCAAGCCGCGCCGCGTCCCGCTCTCGATCGGAGACGGCGAGCTCGCCGAGACCGCCGATGCCGTCGTCTCGGTTCCCGAGATGTTCAACTACTGGATCGGCCCGGGACGGATCGAGGTCGCGTTCCTCGGTGCCGCCCAGGTCGATCGCTTCGCGAACCTCAACTCGACCGTGATCGGTGACTACGACCGCCCCCGGACCCGGCTCCCCGGCGCCGGCGGCGCACCGGAGATCGCGGCCGGCTGCGACGAGGTCGTGATCGTCGCGCCGCACAGCCGCCGGACCTTCGTCGAGCGGCTCGACTTCCGCACCACGGTCGGCCACGGAGACGGGCCGGGCACGCGCGAGCGGCTCGGCTTCCGCGGGCGTGGGCCGACGACGGTGATCACCGATCTCGGCGTGCTCGAGCCGGACCCCCAAACCAAGGAGCTCGTCCTGACACAGGTCCATCCCGGGGTCGAGGCCGGCCAGGTGCTCGAGGCGACCGGCTGGGAGCTGCGCGTCGCGGCCGCCCTGACGAGCACCGAGCCGGCGACGCCCGCCGAGCTGGACGCGCTTCGCGAGCTGGAGGCACGGTGAACGACGCCTACATCCTCGACGCGGTCCGCACACCGTTCGGGCGCTTCGGCGGCGGGCTCGCAGCGGTCCGCCCCGACGACCTCGCCGCGCACGCCGTCTCGGCGCTGCTTGAGCGCACGCCGCAGCTCGACCCGGCGCAGATCGACGACATCGTCTTCGGCAACGCGAACGGCGCCGGCGAGGAGAACCGCAACGTCGCGCGGATGGCGGCGCTGCTCGCTGGGCTGCCGACGAGCGTCCCCGGAACGACCGTCAACCGCCTCTGCGGCTCGAGCCTCGACGCGGCGATGCACGCCGGCCGCGCGATCGAGTGCGGCGACGCGCAGACGGTGCTGGTCGGCGGCGTCGAGTCGATGAGCCGCGCGCCGTGGGTGATGCTCAAGCCCGCGCGCGGCTTCGAGCGCGGCGACCAGACGCTGCACTCGACGACGCTCGGCTGGCGGATGATCAACCCCCAGATGCCGGGGCAGTGGACGATCGGGCTCGGCCAGAGCGCCGAGAAGCTGGCCGCGATCTACGGCATCACCCGTGAGCAGCAGGATGCGTTTGCGCTGCGCAGCCACCGGCGGGCGGCCGCCGCCTGGGACGACGGCTTCTACGACCGCTGGGTGGTGCCGGTGCCCGGCACCGAGCTGGCCCGTGACGAGACGCTGCGGCCCGACAGCTCGCTCGAGGCGCTCGCGAAGCTGCGGCCCGCGTTCGCCGCGGACGGCACGGTCACGGCCGGCAACGCCTCCTCGCTCAACGACGGCTCCGGCGCACTGCTGATCGCCGGCGAGGCCGGGGCGCGGGCGGCCGGCCGCGAGCCGTTGGCCCGGATCGCCGGCCGCGGCGTCGCGGCTGTCGACCCGGACGTCTTCGGCATCGCGCCGGTGGAGGCGGCGAACATCGCGCTGCGCCGTGCCGGCATCGGCTGGGACGACGTCTCGGTCGTGGAGCTCAACGAGGCATTCGCTTCGCAGTGCCTGGCCGACATCGGCCAGTGGAAGGGACTAGACCCCGAGAAGGTCAATCCGAACGGCGGCGCGATCGCGATCGGTCATCCGCTCGGAGCCTCCGGCGTCCGGATCCTCGGCGGTCTGGCACATGAGCTGCGCCGTCGCGGAGGTGGTTTCGGCCTGGCCGCGATCTGTATCGGCGTCGGCCAGGGACTCGCAGTCGTATTGGAGGCATAGGAGACGTGAGTGAGCCGAGAACGGAGCGGACCTGCGAGCCGCTTTCCCTCACGCCTGAGCCTGCTGCATCCGGTCGGGCCGGGAACGATGCGGCCGTGGCGACAGGCCCGGTCGCTTGCGACACCCATCGGCTCGCGGCGTGTCTGTGAGCGTCGCGGTCGGCCACCGGATCGACGGGCCCGACGGGGCGCCGGTGCTCGTGCTCGGAAACTCGCTGGGCACCACGACCGAGCTCTGGGCAGAGGTCGTGCCGCTGCTGGCCGACCGCTTCCGCATCGTCCGCTACGACCATCGCGGCCACGGCGGCTCGCCGGTCCCGTCCGGGCCCTACGAGATCGCCGATCTCGGCGCTGACGTCGTCGCGCTGCTCGACCGGCTCGAGATCGAGCACGCCGCCTACTGCGGCGTCTCGATCGGCGGCATGGTCGCGCTCTGGCTCGGCGCCAACGCACCCGGGCGGCTGACGACCGTGATCCCCTGCTGCACGGCCGCCCATCTCGGCAACGCGAGCGCCTGGTCCGAGCGCGCCGCGACCGTCCTCGCCGCCGGGTCGACCGAGCCGATCGCCGACGCGGTCGTCAGCCGCTGGGTCACGCCGCCGTTCGCCGCCGCCAATCCCGCCGTCGTGGCCGGCCTGCGCGCGATGCTGCTGAGCAGCCCGGCCGCCGGCTACGCCGCCTGCTGCGGCGCGCTCGAGCGGCTCGACCTGCGCAGCGAGCTCGAACGGATCGCCGTCCCCACGCTCCTCGTCGCCGCCGCCGGCGACGAGTCGATCCCGCCCGAGCACAGCGAGCGGCTCGCGGCGGCGATCCCCGGCGCGCAGATCACGACGCTCGATCCTGCCGCTCACCTGCCGATGGCCGAACGCCCGGCGGCCGTCGCCGGGTTGATCCGAAACCACCTGGAGGACGTGGTGTGAGCGATCCTGCCCATGACGCTGTTGTGACAGAGCCGTCCGCGCGCGACAGCGGCTACGTCCAGTCGCTCGAGCGCGGGCTCGCGGTGATCAGGGCGCTCAGCGACCCCGAGCCGCAGACGCTGAGCGACGTCGCCCGCACCACCGGTCTGTCGCGTGCCGCCTCGCGCCGCTTCCTGCTGACGCTCGAGCGGCTCGGCTACGTCCGCCGCAGCGACACCCGCTTCGAGTTGACGCCGCAGGTGCTCGAGCTCGGTCACGCCTACCTGTCGAGCCTGACGCTGCCCGAGGTCGCACAGCCGCATCTCGTCGCGCTGGTCGAGCGCGTACACGAGTCCTCGTCGGTCTCGGTCCTCGACGGCAGCGACGTCGTCTACGTAGCTCGCGTGCCGACGCGCCGGATCATGACCGTTGCAATCACGGTCGGCACGCGCTTTCCGGCCCATCTGACCTCGATGGGCCGGGTGCTGCTGGCCGGGCTCGACCCGGCGGCGCGGGCCGCGTTCCTCGACCTCGCCGAGTTCACGCCGGTCACCGGCAGCACGATCAGGACGCGCGCGGCGCTCGAGCGCGAGCTCGACGAGGTTTCGCTTTCCGGCCATGCGGTCGTCGACCAGGAGCTCGAGATCGGGCTGCGCTCGATCGCGGTGCCGATCCGCAATCCGGCCGCTGCTGTCGTGGCCGCGGTCAACCTGTCGGTCTCGGCAGCGACGATGACCGTCACCCAGATGCGCCAGCGCCTGCTGCCGGCCCTGCGCGACACGGCGACGGCGATCGAGCGCGATCTGGCGATGGCCCGGGGCTGACGGAGCAGCCGCTGCTGTGGTATCCCAGGGCCACGCCGTTCATGCGGTCAGGCTCTTCATCCGCCGAGGTTCACGCCGATCTCGCCCGTGTTCGTGACCGGACGCTGGTGCTCGTCTCGCACCTGAGCGCCGCCGAGCTCGAGCGCCCGGTCGACCCGATCCTCTCACCGCTGGTCTGGGATCTCGCTCACATCGCGATGTTCGAGGACCTCTGGCTCTGCCATCGCCTGCGCGGCTTCGGCCTGCTGCGGCCGGAGCTCGCGGCGACCTACGACGCGCTCGAGACGCCGCGTGCCGCCCGCCATGAGCTGTCGCTGCTCGGTGCCGCCGAGTCTTACGCGCTGCTCGCCGACGTTCGCGCACGGGTGCTCGCCGCGCTGGGGGAGGTCGAGCCCGGCGACGTGGAGATCGTCGAGCTTGTCATCCGGCACGAACTCCAGCACACCGAGACGATGCGCCAGGCGATGTTCCTGGCAGGGATGCTGCCGGACGGCGAGCCTGTGTTCGATCCGCAGGGCGGCGGCGATCTCGATGACGCGATCGCCGTACCCGGCGGCGAGGTCGAGATCGGGGCCGGGCCCGACGGGTTCGCCTATGACAACGAGCGGCCGCGTCACCGGCGCGAGCTCGCACCGTTCACGATCGGGCGGCGTCCGGTCTCCGTCCTCGCGTGGAACGAGGCAACCGGCGAGCAGCGTGATGGAGCGCCCGGAGCCGCCGCCTGCCACATCTCCTGGTTTCAGGCCGACGCGTTCGCCCGCGCCGCCGGCGCACGGCTGCCGACCGAGTTCGAGTGGGAGCACGCCGCCGCGCTCGGCCTGCTCGATCAGACAGGCCAGGTCTGGGAGTGGACGTCCTCGCCGTTCGGCGGCTACCCGGGCTTCGTCGCCCACCCGTACCGCGAGTACTCGGAGGTCTTCTTCGGCGACGGCTACCGCGTGCTGCGTGGCGGATCGTGGGCGACCGACGGACGGATCGCGACGACGACGTTCCGCAACTGGGATCTGCCGCAGCGCACGAACATCTTCGCGGGCCTGCGGCTGGCGTGGGACGGAGAGCGGTGACGGCCGCCGGCGCGATCGCGATCGACGACCGCCGTTCGCCGGCCGTCGACACGCTCGCCGCCGACGTCCGGGCCGGGTTCGCCGCCGGGCAGCGGACGCTGCCGCCGAAGTACTTCTACGACGCGCGCGGCTCGGCGCTGTTCGACCGCATCTGCGAGCTGCCCGAGTACTACCCGACCCGGGCCGAGCGCTCGATCCTCGTGCGCCGCGCAGGCGAGCTCGCGGAGATGACCGGTGCCGCCGGCCTGGTCGAGCTCGGCTCGGGGACCGCGAGCAAGACGCGCGTGCTGCTGAGCGCGCTGTCCGATGCCGGGACGCTGCGGCGGTATGTGCCGCTCGACATCGACGGCGAGATGATCGAGCGCACCGCACTCGAGCTGACCGAGGAGTACCCGGGGCTCTCCGTCCACGGCATCGTCGGCGACTTCGAGCACAGCCTCGGTGCGCTGCCGAAGCGCTGCGGACGGCGGCTGGTCGTCTTCCTCGGCGGGACGATCGGCAACCTGCTGCCGGGGCCTCGGCGCGCGTTCCTGCGGCGGCTGGCCGCCACGTTGCGGGCTGAGGACGCGCTGCTTCTCGGCACCGACCTCGTCAAGAACCCTGACGTGCTGCGGGCCGCCTACGACGACGACGCCGGCGTCACCGCCGCGTTCAACCGCAACGTGCTCGCGGTGCTCAACCGTGAGCTCGGCGCCGACTTCGAGCTCGGTGCGTTCGCGCATGTCGCGCTCTGGAACGAGAGCGAGCAGTGGATCGAGATGCGCCTGCGGTCGCGGCTCGACCAGACGGTCACGATCCCGGCGCTCGATCTGGAGGTCGAGTTCGCAGCCGGAGAGGAGCTCTTGACCGAGATCTCGGCCAAGTTCACGGGCGAGCGGATCGACGCCGACCTCGCCGCCGCCGGACTCGCGCCGCTCGAGCGCTGGACCGACGACGGTGATCGTTTCGCGTTGACGCTGGCGCGGCGTTCGTGATCCTGCCTGTCGCCGTTTGAGCCCCTGCGGCTGAGGCAGCAGAATCGCTGCCATCATCCGATGGCGACCATCCCGCAGAAGGAGCTTCGCGACTCCAGCGGCGAGATTCTGAGGCGGGCCGAGGCCGGTGAGACGATGATCGTGACGGTCTCCGGGTCGTCCGGTCGCACAGATCGGACCGATCGGTCCGAAGCGATGGGCGCCGAGCGAACAGCTCGCCCCGGTCTGGCGCACTGCGCTGCCGCAGGGCCTGCAAGACGACCTCGCCGGCTTCGACATCGAGCTCGGCGATCACGACGGCGGCTGAGTGATGCGTGTCGTGCTCGACACGTCGGTGTTGCTCGGCGCTGAGATTCCGGCAGGGTTTGACACAGCGATCAGCGCTGTCTCGATCGGGGAGCTGCATTTCGGGCTGCTGGTGGCAGCGGACGACGAGGAGCGCGAGCGACGGGCGGCGCGACTGGGGGCGATCGAGGAGCGGTTCTCGCCGCTGCCTGTCGATGGTGATGTCGCACGGGCGTGGGGCGGGCTGGCTGCCCGTGTCCGTCGTGGCGGGGCGCAGCCGCGGACGCGCAACGTCGAACTGCTGATCGCGGCAACCGCTCAGGTCCACGGCGCCGCGCTGCTGACCTGCAACGTGGCCGACCTCCGTAACGTCGCCGATGTCGTGCGTGTGCTGCGGCCCGCCGACGCTTGAGCCCCTGCGGCCCAGTACCCCCAAGGGGAATCGAACCCCTGCTTCGAGCGTGAAAGGCTCGCGTGCTGACCGCTACACCATGGGGGCGCGGACGCCCGCAGTCTAGGACCCTTCCACCGCCGGGCGGTTAGGGTCGGCCGATGATCAAGGACGCGCGGAGCATGCACGGGTGACGTTCGCCCAGCTTGCGCTGATCTGCGCGGTTGCGCTGCTCGGCCCGCTGCTCTCGCTGCAGCGGACGCTGCGTGCGCCGGTCGTGATCGGTGAGATGGCGGTCGGCATCGGGCTCGGCGCGACCGGCCTGCGGGTGCTCGACTCCGGCAACGCGACGTTCGCCTTTCTGGCCTCGGCCGGCTTTGCGCTCGTGATGTTCGTCGCCGGCTCGCACGTGCCGGTGCGCGAGCGCGTGCTGCGCTCCGGACTGCGCACCGGCGCCCTGCGCGCGCTGCTCGCGGGCGGCCTCGCGGTCGGTGCAGGGCTCGGCGTCGCGGCGCTGTTCGGCGACGGTCACGGCGCGATCTACGCGGTGCTGATGGCGTCCTCGTCGGCCGGGGTGATCATGCCGCTGCTCGCCGGGACGCCGCTGACGGCACCGGCGATCGCGGCGATGCTGCCGCAGATCGCGCTCGCCGACGCCGCCTGCATCGTGCTGCTGCCGCTGGTGCTCGACCCGCCGCACGTGCCGCGGGCGTTGCTCGGGATCGCGGTCCTCGTCGCGCTCGTGCTGCTGGCGTTCGCCGCGCTGCGCCGCTTCGAGCTCTCGGGTCGCAGGCGGCGTCTGCACGAGCTCTCCGAGGAGCACGAGCTGGCGATCGAGCTGCGCACGCTGCTGGCGCTGCTGTTCGGCCTGGCCGCGGTCGCAACGCTGCTTCACGTCTCGGTGATGCTGGCGGGATTCGGCCTCGGGGTCGCGGTCGCCGGCGTCGGTGAGCCGCGCCGTGTCGCCAAGCAGCTGTTCGCGATCACCGAGGGCTTCTTCGCGCCGATCTTCTTCGTCTGGCTCGGTGCGTCGCTCGATCTGCGCGAGCTCGCCGATCATCCGTCGGCGATCGCGCTCGGCCTGGTGCTCGGGCTGGCCGCCGTGCTCGTCCACAGCCTCGTCGCGCTGACCGGGCAGCCGCTCGCGGTCGCGGCGCTGACCGCCGCCCAGCTCGGCGTGCCGGTCGCAGCGGTCACGCTCGGCGACACGCTCGGCACCTGGCAGCCGGGTGAGCGCGCGGCGGTGCTGCTCGCCGCGCTGGTGACGATCGCGGCGGCGGCGGTCGCCTCCCGCGGTGCGATCCGGGTCGCGACTGCGCACAGCCGACCGGCCGCGCGACGATCATCCGGATGATGGGCAGTCTCGGACTCGAACCGAGGACCCCTCGCGTGTAAAGCGAGTGCTCTGACCAGCTGAGCTAACCGCCCGTGCCCCCGGTGGGGCTCGAACCCACGACCAACGGATACGGGTCCGAAGGGGCCCTTGGAAAATACATGTCTGCGACGATGGGCGAATCGCGCTGCTCTAGCTGCCAGCCAAGCGCGAGACGACGAGTTGGTTGAGGCTCACGCCCTGCTCGGCCGCTTCGCGTGCAAGGCGGCGGTGGAGAGGTTCGGGGACGCGGACGCGGAACTGGCCGCTGTAGCGGCGCAGTGCGATCGGCTCGGGTGGGGTCTCGTCGGTACCGGCCATGTCTTCGAGCACGCCGGCGACGAGCTTTCGGATCCCGGTCAGTGCGGCGGCCTGCTTCGCAGCAACCCACGAGAGAGAGGGGAACTCGACGACGGTCGCGACGAACGCGTCGTCCTCGGGCGACCACGCGACGCGGTAGGTGTAGTGGTTGGCATCCATCACTGGCCCTCCTGATTGAGCTTCTCGATCGCGGCGAGTACTTGGCGCACCTGGTACGGCTTGCCTTTGCCCTTCGCGTTCTGGATGTTGACTCGGGGGTCGCCCGCCCAGGGCGTGCGATACACGTTGTGGCTGGTGCCCTTCTGACGCGGCGCACCGAAGTGGTGGTCGCACACCTTGACGAGATCACTGAACGAGATGTTGGCCGGACCGGCCGTCATTCGAGCGATGATCTTGGCGATGCGGTCCTCCGATGCCATCGATGTATGGTACCACAGACGGAACCATAAATCGAACAACTACGTGGTTGTCAGCTGGGTCAGATCATCCACAAGAACAGGCGGGACGGCAATGACGAGGTGCCCCCGGTGGGGCTCGAACCCACGACCAACGGATTAAAAGTCCGGTGCTCTACCAGCTGAGCTACAGGGGCACCGCAGAGCGTATCTACCGCCGGGCGACGATCCGGACTTCGCGGCCGGTGCCGGGCACGAAGCGCCCGTCGCTGACGCCCGCGTAGACGCGGTAGATGCCGGTCGAGGTGATCCGCACGCGCTTGCGGTACTTCGAGCGGGCCGCCGTGTAGGTGCGCGACACCATGCCGCCGATCAGGGTCCAGCCGCCCTTGCTGTTGCGACGCTGGATCGCCATCGGCGTGCCGGGCAGCGCCGGCGTGATCAGACCGTGGAAGGTCACGCGCGCGCCGCGGTGCACGCGGGTCACGACCTGCGTGCTGATCCGCGGCACGACGCTGACGCCGACGATCGCGCTGGTGCTCCTGCCGGCCACGACCGCCCGGTACTGCGTCGCGAACGGCACCGTCAGGACCGGCAGCGAGAAGCGGCCTTGGCCGTCGGCGACGAGCGTGTTGCCGGCCGGCCGGAACGGTTCGGTGTAGGGGAAGGACCGTGCCTGGATCGTGACGTTGGCGCCGGCGCTGCCGGTGCCCGTGACCTGGCCGAGCAGCGTCGTCCCGCCACCGAACCGGACCGGGTTCGGCAGCGCACCGAAGTCGATGCCGAGTGGCTGGCGGCGGGTTGTGAACGTGCGGTCGGCACCGGTGCTCGCGCCGGCGCTGTTCGACGCGAGGATCCGGTAGTGGTACTTGGTCGCTGGGGTCAGGCCCGCCAGATCGGCGAAGACCTTGTGCGAGCCGCTGCCGGCGACCGTCAGCGGCGGTGTCGTCTGGCCGTAGCCGCTGGTGGTGCCGAACTGGAAGTAGTAGGTGGTGTCGGCGCCGTTCGGGCTGACGGTGGCCGAGACGCGCGCGCTCTGGGTCAGCACGCTCGTCGCACCGCCGGTTGTGGCGCCGGGCTTGGCGGGAGCCGCCGTGGCCGCCGTCGCCGGCAGCACAAGCGTTGCGAGGCAGATCGTCAGCAGTCGTCTGAGGGCACGCATCGGTGTCAACTCCCTGGTGTGGAGACCTTGTAGCCCTTGGCCTTGATCGTGGTCAGCGCCTTGCGCACGAGATCGAGGCCCTCGGATGTCGTGATCGCCTGGAGCTTGGGCAGCGCCTGCGAGATCGTGCCGGATTGGATCGACTTGGCGACCTGGTCGTAGCTGTCGCCCATCTTGGTCAGCCCGTCCGCGAGTTGCCGGTTGGCCTGTGCGATGTCTTCAGGCGGCTCAAGCGTGCCGAGCTTGGTGCCCTGCTCGCGCAGCGCCTCACCAGCCGCGCTCAGCTTCTCGCTCAGCTTGGTCTGGTCCTGGGCGTTGCTCAGCGCTGGTCCGAGACCCGCGAACGACCGCGCCAGCGCCTGGCCTGCCGCGTCGATCTTCTTGTTGTAGTCGTCCTTGCTGAGCGGTCCGCCGCCTCCGCACCCGGCGAGGGCCAGCGTCGCCAGTGCCGCTGCGAGGAGCGATCTGCGGGCGGGCATGAGGAGGAAGGCTACGGCACCGGCGAACAAAATCCCCCGGTTCGGGCGGCGACGTGGTTTATTGGTCGCCATGCCGACCATTCCCGCGTTCTCCAACCACCTGCCGGTGCGGATCCGCTTCGGCGACGGCGTCGCCGGCGAGCTCGGCGCGATCGTCAGCGCGCACGGCGCGCGCAGCACGGTCGTGATCATCGACGCCGGCCTGGAGGAGGCCAACGCGAGCGTCGCCGCCGCGGTCGCCGCGATCGGCGCCGGCGTGACCCGTCACGTCAAGGGCCCCGGCGAGCCGACGCACGCCGCGGTCGACGCGGCCGCCGGCGCTATCCGTACAGCCGGCGCCGAGATCGTGGTCGCGATCGGCGGCGGCTCGGTGCTCGATACCGCGAAGGCGGCGCGGCTCTGCGTCCAGCGCGGTCTGCGGTTCGGTGAATTCCTTCAGTCAGACCGGGTCTTCGACGAACCCACGATCCCGCTGGTCGCGGTGCCGACGACGGCGGGAACCGGCTCGGAGGTCTCTGGCGGGGCGGTCGTGACCGACGAGGAGACCGGCCGCAAGGCTGGGATCGCGCACCCGACGCTGCGCGCCCAGCACGCGCTCGTCGACCCCGAGCTGACCTTGTCTGTCCCACCCAAGATGACGGCCTACACCGGCTTCGACGCCCTGGCCCAGGCGATTGCCGGGATGCTCGCCAAGTGCCGCACCCCGATCGGCGACGCGATCGCGCTCGAGGCGGTGAGGCTGATCGGCGGTTCGCTGGTCGCCGCCTATCGCGACGGATCGGATCGCGGCGCGCGTTCGGCGATGGCCTGCGGCGCCACGATGGCGGGCCTGACGATGAACATCTCCGACTGCTCGGCCGAACACTCGCTCGCGCAGGCGATCGGCGGCGAGTACCACGCCCCGCACGGGCTGACGATCGGGCTCGTCTTCGCCGAGACGCTGGAGCGTGAGCAGCAGCACGTGCCCGAGGCGCTGGAGCGCATCGCCGCCGTGCTCGGGCTGCCGGCAGACGGCACCGCCGACGGCTCACGGACCGTCGCCTGGGTTCGCCGGCTGCTTGCCGAGCTTGACTTCCCGGTGCTCGCGAGTCTCGGCGTCAGCGACGCGGACCTCGACCGTCTGACCGCACTGGCCCAGGCCGACTACTTCATCACCCAGGCCCCCGTGCCCTGGACCGACGCCGAGGTCCGCGCCGCGTTCGCGCGGGCGCTGGCGCTGACCGGGCGCTGACGGGCTGGCAGACTGCCGCCGATGAGCGAACCGCGGATCGCGATCATCGGCGCGGGGTTCGGCGGGTTGGCAGCGGCGATCGAGCTGCAGCGCGCCGGCATCGGCACGTTCACGATCTACGAGCGCGCGAGCGAGGTCGGCGGCGTCTGGCAGGCCAACAGCTATCCGGGTGCCGCCTGCGACGTGCCGTCGGTGACCTACCAGTTCTCATCTGAGCTGAACGGCAACTGGTCGCGGCGCTTCGGCACCCAGCCCGAGATCCGCGACTACCTGCGTGATGTCGCCGTGCGGCACGGCATCCGGGAGCGGATCAGGTTCGGCGCCGCGGTCAGCGCGCTTGACTGGGACGAGCAGCGCGCGCTCTGGTCGCTGACGCTCGCGGGTGGCGAGCGGGCGGAGGCCGAGATCGTGGTCTGCGCGACCGGCCAGCTCAGCAATCCGAACATCCCGCAGGTCCCCGGCCAGGACGAGTTCGCCGGCGCGCAGTTCCATTCCGCCGAGTGGAACCACGACGTCGAGCTGCGCGGCCGGCGCGTCGTCGTCGTCGGCGGCGGCGCGACGGCGATCCAGGTCGTGCCGGCGATCGCGGGCCAGGTGCGGCACCTGACCGTGTTGCAGCGCTCGCCCTCCTGGGTCGTCGGCAAGTGGGACTGGCGTCCGGCCTGGATCGAGCGCCGCCGCTCGCTGCAGCGCCTCTACCACGACGCGACCTGGCTCTGGTACGAGGCGCGCTACCCGGCCGTGCTGCGCTGGAGCAGGCCGATCGGCGCGCTCTGGGAGGCGCGGCTCAAGCGCCGGATCGCAACGGTGCTGCGCGATCCGCAGAAGATCGCCGCCGCGATCCCCGATTATCAGCTCGGCTGCAACCGGATCCTGCTCTCGCGCGACTGGTACCGGACGCTGGCGCGACCCGACGTCGATGTCTTCCGCGAGGGCATCGAGCGGATGAGCGCCGACGGCCTGCTGACGACCGGCGGCCGTGAGCTCGGTGCCGACATCGTGATCTGGTGTACGGGCTTCACCGCCAACCGCTATCTGGCGCCGATGTCGGTCACCGGCCGCGACGGGCTGGCGATCGACGAGGCCTGGCGCGACGGGCCGCAGGCCTATCTCGGCATGACCGCGCCCGGCTTTCCGAACCTGTTCATGGTCTACGGCCCGAACACCAACTCGCTGACCAACACGATCGTCTACCTGCTCGAGCGCCAGGCCGCCTACATTCGCCAGGCGGTCGAGCATCTGCGGGCGGCGGGCGGCACGCTCGAGGTCCGCCGCGACGTCCACGACGCTTTCAACGCCGAGCTCACGCGGAGGTTCGGGCGGACGGTCTTCACGACCGGCTGCCCCGGCTGGTACAAGAGCGCGTCGGGCAGGGTCGTCTCGGTCTGGGTCGGATCGCACATCGAGTACGGGCGCCGGACGCGCCGTTTCGACCCGGCGCTGTTCGTCCACGGGGACGCCGCCGCGGAGAAGGCGGCCGGGCCGGCAGTGCCGTAGTGACGGCCGCCGGCGTGCGAGGATGGGGACGATGCCTGAGACGCTGATCCCGCACGTCATCGCCGGTTCCGCCGCCGCGGCCGCCGAGCCCGATCGCACCGGTCCGGTGCTCGACCCGGCGACCGGCGAGCAGACCGCGCGCGTCGCGTTCGCGACCGCGGCCGACGTCGACGCCGCGGTCCGTCGCGGCGCCGAGGCCTTCGCTGACTGGGGCCGGCGCTCGATCACCCAGCGCACGAAGGTGATGTTCAGGTTCCGCGCGCTGGTCGAGCAGCACATCGACGAGCTCGCGCGGATCATCAGCTCCGAGCACGGCAAGGTGCTCGACGACGCGCGCGGCGAGGTCCAGCGCGGGCTCGAGGTCGCGGACTTCGCCTGCGGCATCGCCGAGCTGACCAAGGGCGAGTTCTCCGAGCAGGTCTCGACCGGGATCGACGCGCTGTCGTTCCGTCAGCCGCTCGGCGTCTGCGCCGGGATCACGCCGTTCAACTTCCCGGTGATGGTGCCGCTGTGGATGCACCCGATCGCGATCGCGACCGGCAACGCCTTCATCCTCAAGCCGTCCGAGCGGGTGCCGTCGGTCTCCAACCGGATCGCCGAGCTGTACGCCGAGGCCGGCCTGCCGGACGGCGTCTTCCAGGTCGTGCACGGCGACCGCGTCGCGGTCGAGGCGCTGCTCGACCATCCCGGTGTCGCGGCGGTGTCGTTCGTCGGCTCGACCGCGATCGCGCGCACGATCCATGAGCGCGCGACGCTCGCCGGCAAGCGCGTGCAGGCACTCGGCGGCGCCAAGAACCACGCCGTCGTGCTGCCCGACGCCGACATCGGCTACGTCTGCGAGCAGCTCGTGTCGGCCGGTTTCGGCTCGGCCGGCCAGCGCTGCATGGCGATCTCGGTCGTCGTCACCGTCGGCGACGCCGGCGACCGGCTGGTCGCCGCGCTGCAGGAGCGGGCCAGGCAGATCACGGTCGGCCCGGGCACCGCCGCCGGTTCGGAGATGGGCCCGCTGATCACTCAGGCGGCACGCGACCGTGTCGGCTCCTACCTTGCGGGCGCGCCGGCCGGCGCCGAGGTCGTGCTCGACGGCCGCGAGCACGAGCGCTGGGGCGAAGGCTTCTTCATCGGCCCGTCGATCGTCGATCACGTCACCCCGGAGATGGGGCTCTACACCGACGAGATCTTCGGGCCGCTCCTGTCGATCGTCCGGGCCGGGTCGCTGAACGAGGCGATCGATCTGATCAACGGCTGCGACTACGCCAACGGGACGGCGATCTTCACCGGCAGCGGCCACGCCGCGCGCGAGTTCCAGCATCGCGTGGAGGTCGGGATGATCGGCATCAACGTGCCGATCCCGGTGCCGATGGCCTACTACAGCTTCGGCGGCTGGAAGGACTCGCTGTTCGGCGACACCCACATCCACGGCCGCGAGGGCGTGCGCTTCTACACGCGCGCGAAGGCGGTGACGACGCGCTGGCCGACGGCCAGCGAGGCCGAGGGCGCGTCGTTCAGCTTCCCGACACAGAGCTGAGCAGCTCGGCGGTCGCACGGCCGATGCCGCTGACGATCGACTGCACGTCGGGGGTCTGCTCGCGGTCGGCGGTGATGCCGATGTCGATCGTGTCCTTGTAGGACATGACGGTCACGTTGAGCCCTGCGCCGTCGAGGATGATCGACAGCGGGTAGAGCGCCTTGAGGTGCGCGCCGGCGCTGTAGAGATCGACCGGCGGGCCGGGCACGTTGGAAATCACGAGGTTGTAGGGCGCGGTCAGGCCGACGCGCGAGAGGCCGAGCACCGCGCGCGACGCGCGCTGGTGGACCGCTGGCGGGATGAACTTCGTGACGTCGCGCAGCGCCTTTGCCGGCAGCGCATGGTGGCGCTCCTTGGCGTCGGCCAGCTCGGCGGCGGCGGCCTTGAGCCGCTTGACCGGATCATCGACGTCGGTCGGGATCGCGACCAGCATCAGCGAGATCTGGTTGCCGAACGTGCCGAACTCGTCGGGTGCGCGGACCGAGACCGGGATCATCGCGACCAGCGGGCGGTCGGGCAGCATCTGGTGGGCGAGCATGTGCTCGCGCAGCGCGGCGGCGGTGATCGCGACGACGACATCGTTGACCTTGACGCCGTGGTGGTTCTTGATCGTCTTGACGTCGCCGAGCGCGATCGACCCGAAGCCGAAGATCCGGTGCGGCGAGAGCATCCCGTCGTACGCGCCGCGCGGCGGGCGTATCCGCGGCCGGGCGACGATCTGCGCGGGGTCCTCGATTCCGACCGCGCGCCGGATCCTGGAGAGCCCGCGGCTGAGCTGCTCGGCGCCGGGCAGGCCGAAGACCGACGGCACGACGTCGATGTGGGGCAGCAGCCGCCCGAGCCGGTCGGCGGCCCGCAGCGGCGCCTTCGGCAGGTTGCGCACCGCGCGGTGAACGAGCTCGCCGCCGCTCGGTACGGTCCCGTCGAAGCTGCCCGGCGCGGGCGGGTCGACCTCGCGCGGTTCGGGCGTCAGGTCGAACAGGATCGTCATGATCTCGCCGCCCGACATCCCGTCGACGGCGGCGTGATGGATCTTGCTGACGAGCGCGACGCGGCCCTTGCGCAGGCCGTGGATCAGGTAGAGCTCCCAGAGCGGGCGCCCCTGGTCGAGCCGGCGGGAGTAGATCCGCGCGACCTGCTCGGAGAGCTGTGCCATCGAGCCGGGCTTGGGCAGGGCAAGCTCGCGGCAGTGGTAGCCGATGTCGAAGTGCTCGTCGGGGACCCAGTAGGGCCAGTCGAGGTCGAGCGGCACTCGCTGCAGCCGCTGGCTGAACGGCGGCACGAGATGGATCCGCTTCAGCACCAGCTCGCGGATCCGCTCGATTGTGAAGTCGCCTCCGGCGGTGCTCGGGTCGAGGATCGCGACCGAGCCGACGTGGCCGTAGTTGCGATCGGAGTCGAGCAGGAACTGCACGTCGAGCGAGGAGAGCTGGCGGGCCGGCGCGGGCATCGGCGGATTGTGCCGCTTGCGACGTCTCGTCGTCCTTGTGGCACCGAGCCGTCGCTGCCGCACCTCGTCGCCGTGCCTGCATCGCTAGCCTGTGCCGCCGCGGCGAGATAGCTCAGTTGGTAGAGCACACGACTGAAAATCGTGGTGTCCCCGGTTCGAATCCGGGTCTCGCCATGGCCGGGGCGCACGATCGCGGGTCCCTACATGGCCTTTCCACAGCTGTTGACAGCTGTTACGATCTGCGCTCCTCGTAAGGTGCCCGGTGGCAGCAGGCTGCGGCGATGATCAACTGGTCAAGGGTTCATGTCGTACTGGCGGTGCCGTTCTTGGTGGTTGCCGCCCTGATCGTCCTGCCGTCGTTTGCGTCGGCTAAGCCGGTCCAGAAGAAGGTCGGCGCGACGATC
>CAZYMM010000024.1:0-2236 GCA_964648515.1 uncultured Conexibacter sp.
CGACGATCAACCAGCGGTTCGGGATCGTCATCCACCAGGTGCTCGAGCGCTTCCATGCCGCAGACCCGGACTCGCCGGCCCGGCCGCGCGCGCTCGAAGGCCTGCTCGGCCTGCTCGACGTCAGCTGGCGCCGGGCCGGCTTCGGCTGGGCGACCGACGAGGAGGTGCAGCTCTGGCGCAAGGCCGAGGACGCGCTGCGCCGGTATCACGAACGCTTCCACGCCGAGGACGTCGAGCCGGTCTGGTTCGAGCGCTCGTTCAGGTTCATGCTCGGCGCCCACACGCTGCGCGGGCGGGTCGACCGCATCGATCGGCTGCCGGGCGGAGGCTACGAGCTGATCGACTACAAGACCGGCCGGCCACGGACCGCCGAGGACCTGCGCGACGACGTGCAGCTGGCTCTCTATGCGGTCGCTGCCCGCCGCGCCTGGGATCTGCCGGCCTCCAGCCAGGCCTACCTGTACGTCCTCGATGACCTCAAGGTGCCGCTGCCCGAGGGCGCCGCTGACGAGGCCTGGATCGGCGAGATCGTCGGCGAGGTCGCCGCCGGGATCGGCGCGCAGAACTTCGAGCCGACGCCGTCGTTCGCCGCCTGCTCGATGTGCGACTACCAGCTCGCCTGCCCGGCGGCCGAGCACTGAGAGGCGGGCTACTCGGATCCCTGCTGGCGCAGGAAGCGCTGGAACTCCTTGGCGATCACCTCGCCGTCGGGGAGCTGCAACGGGTCCTCGTGCGTTCCCTGGCGTAGCTCGAGCTCGGCGTCTTCAAGCTCCGCTGCGCGCTCGAGGCGGGCGACGAACTCACGCACGTCGTCGTCGGACTGGACCGCCAGCGAGACCTGCCGCTCGTAGTCGGCCGAGGCGTCCTCGAGCTCGGCGACGTCGATCTCGACGCCGACGAGCAGCGCCAGCCGCTGGACGAGCGCGAGCGCGGCCTTCGGGTTCGGCGCCGCGGCCACGTAGTGCGGCACGCTCGCCCAGAGCGAGGCCGACGGCAGATCGGCGTCGTGGCAGGCGGCGTGGACGACACCGGTGATCCCGGTCGGCCCCTCGTAGTTGGTCGAGAGCGCGCCGAGCCTGTCGACAAGTGCCGGGTCGGAGGCCATGCCGTTGATCGCGACCGGCCGGCTGTGCGGCACGTCGGCCAGCAGCGCGCCCATCGAGATCACGAGCCGCGCCTGATACTCGTGGGCCAAGCCGACCACGATCTGCGAGAAGCCGCGCCAGCGGTAGTTGGGCTCGGGGCCGGAGACGAGCAGCAGATCACCAGGCGCACCCGGCAGCTCTGCAGCATGGATCTCGACCGTCGGCCAGCAGACCTCGCGCGCGGCGCCCTCGCTGATCTGGACGCGCGGCCGCGTCTCCTGGAAGTCGTAGAACTCCTCAGGGTCGACGTGCGCGACGCGATACGCGTCGACGGCGGCGCCGAAGTAGCGCAGCGCCGCGGATGCAGCATCACCGGCGTCGTTCCAGCCGGTGAAAGCGCTCACCAAGACCGGACTGCGAAGACGCTCCGGACGGTTCTCCCAGATGAGAGGCCCCATCCCGCGAGAGGGTAGCGGGCGCTGCCGGCCCCGGCGACCATCCGACAGGGCCGCGATCATCGCTGCGATGACCACCGCCTCCGGGCAGCCGACGGTCGCGACGATCCGCGACGGCGACCTCACCGAGGGGGTCTTCGCCTGCACGCGCAAGGAGCGCCTGAGCACCCGCAGCGGCAGCCCCTACCTGGCGGTCGAGCTGCGCGACCGCACCGGCACGATCGCCGCCCGCGCCTTCCAGCGTGCCGATGTGCTCGCCGGCCGCTTCGACCGCGGTGACCTGGTCCGGATCTCCGGCCGGGCGCGGCGTTTTCGCGACGAGCTGCAGATCGAGCTCGATGCGATCACGCGGGTCGATCCCGGCGACGCCGCAGCAGCAGCGAGCTTCCTGCCGAGGGCATACCGCGACCTCGACGAGCTCGACGGCTTCCTCGAGCACCTCTCGGGCGAGGTCTACGACGCCGGCTACCGCGAGCTGCTCGGCGCGATGCTGGCTGATGGTGAGTTGCGTGCGCAGTGGCGGCTGGCACCATGCACGAGGACCGGCCACCACGCCTATCTCGGAGGGCTGCTCGAGCACACCGTCGCCGTCGGCACGCTCGCACTCGAGGTCTGCCGGCTGCACGTCCGCCTCGACAGCGACCTGCTGCTGACCGCGGCGCTCGTCCACGACCTCGGCAAGACGCGCGAGTTCAC
>CAZYMM010000024.1:2336-18825 GCA_964648515.1 uncultured Conexibacter sp.
CGAGCCTGTAGGCGGTGAAGACCAGCAGCGCGGCGAACGCGATCCGCACCGCGTGCTCGGGCAGATGGTTGACGATCACGACGCCGAGCAGGGCCGCCGGCGCCGCAAGCACCCCGATCAGGAGCGCATCACGGAAGCGGACGTTGCCGTAACGGTGCTGGCTGATCGTGCCTACGATCGCAACCGGAATGATCGCCATCAACGAGGTCGCCTCGGCCTCGACCGCTCCCATCCCGAGCGCCAGCGTCAGCGCGGGCACGAACAGGATCCCGCCGCCGACGCCGAAGAAACCCGCGACGAACCCCGCCAGGACGCCTAGCGCCACGACCGTCACCCGTGCACCACCATCAGCACGGCCGAGACGACCATCAGCAGCGCGAAGGCCGGCTTGAGCACCGCAGGATGAACACGCTGCTGGACGGCGGTGCCGATCAGCACCCCTGCGACGGCGGGCAGGCCGATCTGCAGGGCGGTGCCGATGCGCACGTTGCCGTACTGGCCGTGGGTCAGCGCCGCCGCGCAGGCGATCAGCACGATCGCCGCCAGCGAGGTGCCGGCGGCCGCGCGCGCCTCATAGCCGAGCAGCAGGATCAGCAGCGAGACGATCACGACACCGCCGCCGACCCCGAACAACCCACTGAAGAGGCCGGCGCCGACCGCGACGACCGCCAGGCGAGCACTGCGCGAGCCGCCGCGCAGTGCCTGGCCGTCGATCGGCGTCATGGCTGCGATCATAGGCGCCGTGCCGCTCACAACAGTCGACGAGTCGCTGCTCGCGCCGCTGATCGCCGACAGCGGACACGCCGCGATCCTGCTCGACGTCGACGGCACGCTGGCGCCGATCGTTCCCCGCGCCGGCGATGCCCACGTCCCGGACCTGACACGCCGGCCGCTGATCACGATCGCCCGCCGCTACGGGCTCGTCGCCTGCGTCAGCGGACGGCAGGCGCAGGCGGCCAGGCGAATCGTGGCACTGGGGTCAGTCGACTACATCGGCAGCCACGGCGCCGAGCTGTTGCCGAGCGGTGCGACGAAGGCCGAGGTGCTGCCGGAGGTGGCCGCCCACCGTGACGCCGTTCAGCGATTCGCACAGGCGGTGATGCGCAGGACCGAGATCGCGCAGCTTCAGATCCGCGGCGAGGACAAGGACACGATCTACGCCTTCCACTGGCGCGGAAGCGCCCACGCCGCCGATGCCGAGCGCTACGCCGCACAGCTGGCTGCGGAGGCGGCCGCGGCCGGCCTCGCGACCCACCACGGACGGATGGTGCTGGAGGTCAGAGCTCCGGTCACCGTCACCAAAGGTGACGGTGTCCGGCTCCTGCTCGACGGCCGGCTGGAGATCACGGCCGCGCTCTACGCCGGCGACGACCGCACCGACCTCGATGCGTTCACCGCGCTGCACGATCTCCGTGACCGGGGCCGGCTGAGCCACGCCGTCTGCCTGGCGGTCTGCTCCGGCGAGACCCCGCCCGAGCTGATCGAGGCCGCCGATGCGCAGCTCGAAGGCCCCGCGGCGGTGCGAGGTCTGCTCGAGCATCTTGCGGAGGCCGGCTGAGTGCGGTTCACCGACCTGCTGCGGGCGACCGTGCTGCTCTGCGCGGGCGCGGCATCGGCGTTGATGATCGTCACGCTGCTGGCCGCCGGTGCGGAGGGCGCCGACCGGCTGGCCGAGATCGCGACCGGCTTCTGGGCGCTCTGCGTGCTCGCCGGGCTCTGGCTCAGCCGCCATCACGAGGCCAGCCCGCCGGTCTCACGGCTGCTCGCCGACTCGCGAGCCGCGACGATGATGCCCGAGATCCGGCCCGGCGCGATGCTGCTCAACCGGGTCTGGCCGATCCTGCTGGTCGTCCTCGTCGCGATCGCGGTCTGCCGCGTCGTCGGCCCCCAGGTGCCGGCGCTTGTCGCGGGCGCGACGATCATCTGGGCGCTCGCCTGGCGGCACCAGGCGAGCGCCGTCACCGCAATCGAGGAGCGCGACGGCGTCACGTTCTACCTCGTCAGGACCTCGCCGGTGCGCCGGATCAGGCTCGAGCGGCTGCCTGGATTCAGGCGCGAGCGGATGGACGCGGTCGGTGACCCGCGCCCCTGACGTGCTGATCGTCGGGCTCGGCTCGACGTTCGGCCTGCGGACCGCCGACGAGGCGCTGGCGGACTCGATGCGACGCGCCGGCGCCGAGGTCGAGCTGGTGTTCGCGGCGCGCCCGCGCGAGGTCCGCACGCTCGCGGCGACCGACTGGATGTGGGCGACGGCGGCACGACGTGCGGCCATCGCGGCGCTCGACCGGCTGACACCGCGGGCGATCGTCTACTGCACGACGACCGCCGCGCTGCGCTGGCCGCGGCCCGGTGCGATCCGCTTCGACGCACCGGCGGCCGGCAACCGGCCCGGCCGCCACGGGATCTGGCAGCGGCCGGTCGAGCGCTCGCGGCTGGCGCAGGCGCCGCTCTTGATCGCGCAGTCGGCGGGTGCGCTGACCGAGGCCGGATCGCCGCCGACCCCGTCGCTGGTCGTCCCGGTGGCCGTCGAGCCGTCCGGAGCCGCCGACGGCCGGCGTGACATCGCGGCGATCACCTATGCCGCCGACCCGGTCAAGAAGGGGCTCGACACGGTGCTCGCAGCGTGGCGGTCGGCGCGCCGGCCGGGAGAGGAACTGGTCGTCGCCGGCCTGTCGGCACCGGCTGAGGAGGGAGTCAGCTACACAGGGCCGCTCGAGCCGCAGCACTTCCGTGCGCTGCTGCGCCGGGCCCGCGTCTACGTGACCGCACCACGCCGCGAGGACTACGGGCTCGCGCAGCTCGAGGCGCTCGCCGACGGCTGCCGCGTCGTCACGACGCCGGCGCCTGGCCCCTACGCGGCGCTGCCGCTGCTCGCTGCCGGGCTCGGCTGGGTCGTTCCGGCGCACGGTCTGCGCGCCGCTCTGCGCGCCGCGCTCGACGACGGCGACGCCGGCTACGGCGAGCGCGCGCTGGCGGCGATCGCGCCGTTCCGCAGAAACGCCGTCGACAGCATCGTCGCCGCAGAGCTGTTGCCCGCGCTGCTCAAACGCGGGTAGACCCGCAACATTGTTGCCACTATCATCGTTCGTATGAAGCAACAAGGCTCAGGCCCAGCCAAGCGCGAGGTCGGCATCCGCGAGCTGAACAGCAACCTCAGCCGCTACGTCAAGCGCGCCGCCGCGGGCGAGGAGCTGATCGTGACGATGCGCGGCAAGCAGGTCGCGCGGCTGGTGCCGATCGACGAGCCCGACCCGCTGATCGAGCTCGAGCGACGCGGGATCCTGCGGCGGGCGACCCGTCCGCGGACGCCGATCCTCGCCGAGGATCTGATCCCGATCACCGGCGGCGGCACCGTCTCGGAGTTCATCGAGCGCTGATGGGCGGGGTGCAGTACTTCGACACCTCCGCGGTCGTGAAGCTCCTACTGAACGAGCCGGAGAGCGATACGGCGCTGGAGCTCCTGCTCGAGGCGCCGATCGCCGTCTCGTCGGCCACAATCCACGCCGAGGGCAGAGCCGCGATCGCGGCTGCGCACAGAGACCGGCGAATCGACGACCTTGCGAGGCTGCGGGCAGTTCACAGGCTGGACTACGAGCTGCGGCAGTTCGACCTCGTCGACGTCGACGAGCGGCTGGCGCGGCAGGCCGGCGCGCTCGCCGACCGCCACCGCCTGCGCGGCTACGACGCGATCCACCTGGCGACCGCGACGCTGGTCGCGACCAGGACGACGGCCGTTGTCAGCTGGGATACCGAGCTGCGCCGCGCCGCGCTCGAGGCCGGGCTCAACATCGCCCCGGCCTGAGCATGAACGTCACGGCCGCGCCCGCTTGCGCAGCGGCGCGAACTCGCTCCACGGCAGCGTGTTGACGATCGCATCCGGGCCGAGGCCGGCGCGGCGGGCGGTCAGGACGCCCCAGCGCGGCCCGGTCAGCAGCGCGTCGGGGCCGTGGGCGTCGGTGGTGATCACGAGCTTGACGCCCGCGGCATGCGCCTGGCGGGCGTGAACCTCGTTGAGGTCGCGGCGCTCGGGCGCGCCGTTGATCTCGAGCATCGTCCCGGTCCGTGCCGCCGCGGCGATCACCGCGCCGGCATCGAGCGCGTAGGGCTCGCGCTTCAGCAGCCGCCGGCCGGTGAGGTGGCCGATGCAGTCGATCCACGGATGCTCGGCCGCCGCGATCAGCCGCGCCGTCATCGCCTCGCTGCCGATCGCAAACCGGGTGTGGACCGAACCGACGACCCAGTCGAGCTCGCTCAGGAGCTCGTCGTCGTAGTCGGGGCTACCGTCGGGCAGGATGTTGGTCTCGGTGCCGATCAGCAGCTCGAGGTCATCGAACCGGGCGTTCAGCTCACGGACGCGCTCGGCCTGCTCGCGCAGGGCATCGGGCTGAACGTCGTTGCCGAAGCCATGGGTCGCCGAATGGTCGGTGATCGCCAGATAGGAGAGCCCGCGCTCGCGGGCCGCGGCGACCATCTCCTCCAGCGTCCCGCGCCCGTCGGAGAGCCGGGTGTGGCAGTGCAGCTCGCCGCGCAGGTCGGTTTCGGCGACGAGTACCGGCGGCCGCCAGCCGGGTTCGAGCTCACCGCGATCCTCGCGCAGCTCGGGCTCGATGTACGGACGACCGAGCCGGGCGTAGACCTCCGCTTCGGTCGCGCAGCGGGTGACGGTGCCATCGGCGTCGTCGGTGATCCCATATTCGCTGACGTGCAGGCCGTCCTTGACCGCCTGCTCGCGCAGCCGCGTGTTGTGGGCCTTAGAGCCGGTGAAGTGCTGCAGCAGGTTGCCGAAGCGATCGGGCGTGACGACACGCAGGTCGACGGGGATGCCGGCGTGCGTCATCGCACGGGCGGCGTGCTCGCCGGGTGCCGACGCCGTCTGCGCGTCGATCAGCTCGAGCCCCGCGAGTGCCGCGGCGACCCGGGCCGGATCGCCGGCCGATGCGACGATGTCGATGTCCTTGACGGTCTCGGCGCCGCGCCGGATCGAGCCCGCTGCGCAGACCTCGATCACGCCGCAGCCGGCAGCGCGCAGCGCTGCGCAGAGCTGATCTGCGATCTGCACCGCCCATGGCAGCAGCAGCCGCTGCTCGCCGTCGCCACCGGCGCACTCTGCGGCCGCGACCGCGTCGAGCATCGCCTGCTCGAACTTCGGGCCGAGCCCCTTGACGGTCCGCAGGCGGCCGGCGCGGGCCGCCCGCGCGAGCGCGGCGAGCGAGTCGACCCCGAGCTCTGCTTGCAGCAGACGGGCGCGCTTGGGGCCCAGTCCTGGCAGCCGCGTCAGCGCGAGCAGGCCCGGCGGATACTGCGCCCGGAGCCGCTGCGCGGCCGGGATCGTGCCGGTCTCGATCAGCGCGGTCAGCTTCTCGGCCAGCGTCGCGCCGATTCCCTCCAGCGAGGTGACGGTGCCGGTGCGCACCATCTCCGTGACCGACTGGGGCGTCTCGGCGACCACCTTCGCCGCTTTGCGATAGGCCAGCACGCGGTGGACGTTGGCCCCGTCGAGCTCGTAGAGATCGCCGAGCTCGGTCAGCGCATCGGCGATCGCCTGGTTGGATGGGGCGAAGGACACGGGCTGTGCCCAGCCTAGACTCCCCGGACCCGATGGCCGGCGACGCATGGCTGATTCTGCCGACGTACAACGAGGCCGAGAACCTCGCGGCGATCGTGCGCGCCGCCGATGCGGTGCTCGGTCCGGCGACGGCCGCGCGTGCGCTCTCGCACCGGATCCTCGTCGTCGACGACGACTCGCCCGACGGCACCGGCAAGATCGCCGATGCTCTGGCCGCCGAGCTGGACGGCGTCGAGGTGCTTCACCGGCCGGTGCGCGAGGGGCTCGGCCCGGCCTACCTCGCGGGCTTCCGGCACGCGCTCGACCGCGGCGCCGGGTTCGTATTCGAGATGGACAGCGACTTCTCGCACGATCCCGCCGACCTCGAGCGGCTGTTGGCAGCCGTCGTCGATGACGGCGCCGACCTGGCGCTCGGTTCGCGCTACACGCGCGGCGGCTCGATCGCCGCTTGGGGCGTGCTGCGACGGCTCATCAGCCGTGGCGGATCGCTGTACGCGCAGGTGATGCTCGGACTGCGCGTCAGCGACCTGACCGGCGGCTTCAAGTGCTTTCGCGCCGAGGTCCTGCAGGCGATCGAGCTCGATTCTGTGCGCGCCAAGGGCTATGCGTTCCAGGTCGAGCTGACCAACCGCGCCGTCCGGGCCGGGTTCCGCGTCGTCGAGGTGCCGATCGTCTTCCGCGACCGGGTCCACGGCAGCTCGAAGATGTCGCCGGCGATCGCACTCGAGGCGATGCTGTTGGTACCGCGCCTGCGCGGCGCCTGGCGGCCGCCGTCAACCGCCACGGCCCGCGGCCGACCTCAGGGACGATGAGTCCCGACCTCGTCGTCGTCGAAGGGCTGCGCCGCACACGATCGACGCTCGCTTCCTGGCACGCCGCACGCTGGCGGACCCTCGTGCCCTGGTTCGCCGGTGCCCTTGCAGTAGCGCTGCTGCTGCTCGTCGCCGTCACGCTCGTCGGCCATCTCGTGACGCCGGACACCACGGTCCACCGGCTGTTCTCGGCATCGATGGGCGAGGTGCTGCTGCGCAACGGGCTGGTGCTCGCACTGCACGCGATGGCCTGCGTGGCAGGCTTCATCGCCGGCAGCTCGCTGCCGCTGGAGGCCGAGCGCTACGGACCGCGCTGGCGCGCCGTCCACGACCACGCGGGCCGCTTCGCGATGTTGTTCGTGACCGCCGCGACCCTGTTCTCGCTGTCGACGCAGGCATGGATCCTGGGCTCGATCCTCAGCGACATGTCCTGGCAGCTCGGGCTGCCGGTCAACGAGCTCGTGCTGACCGTGCTGCCGCACGCACTGATCGAGCTGACCGCGCTGTTCCTGCCGCTCGCGGCCTGGCTGATCGCGAGCCGGCGAGGAGAGTGGGATCACCTCTTGGCCGCGACGATCGTGACGGTCACGATCGCGATCCCGATGCTGGTGCTCGCCGCCTACATCGAGACGCGCTTCTGGCCTGAGATCGTGGCCGCGGCGGCCGGCCGGTGACCGGGTGGTCTATCGTTCAGAGGACCGCAACTCGCGAGTCCGAGGGAGACAGCAAGGCCATGGCCGGATCGATCATCGACGTCACAGACAACAGCTTCCAGAGTGAGGTCCTCGAGTCCACGACGCCCGTGCTCGTCGACTTCTGGGCGCCGTGGTGCGGCCCCTGCCGCGCCGTCGCGCCGGTGCTCGAGGAGATCGCCGCCGAGCGTGACGACCTGCGGATCGTCAAGCTCAACACCGACGAGAACCAGAGCACCGCGGGCCGCTACCAGGTGCTGTCGATCCCGACGATGATCGTCTTCAAGAACGGTGCCGAGGCGGCGCGCATCATCGGCGCCAAGCCGAAGCGGCGGCTCGAGGAGGAGCTGGCGCCGGTACTTGGTTGATCGGCTTCGCCGATCAACTTGTGGGTACGGCAAAGCCGTACCCACGGCAGGCGGCAGGACGAGAGCGACAGGTCGGCGGGGCGGGGTCGACGCCCCTCGGCGCCGCAGCTCTCCCTCCGGTCGATCTGCGACGTGCTAGTCAGACCGCGCCGCGCGCGCCGAGCTCCTCGTCGAGCTTGAGCAGACCGAGGCCGTCATCGCCGATCAGCGCCAGCCGGCCGAGGATCTCCCTGACCGTCGACTCCTCCTCGATCTGCTCATCGACGAACCAGTTGAGCAGCGGGCGCGAGTCGAGGTCGCCGGCCGACTCGGTGCGGCGGTAGAGCTCACGAATCGCCTCGGAGACCTTCTCCTCGTGCGCGAGCGCGGCCTGAAAGCAGGCCGGCACCGAGTCGATGTCGGTCGCGGGCGCGGCGATCGCGCCGATCCGCGCGTGGTTGTCGCGGTCGACGAGATGGTCGATGAACTTGTGGGCGTGGACGATCTCCTCGTCGGCCTGGATCCGCAGCCAGGCCGCCATCCCTGGCAGGTCGCGTACGTCCATCTCGACAGCCAGCTGCCGGTAGGCGATCGAGGACTCGAACTCGAGCGTGATCTGCTCGTTGAAGGCGGCTTCAAGGTCGGCTGAGAGCTTCATTGCTCAACCATAGCCTCGGCCGGCGCGCGGCCTATGCGCGTACGACTCCGACCCGCAGTGCCGCGGCGGGCTCATAGTCGGTGCTCGTCGCCAGCACCTCGCCGGCGATCATCGCCGCGTGCTCGCGGGCGATCGCGAGCGTCTCCTCGTCACCCGACAGCGTCAGCGCGATCCGGTCGGAGATCTCGAGGCCGGCCTGCTTGCGCGCGTTCTGGATCGTGCGCACGAGCTCGCGCGCCAGGCCCTCGCGGCGCAGCTCCTCGTCGATCTCGAGGTCGAGCGCGACGGCATGGGCCGCCTCGCGCTCGACCTGAAAGCCCTCGAGCGGCTGCAGCCCGATCAGCAGGTCGCCTGCGCCGAGATGGTGCTCGTGGCCGTCGATGCTGACGTTGACGGTGGCGCCGCTGCGGACGGTCGCGACGGCGTGGGCGGCGTCGAGCGCGGCGACCGCGGCCGCGAGCTGCGGCATCGCGCGACCGAAGCGCGGACCCAGCTCGCGGTAGTTGGGCTTGAGCTCATAGGAGCCGAGCTCGTCGGCGTCATCGGCGAACCGCAGCGACTTGACGTTGAGCTCGTCGCGGACGATCTCCGACAGCCGCTCGAGCGCCTCGCGCTCAAGCCCGGTGGCGACGATCACGGCCTCGCGCAGCGGCCGGCGCAGCCCGACCTTCGCGCTCGCGCGCGCCCGCAGCCCGAGCGTCACGGCCTGCCGTGCGGTCGCCATCGCGACCTCCAGCCCGAGGTCGCGCTCACCGGCCGCCGGCCAGTCGGTCAGGTGCACCGACGGCTCGCCGCCGTCGAGGTTGTCGTAGATCTCGTCGGCGACGAACGGGCAGTAGGGGGCCAGCAGCTTGGCGACCGTCACCAGGCAGTCGCGCAGCGTGGCGAACGCCTGCGGATCGGCGTCCCAGAAGCGACGGCGCCCGCGGCGCACGTACCAGTTCGAGAGATCGTCGACGAAGGTCGTCAGCGCGCGTGCGCCGGTCGTGGCGTCAAAGGCCTCGAGCGCGTCGCCGGCCTCGGCGACCGTCGCCGCCAGCCGTGAGCGGATCCAGTCGTCGAGCAGCAGCTCGCTCGCGGTCGGGCTGTGCTCTGTGCCCGGGTTCGCCGCCGCGGCGTTGCTGTAGAGGACGTAGAAGCCGTAGGTGTTCCACAGCGTCTTCAGGAACAGCCGCACGCCCTCGGCGATCTGCTCGGTCGAGAAGCGATATCCGTCCCACGGCTGCTTGGAGCTGAAGAAGTACCAGCGCAGCGCGTCGGCGCCGTAGCGGTCGATGACGCTGAACGGCTCGACGATGTTGCCCTTGGACTTCGACATCTTCTGGCCGTCCTCGTCGAGGATCAGGCCGAGGCACATCACATTGCGGTAGGGGTTGCCGTCGCCCAGCAGCACCGACACGCCGAGCAGCGAGTAGAACCAGCCGCGGGTCTGGTCGAGCGCCTCGCAGATGAAGTCGGCGGGCCAGGACTCGGCGAGCAGCTCGGCGTTCTCGAACGGCGCGTGATGCTGGGCGAACGGCATCGAGCCGGAGTCGAACCAGACGTCGATCACCTCCGGGACGCGGCGCAGCTCCTTGCCGCTGCCGGGGTCCGTGATCACGACGTCGTCGACGTAGGGGCGGTGCGGGTAGTCGAGCTTGACGCCCGAGAGCTGCTCGAGCTCGGCCAGCGAGCCGATCACCTTGACGACCTCGCCGTCCTGTGAGCGCCAGACCGGCAGCGGCGTGCCCCAGTAGCGCTCGCGGCTCAGCGCCCAGTCGACGTTGTTCTCCAGCCAGCGGCCGAAACGGCCGTGTTTGATGTGCGGCGGATGCCAGGTGACCTGCTCGTTGGCGGCCAGCAGCTCGTCGCGGAGCTTCGAGGTCGCCAGGTACCAGCTCGGCTTGGCGTAGTAGAGCAGCGGCGTCGAGCAGCGCCAGCAGTGCGGGTAGCTGTGCTCGTAGGGCTCGGCGCGCAGCAGCCGGCCGCGGGCCTCGAGGTCGGCGACGAGGTCGGTGTCACAGTCCTTGACGAAGCGCCCGGCGTAGGGGCCGACGCGCTCGTCATAGCTGCCGTCGAGCGCGACCGGGTTTACGACCGTCATGCCGTGATCGGCGCCGAGCCGGTAGTCGTCCTCGCCGAACGCCAGCGCGGTGTGGACGATGCCGGTGCCGTCGTCAGCGGTGACGAAACCGGCGCGCAGCACGGTGTTGCCGAGCGGGCCCCACTCCTCGGTCGGGATGTAGGGGAACGGCGGCTCGTAGCGGGTGCCGACGATGTCGTCGCCGGGCATCTGGTCGAGCACGACCGCACCCTCGCCGAGCACCGGCTCGAGCAGCGCCTGGGCGAGCACGAACGGGCCGCGGCCGTCGGCAGTCTGCGCACGCACGTAGATCATGTCGGCGTCGACGGCGGCGGCGGCATTGGAGACGAGCGTCCACGGCGTCGTCGTCCAGACCAGCAGTTCGTCCCCGACCGACAGCCGGCCGCGCGGCTCGGTGACCTTGAAGCCGACGTAGGCCGAGAGGTCGGTGACGTCCTTGTAGCCGAGCGCGAGCTCGTGGCTGGAGAGCGCGGTGCCGCAGCGCGGGCAGTAGGGCACGACACGATGGCCCTCGTAGAGCAGGCCGCGATCTGAGATCTGCTTGAGCGCCCACCAGACCGACTCGACGTAGCCGGGGTCGAGCGTGCGGTAGGCGTCTTCGAGGTCGACCCAGAACGCGATCCGCTCGGTCAGCCGGTCCCAGTCCTCGAGGAAGGTGAAGACCGACTCGCGGCAGCGAGCGTTGAACTCGGCGATGCCGTAGTCCTCGATCTCCTGCTTGGAGGAGAGGCCGAGCTGCTGCTCGACCGCGATCTCGACCGGCAGGCCGTGGCAGTCCCAGCCGCCCTTGCGCCGCACGAGCCGGCCGCGCATCGTGTGAAAGCGGGGGAAGATGTCCTTGAACGCGCGGCTGAGGACGTGGTGGACGCCCGGCCGGCCGTTGGCGGTCGGCGGTCCCTCCCAGAAGACCCACGGCTCGGCGCCCTGCGCCTCGCGCCGGCGAATCGACTCGTGAAAGACATCACGCTCGCGCCAGCGCTCGAGGATCTGCTGCTCGAGCTCGGGGAAGGACTGGTTGGGATCGACGGGACGGTGCATCGGGCGGGCCGCATGCTAGTCAGCGTCAGAAGGGCTCGTAGGGCCGCCCGCCGGCGGCGATCTCGGAGTTGAGGTCATAGAGGCGCCGGTTGCGCGCAGCGAGGTCGTCGAGCAACGCAGCCGGCCAGCCGTAGGCATCGAGCACCGCGAGATCGAGCGTGCGATGCGCCTCGCGCAGCCCGGCGTGAGCGCCGTCGTCGAGCTCGTTGTAGAGCGTGGTCAGGCCGATCTCACGCTGGAGGCAGAGCGCGGAGCGACCTTCGATCACGTTGCGAGCGGCCGCCGCGATCGCCTCGCGCTGGCCTGGTGACGGCTGCGGCCAGGGGAAGGTGTCGAAGGCGCTGGTCGGCGTGTAGCGGACCGATTGCCCGAATGTCGAGGCGGTCTTTGCGACCCATCCAACGTGGATCGCGCTGGATAGCACACCGATGGCGTAGTCGGAGTCGAGCGCGATCATGTTGGTGAGGTTGCTGGGCCGCCATTCACTGCTCGCCCATGAGAAGACAACCCGACCGTACGCTCGACACACGATGAACCGCTTGAGTTCAGCGGCTCTGGCCCGGAACGCCGGCCTCGGCCAGAGGAACTGCCACCAGCGCGGGTTGCGGCTGTAACTGTTGCTCTGCTCGCGCGCGTCCTTTGCCTGACGGCGAACGATGTCGAGCGCCGCGGGATACATCATTGCCTGCTCGAGCTCCATCTGACCGAAGTCGATCGTGAACCGTGACGGCGACTGGTCCGGTCGGTCGCCTATGTCAGCGCCTCCGAGATTGGGGCGGACGACTTCGGCGTAGCGACTGTCTTCCGCGAGCAGCTGCTCGGCATCATTGGTCGAGATGTCGAACTTGGCTCCCGGTAAGTAGCCCTGAAAGGCGACACCCTTGTTTGCCGCCAGCACCGGCACATCGGCGATCGCAATCGTCGAGGAGGTGAGCGCCGTATCGATGCCGTCAACCTCATCTCCATCCAGCAGCAACTCTAAGGGAGGATCCTCTGGCTGCTTGATCCAGTTGACGATGCTCACATGAACGCTCGCATCACCGGGCCATTCCTGCGATGACACCGCATCGGTGATCACCCCGCCGTTCTCCACGATGTAGTTGAGGCTCGCCGAGCGGGCGCGGTTCTGGGAGATCGAGTTGGTGCCGACGAGACCGGCGCGCTGCCCTGGCTGAAGGTGGTCGTGCGCCTTGCGGAACCAGTAGACGCAGTGATCCTTGACGCCGCAGCCAAACTCCGCCTTGAGCCACTTGATGTAGTCGTCGCCGAGCAGCTCGCGCAGGTTGCGATCACCGTGGAAGGGCGGGTTGCCGATGATCACGCTGGCCTGGGGCCAGGGGACACGCAACGCGTCGCCGACGCGGATGCCGTCGAGATCCTCCAGCGGCAGCGTCGCCTCATCGAGACGAAGCTCATCCACCGCCAGCTTGTGCGCCATCCACAGCGTCACACGAGCGAGCGATACCGCAAACGAGTCGATCTCGATCCCCTTGATGTTGGTCAACGGGAAGAACGCGCCGATCGCGCTCTGGTGCGCGACCTTCTGACCTCTGACCGCCCGCAGCTCCGCCTCTCTGGCGTGCAGCTCGCGCTCGATTCGGCGCAGCTCGCGGTAGGCGAGATAGAGGAAGTTGCCTGATCCGCAGGCCGGATCGAGCACGATGTAGTTGAGCAGCTCGTGCTGAAGCCGCTGAACCTGAGCGAGTGTGTCTGCGTTTGCGATCCGCTCGCGCCACGGACGCACGATCGACGGCCCGATCACCTTCTGGATGTCGACCTCGAACGTGTAGTGCGCGCCGAGCACATGCTGGGCATCCGGGCCCAGCGTGCCCTCCAGCAGCGAGCCAAAGATGTGTGGCTCGACCCGGCGCCAGTCGGCCTCGGCGACCTCTCGCAGGACGACCAGCTCGTCGATCTCCAGATGCACATGCGCCGGCCGACGGAACAGCCCACCGTTGACGTACTTGGTGCCGGCGTACATACCGGCCGCCGGCGGTGCGTCAGGGCGGTTGAGCCACTCGAACAGATGGCCCAGATCGTCAGCGCTCGAGCGGTTCCTGTCGCCGATCAGACTGTCGAGAAGCCGGGTGAAGGTGTGGTTCTCAAGCTGGCCGAGATCCTCGGCAAACAGACACCAGACCGACTGCAGCATCAGGTCACGGAGGATGTCCGGATCGGCGGCACGACGGTCGCCGAGTGTCCTGAGCAGACCGGTGAGGGTGCCGACGACCTCGCGCGTGACAGCCTCCTGGGATTCGATGAAGAGCGGATCGCGCTCGGCCAGGAACAGCAGCGACTCAAACCGATCCGGCAACTCCTCGATGCCGAAGACGGCCCGCGGGCCGGCTGGAAAGCTGCCGGGCTCCCAGACCTCGAAGGCGCGAAACGCGCAGAGCACCACGTAACGGGGCGCCGGTCTGTTGCTGGCCGAGTCGGCCGCTCCGCGCCAGTAGTCGAGCGCCTGCCTGCGATGTCGCTCAAGCCGGCCCGACTCGCTCGGGCGCTTCATCTCGATGATGCAGCGCGGCGACCAGATCAGATCCAAGAAGCGGCCGGACTGCGGGTCCTCGAACCTGGCGCCACAGTCGAGCCGGCTCGTGCCGAAACATGCGAACAGCTCGTTCAGGAAGGTCTGCGCCTCGGCGCGCTCGCTGCCGTCGTACAGGCTCCAGCGCGCCGCAAACTCGACCAGCCGGCGACGGATCTCCTCGCCTGTCAGCGCCACGGCGCCGTCAGACCGACAGCTTCAAGGTCTCGTCAGAGATCGCGTAGAAGGCCTGCTGCCGCAGCGTCTTGTAGACCCTCGCGATCTCAAGCTCGGCGGCCGTGAGCGCATCGGCTGCTCGCTGCCCCTCGTCGCTGCCATCACGAACCTCACCGGCCGCCTTGGCCGTCCGCCGGCGAGCATCGTCGATGTGAAGCAACGCGCGCTCGACCTCGTTAGCGTGATCCTCGGTCATCGGCTCCCACCGTACGCCCCGATGCGGATGGCCAGGGCGGTCCGGCACAATCTCCGCGCAATCTCCGCACAGAATCGTGACGCCTGAACCGCTCGCCCCCGGCGCGGGACGCCGCCGGGGCGAGGCAGGCTCAGCGTCAGGCCAGCTCGCCGGCGACCGTGATCGTCGCCCCGGCGAACAGGCGGGAGACCGGGCAGAGCTCGGCGGCGCCTGAGAGCGCGGCTTGGAAGGCGGCGTCGTCGAGATCGGGCACGGTCGCCTTGACCGTGATCGCCGAGGTCGTGATCGTCGGTGCGCCGTCGACCTCGTCGAGCGTCACCGCGGCGCTGACCGCGAGTCGCTCGGGGCGGCCGCCGGCCTCGCCGAGCTTCAGCGCGAGCGCCATCGAGAAGCAGGAGGCGTGCGCGGCCGCGCAGAGCTCCTCGGGGCTGGTCTTGCCGCCCGCCTGCTCGGTGCGCGCCTCCCAGGTCACGCTCTGACCGTCGAGCACACCGCTGTCGGAGCTGCCGAGCGTGCCGCTCCCGGCCGCCAGCGAGCCCTCCCAGACCGATTCCACACTGCGTGTCGCGATTGCCATGGCCGACCTCCCGATCGTCTCGTTGTCGTTGTTTGAATCTAGCCCGCGCGCGCCACAGCGCCGGGCGCCGCACGCGACCTGCTGCGCGTCGCGCGCACCGCGGTCAGCGCGGCCAGTGCGATGAAGCCCAGGATCGCCAGCTCGTTGAGCACGCCGCCCCAGCGCCAGAGCCCGGCCGTCGCGGTCGCGGCGCCGGCCATCCGCACCAGCAGGCCGGCGTGCAGCAGCACCAGCGGGGCGTAGAACGAGGGCCGGTAGGGCAGCTGGACGCCGAGGACGGCGGGCACGATCACCGGTGCGTGGGCGAAGACCATCGAGAACACGAAACCGATGAAGATCGTGTGCAGGCTCGCGTCGTAGGCGAAGCCGTAGCCCTTGAGCGCACCATCGGCGATCCAGATCACGCCCGCGACCGCGAGCCAGACGTAGCCGGCGATCAGCGCAATCGCCATGTAGCGCGTCGTGCCGGCGATCCGGATCGTGCGGCGGGCGACGTCGAAGCGAGCCAGCCACAGCGCCTGTGCGAGCATCCCGGCGCCGGCGACCCGGATCCCGATCTCAAGGCCGGCGAGGTCGAGCACGAGCCCGGCGAGGAAGACGGTGACCGCGGCCAGCAGCAGATCGGTCGCCCGTCGTGACGGCCGGCGCATCCGCGAGAGCTCTAGCCGCTCGCCGACGATCGTCAGCACCAGGAAGGCCGCCAGCCAGGGCACGACCCGGACCATCGCGCCGCCCGCCAGCCAGACGACGGCCGCGACCAGCCAGGCCAGCGCACCGAGACCCATCACGAGGTTGTGGCGGCTCGACTGGATCGTGTGGACGACGACGAAGACGGCGCAGAGCACGGCCCCGGCGATCACGAGCAGCACGCGACCGCCAGCGGCCGGCAGACCGACGAGCAGCCAGAGCGCACCGGCCCCGGCCGCCGCCGGCGCGACGTAGGGCCACGAACGGCGCAGCGCGACCGCCCGCTCGAGCCCAATCTGGGTGCCGAGGAAGCCGAGCACGAGCAGCGGCCCGTGGTATGCGGCGAGCATCGGCCGCAGATCCGGGATGTCGAAACCGAGCCGCAGCAGACCGGCCCAGAGACCGGCGAGCAGCGCGACCAGCGCGAGCGCCAGCAGCGGCAGCCGCCGGACCAGACGCGAGGGCCCGCCGGGCGCCTGGCTCATGACCAGCCGAGCGCGGCCCGCGCCACGTCGCTCATGTCCTCGGGCCGCCAGGCAGGCTCGTACTCGCACTCGACATCGACGGTCTTGACCGCCGGTATCTGCCAGAGGCAGGCGCAGATCTCATCCTCGATGTAGCTCGACAGCGGGCAGGCGGGAGTCGTCACCGTGAAGCGGACGGTGACCGTGTCGCCCTCGATCACGACGCTGCGCAGCAGGCCGAGCTCGACGATGTCGATGCCGAGCTCGGGATCGATCACGTCGTGCAGCAGGTCGCGGATCAGCTCGACGGTCGGCTCGCCGGTCAGCGCATCGACCCCGGGAACGTCGGGCGTGGGGGGCGGCTCCGGGGTCTCGACGGCCATCACCGGGTATCTTACCCAGTACTAGTGTGCAAAGTGAGGTACGGATGCAGACCCAGGACATGACACTCGGTGATCTCGTGACCCGTCAGCCCGCCGCCGCGGCGCTGTTCGAGAAGATCGGCTTCGACTACTGCTGCGGCGGCCGCCAGACGCTTGCCGACGCCAGCAGCGAGCGCGGGCTCGACGCCGCGACCGTCGCCCAGATGCTCGACGCGCTGGCCG
>CAZYMM010000024.1:18925-21482 GCA_964648515.1 uncultured Conexibacter sp.
CCGGCGAGGTGACGCTCGAGCCGGGCACGATCGCGCTGCTCGAAGACGAGCACGAGGACACCGGCCGGGCGCTGCAGAAGGTGCGTGCGCTGGCCGGCGACTACGACGCTGCGAACGCGTTCTGCGCGACGCACCGTGCGCTGCTCGAGCAGCTGCACGCGATCGAGCGCGACACCCACCAGCACATCCACGAGGAGAACAACGTGCTGTTCCCGCGCGTGCGCGAGCTCGCCGGGATCGCTGCCTGAACGGCCGGCTGCTCAGGCGGCGAGCTTCGAGCAGATCGCCGCGAGCGTGCGCTGTTCGCCGGCGTCGAGGCAGGCGAACGCGTCGGCGACGCGGCGGGTGTGCTCGGGTGCCAGCCGGTCGATCAGCTCGCGCCCGGAGACCGTCAGCCGCACCGAGGCCGCACGGCGGTCGTGCTGCAGGCGGTGGCGGCTGACCAGGCCGCGCGTCTCGAGCGTGGTGACGATCTCGGTGGCGTTGGCCTTCGAGGTCCCGAGCCGCTCGCGCAGCACCCGCAGCTCGAGCTCGCCGGCGGCGCCCATCAGCGTCATCAGCACCGCGTAGCCGGAATGCGAGACGCCCTCACGCTCAAGCTCGGCGGCGAGCCGGCGGCGGACCGCCGCCTCGGCTCGCGCCAGCGACTCGAACGCCGACTGTGAGAGCTGTCCGTTGCCGGCCGACGGAGAGATCATCGTCATCGCGACCGCGATCATCGCCGGTCGGTCGGACGGGTTTGCCCTGCAAACGTTGGTCACTTGACGAAACCGGGTGATCAGAGCGTGCCGAGCCTGAGCCACGAGCGGCCGACGAGCCGTGGCCAGAGCGCGGCCAGGCGGGCGGCCATCAGCGCGACGAGCCCCCACCAGACGCCGCTCACACCCCAGCCGAAGTGCAGCGCGAGCAGTGCGATCGGCACAAACACGCAGAGTGCGGCCACGACCATCGCGAGCGCCAGGTAGCGCGTATCGCCGGCGCCGAGCAGGACGCCGTCGAGCGCAAACACCACCGCGCCGACCGGCAGCATCAGCGCAAACAGCGGCCACAGCTCCCGTGCCTGCTCGAGCACGGCGCGGTCGCTGGTGAACGCACGCGGGATCACGCCGCCGCCGGCCAGCAAGAGCAGTCCGCAGACGATGCCGGCGACCAGCGACCAGCGGCACATCGCCAACGCGACACCGTAGGCGGCGTCGCCGTCACGGGCGCCGAGCGCCCGCCCGACCAGCACCTGCGCGGCGATCGCCAGCGCGTCGAGCACCAGCGCCAGGAAGATGAAGAGCTGGAAGGCGATCTGGTGCGCGCCGAGCGCGCCCGTGCCGATCCGCGCCAGCACCGCGCCGGCGATCACGAACGACAACAGCAGCGCGCCGCTGCGGACGACGATCGGCCAGCCGAGCGCGGTCAGCGACCGCAGCATCATCCGGTCGGGCGGCACGAGCCCGTGCTCGCGCACCACCACGACGACGAACCACGCCGCCATCACGAGCTGCGCGCCGACGGTGCCGAGCGCCGAGCCGTCAAGACCCCAGCCCAGACCGTAAACCAGCACCAGCTCGAGCACGACGTTGAGCGCCGCGCTCGCACCGACGACGATCAAGGGCAGCCGCATCCGCGCCTCGCCGCGCAGGTAACCCTGGGCCGCCAGCGCGATCAGCGCGCAGGGCAGCCCGGGAGCGCTGAGCCGCAGGTAGCGGGCCGCCGCAGCCGACACCTGACCGTGCTCGCCGGCGAGCAGCTCCATCAGCGGACCGGCGAACACGACGCACGCCAGCGCCAGCGCGATCCCGACCAGCAGCGCCAGCCACAGCGAGGCGACACCGATCGCGGCGGCGCGCTCGTGGTCGCCCGAGCCGGCCAGGCGCGCGACATGCGCGGTCGTCCCGTAGGCCAGGAAGTTGCAGAGGCTGACGAGCGCGCCGAGCACCGACGCCGCCAGCGCCAGCGCCGCCAGCGGGACGGTCCCGAGATGGCCGACGATCGCGGTGTCGGCGAGCAGGTACAGCGGCTCGGCGGCGAGCGCCCCGAGTGCGGGCAGCGCGATCGCCGCGATCTCGCGACTGCTCGGTGAGGCCGCCACGCGGCGGACTCTACGATGACCCCGCGATGCGGCTGCGGCTGTTCCACACTGACTCAGGAGCGCGGATCGCCTACCGCGAGCATGGCACCGGCCGGCCGCTCGTGCTCGTCCATGAAGCCGGTCTGAGCCACCGCGAGTTCGAGCCGCTATGCGCCCAGCTCGAGGCCCGCCACCGCCTGATCCTCTGCGACCTGCCCGGCCACGGCGACTCCGACGACCGTCCCGGCCCCTACTACGACCCCGACACGCTCGCGCTGTCGCTGGCCGCGTTCTGCCGTGAGGTCGGCGGCCGCGCGCCCTGTGTCGCCGGCCACGGGCTCGGTGCCGACCTGCTGCTGCGGGCGATCGAACTCGGCACGTTGACGCCGGGCCGGCTGGTGCTGATGCCGTGCCGGCTGCACCGGCCGCCCGGTCCACTGTCGGCGGCGCGACGGCGCCGGGCCCGCGCCGTATCGGTGATCGCGCAGCTGACACCGC
>CAZYMM010000025.1:0-21352 GCA_964648515.1 uncultured Conexibacter sp.
CTCGACCGAGATCGTGCCGACGAGGACCGGCTGACCTGACTTGTGGCGCTGCTCGATCTCCCGCAGCAGCGCCGCCCACTTGCCGTCCTTGGTCTTGTAGATCTGGTCGTTGCGATCGTTGCGGACCATCGGCCGGTTGGTCGGCACCTGGACGACCGGCAACTTGTAGATCTTCATGAACTCGGTCGCCTCGGTCAGGGCGGTGCCGGTCATCCCTGCCATCTTGCGGTACATGCGGAAGTAGTTCTGCAGCGTGACCGTCGCGAGCGTCACGTTCTCCTCGCGGATCGGAACGCCCTCCTTGGCCTCGATCGCCTGGTGCAGGCCCTCTGACCAGCGGCGGCCGTCGAGGATCCGGCCGGTGAACTCATCGATGATCTTGACCTCGCCGTCGATCACCGCGTAGTCGACGTCGCGCTTGTAGAGCGACTCGGCCTTCAGCGACTGGTGCAGGTGGTTGACGAGCGGCCCGTGCTCGGCCCGGTAGAGGTGATCGATCTTGAGGAAGCGCTCGGCCTTGGCGACGCCCTGCTCGGTGACCGCGACGGTCTTGTGCTTCTCGTCGAACTCGAAGTCGAAGTCGGCGACGAAGTCCTTGCGCGACCGCGGGTCCATGCCCTCCGGCGTCTTGCCGGCGACCATCGTCCGGGCGAGCTTGGCGAACGTGACGTAGTCCTCGGCGGCCGCCTCCGGTGCGCCGGAGATGATCAGCGGCGTCCGCGCCTCGTCGATCAGGATGTTGTCGACCTCGTCGACGATCGCGTACCAGTGCATCGCGATCGGCCGGCCGTCCGCGCCGATCCGGCCGCCGTGCTGGACCTTGTCCTCGATCGTCGGCGCCATGTTGTCGCGCAGGTAGTCGAAGCCGAACTCGGAGTTCGTCCCGTAGGTGACGTCGCAGCGATAGGCGGCGATCTTGTCCTCCGGGTGCATGTCGCTCTGGAGGATCCCGACGGTCACGCCGCAGGCGTCGTAGATCGGCAACATCCACTCGGCGTCGCGCTTGGCCAGGTAGTCGTTGACGGTCACGACGTGGACGCCGCGCCCGGCGAGCGAGTTCAGCACGACCGCGGTGGTCGCCGTCAGCGTCTTGCCCTCGCCGGTCTTCATCTCGGCGATCGCGCCGGAGTCGAGCACCATCCCACCGATCAGCTGAACGTCGAAGTGGCGCATGTTCATCGTGCGCCTGCCGACCTCGCGCACGATCGCGAAGACCTCCGGCAGCGCATCGGCCAGCGCACCGTCGATCCGCTCCTCGGGCAGCTCACGGATCTGCGCGCGAAGCGCGTCCATGCGGGCCCGCAGCCCCTCATCGGACTCGTGCTCGAGCTCGGCTTCAAAGGCCGATATGCGGGCGACCCGCTTCTCGTATTCCTTGAAGCGCTTGGACTCGCCGATGTTCAGCGCACGATCCAGCAGACCCATGCGAAGCAGTCTACGCGGCCGCCTGCCGGTGGCCGCGCAGCGCTCGGTATCTCCTCAGGCGACCTGCGCGTCGCCGCCTGCGGGCCGCCGGCGGCGCTGTTTCTCCTGCCTGCGCCTGACCTGGACGGCGAGCTCGTCGGCGACCAGATGGACTGCGTGATCGAGGTCGCGCGACCGGTCGGAGGCGCGCAGCGTCGCGCCCTTCAGCACCAGCGTGCAGTCACAGCGATACATGGCCGGCTCGCCGCTGAGCCGCTCTTCGCGCAGCTCGACGCTCAACGTCGCACCCGCAGCTACCTGCTTGCCGATCTTGGCAAAGCGCTGGAGCACCTTCTCGCGAACGTCGTCGCCGATGGTGATGTCGCGGGCCTTGACCTCGATCTGCATGCCGTCCTCCTTGCTGGTGGTTACCGGTCGCCCGACCGTACCGCCTCCTCCGGGCGGGTCAAGTGGCGCGGCCGAATGTCAGACAGAGCACCTCGCTGGCCCCGCAGGCGAGCAGCACGCATGCGGCCTGGTCGAGGGTCGCACCGGTCGTGTGAACGTCGTCGACGAGCAGGATCCGGCCGCTGACCGGCGCACAGTCGAGCTGCGAGCCGGCGGTCAGCCGCTCGGCGCGGCTGAGGCCGGCCTGGCGGCGGCGATGGCGGCGGCGCAGCGGCGATCCGTGCCGCAGTCGTGCCCGCCGTGCGACCGCGCGTGCGATCGCCTCGGCATGGTCGATTCCGCGGCGACGGGCACGCCACGGGTCGGCCGGGACCGGGACGACGAGCGGATCGTCGTCCAGGAACTCGTCGGGCATCCCGGCGACGATCGCGGCCGCCATCAGGTCGGCGACCGGGATCGCACCGTCCTCCTTCAGCGCCCGGATCAGGGCCGGCACCGGCCCCTCGTAGCCGACCGGCGCGAAGGCGCCGTCGAAGGCGGCCGCCGCCGCCGGACAGACCTGCCCGCACGGCTCGGGCAGGCCGCAGGCCCGGCAGAGCGGCGGTTCGAGCCACGGCAGCCCCAGCCGGCAGTGACCGCAGAGCAGCTCGTATCTGCCCGCCGGACCGCGACAGGCGACGCAGCGGGGTGCGATCAACATGGCCAGCGCTCTCAGCATCGCCCGAGCCTCGCGCCGTCCGTGTGGCAGGACAAGACCGGATCACGACACGGGCGTGCCAGAATCGTCGCGTGATCGCCGCGGTCGACAGCTCGTGGTCCTGGGCGCCGGGACCGCTCCTGCTCTGCGTGCTGCTGCTGGTCCTCTACGGCGTGCGCTTTGTGCGCGCACGGCGCACCAGCGGCAGCCGCGGCGCCTCGTGGGGCCGGGCGGTCGCCTGGCTGTTCGGGGTCGCCGCCCTGGTGGCGGCGCTGATCTCACCGATCGACACGCTCGCCGACCAGGTCCTGACGATGCACATGATCCAGCACCTGCTGCTGCTGGATGCCGCACCGATCCTGCTGACGCTCGGCCTGACCAAGGTGCTGCTGCGACCGGTGGCGCGGACCGTGCTCGACATCGAGCGCGCGCTCGGGCCGATCGCCAAGCCCTGGTTCGCCGTAATCCTCTACATCGCGGCGATGTGGTTCTGGCACATACCCGCCCTCTACAACGCCGCGCTGTCGTCGAGCGGCATCCACGTGCTCGAGCACGTGATCTTCATGGTCGCCGGCACGCTCTACTGGTGGCATCTGCTGTCGCCGGTGCGCGGCCACCGGATGACGGGCATGGCGCCGGTCGTCTACATGGTCGTGACCAAGATCGGCGTCGGGCTGCTGGGGATCGCGCTGACGTTCGCCCCCAGCGCGATCTACGCGTTCTACGAGCATCAGCCGCGGGTCTGGGGGCTCTCGCCGGTCGTCGATCAGAGCATCGCGGGCGCGCTGATGGCGCTCGAGCAGACGCTGGTGATGGGGGTCGCGCTCGGCTTCCTGGTGATCCGCGGGCTGGCCGAGGCCGAGCGGCAGAACCTGCGCGAGGATGCGGCCGCCGACCGGCTGGCCGCACAGCAGCATGCCGACCGGCTAGCCGCGCAGCAGGCTGCCGCCGGCCACCACCTGCGGCCCGTCGACCGTGACCTCGCCCTCGATCACGACGCCGGCACCGAACGTGACGTCGCCGCGCACGCGCAGACGGTCGCATCCGACCAGCGACGGAGCACCTGAGGGAAAGCGCCGCTCGAGCTCGTCGGCGCGGCGGAAGTACTCGTCGTCGAGCTCGATCAGCGGCGGTGTCCCCGCCCGCTCCGGCGCCAGGCGCACGGCTCGGTCGTCGCCGAGCAGATATGCGTCGGAGCGCAGCGCCAGCAGGTCGGCCGTCGTCTTGACCGGGGCGTAACGGCTGCGCGGGACGCGGATCGCGGCCGCCCCATCCAGCAGCCCGATCGCCGAGCCCATCGCGGTCTCGAGCTGGATCACCGGCGTCGAGGCGGGGTCGCGCGGGTCGACGGTCTTGCGGTTGACGATCATCGGCAGCTCGATCACGCCGCGCTCGGCGAGCAGGTGTTGCAGCGCCTGCAGATCGATCCAGAGCGAGTTGGTGTTGAAGTAGCGGTGTAGGCCGGTGTCCTGAAAGGCGGCGAGGTCATCCGGCGGCGTCTGGGCGACCTCGCGCAGGATCAGGCCGCCTCCGTCCTTGCGGCGCGCGAGATGCCCGCCCTTGCGGTCCGACGGTGTGCGATCGCAGGCCTCCATCACGAGCGGCGCGCCGCGCTCGATCATCCAGGCCAGGATCCGCGGCTCCAGCGTCGCGCCGAGGTTGTCGGAGTTCGAGACGAACGCGTAACGGAAGCCGCGTTCGAGCAGCGTCGCGAGCATCCCCGAGCCCGCCAGCGCCGGGTAGAGGTCGCCGTGGCCGGGCGGAACCCATTCGAGCGCCGGATCGGACGGGTGGCTGACCGGCGGATGGAGCTCGTCCGCGGCGATCAGCTTCGGCACCCGCCCCTGCAGGAAGTCGGGGGCCAGCCGGTCGCTTTCGATCCCCGGGTGGCGGCCGAGCGCGGCCAGCGAGTCGGCGCGGGTCGCAAACGAGTTCATCAGCACCAGCGGCAGCCGCGCGCCGGTGCGCTCACGCGCGACCAGCACCTGCTCGCAGATCAGATCCAGGAACGAGTGCCCCTGCTTGACCTCCAGCAGCGACTTGGCGCGATCGAGCCCCATCGACGTGCCGAGCCCGCCGTTGAGCTTGATCACGACGAGCTGGTCGAGCCCGGTCTGCGCATCGGTGAGTGCCTCGGCGTCGTCGAGCCGCTCGACCGGCTCGATCTGCGCCTCGGCGATCGTGCCCTGCTCGCCTGAGCAGAGCCGGTCGTACTGACGCACGAAGGTCTCGATCGCCTGCTCGGAGAGAGCCTCCCGGCGCATCTTCTCGATCACCTGCTCGCGGGCCGTCATCGTTGCGGGGACGGTATTGGAACCTGCTCCACGGGACGTCAGCGCCAGCGGCGCAGGTACTCGCGCTGGGAGGCGGTCAGCTCGTCGATCGCGACGCCGAGCGACGCCAGCTTGAGCAGCGCGATCTCGCGGTCGATCGCCTCGGGTACCGGGTGGACGCCGGCGCCGAGCCCGCGACCGTGCGCGGCGAGATGGACGACGCAGAGCGCCTGCAGCGCGAACGAGAGGTCCATCACCGCCGCCGGATGGCCTTCGCCGGCGGCGAGGTTGACGACCCGGCCTGAGGCCAGCAGGTTCAGCCGCCGCCCGTCGGCGGTCGTGTACTGCTCGACCAGCGGGCGGACCACGACCGGCTCGCCGGGCAGCGCGGCAAGCTCGATCTCGACATCGAAGTGGCCGGCGTTGGCGAGCACGACCCCGTCTCGCATCTGCTCGAAGTGCCCGGCGCCGAGCACGGCCGGCGCACCGGTGACGGTGATGAAGATGTCGCCGCGAGCGGCCGCCGCCAGTGCCGGCATGACCTCGAAGCCCGCCATCCGCGCGTCGAGCGCGGCGATCGCATCGACCTCGCAGACGATCACCTGGGCACCGGCGCCGCGGGCGCGCTCGGCGATGCCGCGGCCGGTCGTGCCGTAGCCGAGCACGACGACCGTGCGGCCGGCGAGCAGCAGGTTGGTCGCCCGCAGGATCCCGTCGAGCGTCGACTGGGCGGTGCCGTAGTGGTCGTTGAACAACCGTTCGGAGCGGGCCTCGTTGACCGCCAGCACCGGCGTTCGCAGCTCACCGTCGCCGGCCATCGCGCGCAGCCGGGCAAGCCCGGTCGTCGTCTCCTCGGTGCCGCCGATCAGCGCCTCGACGAGCTCCGGGCGCAGCGAGTGCATCGTCACAAGCAGGTCGGCGCCGTCGTCGATCGTCACGTCGGGCGATGTGTCGAGCACCGCGAGCACGCCGGCGGCGAGCTGCTCGACCGTCTCACCGTGGCGGGCGTGGACGGTCGCCTCTGCGTCCGAGCCGAGCGCGGCGACGACGTCATCCTGCGTGGCAAGCGGGTTTGCTGCGCAGAGCGCTACCCGGGCGCCACCGGCGGTCAGCGTCCGCACCAGGTTGGCGGTCTCGGCGGTGACGTGCAGGCAGGCTGCGACGCGCAGACCCGCGAGCGGCCGCTCGGCGGCGAAGCGCTCGCGCAGCGTGTTCAGCACCGGCATCCGCACGCTCGCCCACTCGATCGCGGCTGCGCCTGCGCTGATGTCGGCGGTGGCCGGGGTCATCGGTCGCCCAAGCGTACGCGGCGGACCATGCGGCCGCCCTGCGGAGCCGCGCACCGTGGCGTGACGTGGCGCCGCCGTCTCGCGTAGCGTGCTCTCGCCGCCGGTATCCACAGCCAGAGACCGCACACCAATGTCCGACGTCACGTCATCGCAGATCGCCGACCGGATCGACGCACTGCTGCCCGCCATGCGCGACGAGCTCGAGGCCCTGATCAGGATCCCCTCGGTATCGTCTCCGGGCCCGCTCAGCGCACCGCTGCTCGAGGCCTTCGAGTTGACGAGCCGTCTGTTCGCAGGCGCGGGCGTCGAGGTCGGCAGGCTCGACCTTCCCGGCACGGCACCGGTCGTGACCGGGGAGATCCCCGCACCGGCCGGCGCGCCGACCGTGCTGCTCTACAGCCACTACGACGTGGTCGGGGCCGGCGACGAGTCGCTCTGGAGCTCGCCGCCGTTCGAGCCGACCGAGCGCGACGGCGCGATCTTCGGCCGCGGCAGCGCCGACACCAAGTCCAACATCATCATGCACGTCGGTGCGCTGCGGGCCTGGGACGGCCGGCCGCCGGTCGGTGTCAGGCTGCTGATCGAGGGCCACGAGGAGATCGGCAGCGGATCGCTGGCGGCCGCGGTCGCCGAGCACCCCGAGCTGTTCTCCGCCGACGCGCTCGTGATCGGCGATGCCGGCGGCCTGGCCCCCGGCATCCCGACGCTGACGACCGCGCTGCGTGGCATGGGCAACGTGCTGATCGAGGCCAGAACGCTGGACTCGGCCCAGCACAGCGGCATGTACGGCGGCGCCGTACCAGACGCGCTGCTGGCGATCATGCATGCGATCGCCTCGCTGCACGACGAGCACGGCGATGTCGCGGTCGCCGGTCTGCGCCGCAACGAGTGGGACGGCCCGGCCCAGAGCGAGGACGATTTCCGCGAGCTGGGCACGGTGCGCGAAGCGATGCCGCTGATCGGCAGCGGAGGGCTGGCATCACGGATCTGGTCGGGGCCCGCGATCACGGTGATCGGCATCGACGCCCCGCCGGTCGACGGCGCCGTCAACGCGGTCCCGGCTCAGGCGCGCGCGATCCTCAACGTCCGCGTCCATCCCGAACAGGACGCGGCCGAGGCGCAGGCGGCCGTGATCGGCCATCTGCGCAGGCAGCGCCCGTTCGGGATCGAGCTCGATGTGACGGCGGGAGCGACCGGCGACGGCTTCGCCGCCCGGACCGACGGCCCCGCCTATGCCGCGGCGCGAGCGGCGTGGGCGGCGGCGTACGGCCGCGAGGTCGTGCAGGCCGGATGCGGCGGCTCGATCCCGATCGCCGCCGCGCTGGCGCGCGCGCTCCCCGGCGCCGAGCCGCTGATCGTCGGCACCGCCGACGGCCACGCGAACATCCACGGGCCCGACGAGCGAGTCCTGCTCGACGAGCTCAGACGGGCGACGGTCGCCGAGGCCGACTTCTTCGCTCGCTACGCCGCCGCGTTCAACGGGGGCGCGCGATGACCGGCCAGGCGGTCGCGAGCGGCGAACGCGGCTGGCTCGACGCATCGATCGGCTCGCTCTACCCCGGCTACTTCGCGCTGGTGATGGCGACCGGGATCGTCTCCAACGCGTTCTTCTTCCTCGAGCGCCACGAGCTGTCGACGGCGCTGCTGATCGTCAACCTGATCGCCTACCCGGTCCTGATCATCGCGACGATCGCCCGTGCGGTCAGGCACCGCGCCGCGCTGCGTGCCGATCTCGTCAACCCGCGGCTCGTGTTCTCGTTCTTCACGTTCGTCGCCGCCAGCGACGTGTTCGGCCTGCAGCTGATCCTGCGCGGATACGTCGAGCCCGCCACCGTCCTGTGGCTGACCGCGCTGGTCGCCTGGATCGTGCTCAGCTACTTCAGCTTCTCGGTGCTGATGTTCCGCAACGCCGGCACCGGCGCCGACGTCGTCCACGGCGGCTGGCTGATCGCGATCGTCGGCACCGAGTCGCTGGCGCTGCTCGGCGCGCGCATCGCTCCGCATCTCGGTTCGCTGGAGGACGCTGCGTTCGTCGCCGTCTACGTCTTCTGGGGACACGGGATCGTGCTCTACGGGATCTTCGTGACGCTGTTCAGCTACCGCGTCTTCTTCCTGCCGCTGAAGCCGTCGGAGGCCAACCCGCTGTTCTGGGTGATCATGGGCGCGGCCGCGATCAGCGTCAATGCCGGCTCGACGCTGATCGTGACGCCGACCGGGCTGCCGTTCCTGACGCAGATGCACGCCTACGTCAACGGCACGACGCTGCTGCTCTGGGCCTGGGCGACATGGTGGATACCGCTGCTGGTGATCGTCGGCATCTGGCGCCACGTCGTAAGACGCGACCGCCTCTCCTACCACCCGATGTACTGGAGCCTCGTCTTCCCGCTCGGCATGTACACGCTCGCGACCTACCGGTTCGGGCTGGCCTCCGACTTTGCCCCACTGGAGAGCATCGCGCGGGTCTTCATCTGGGTCGCGTTCACCGCCTGGGTGATCACGATGGCCGCACTGCTTCGAGGCCTGTTCCGTGGGCTGTCGTCGCGACGCGCGGCGGCGTCGACGTAGTGGTCGGCGGCGACGTCTCACCGACCGCAGCGGCGCACCGCGTCCACCATGGCGTCTGCACAGCGGGCCATCGAACGCTGACCGAGCACGGCCGACGCCTTGCGGCGCTGATGACGTTCGGTGACGGCGCGGTCGTCTCGCACCGCACGGCTGGCTGACACTGCGGCACACATGGCAGCGCCTGAACCACGACGCGCCTGCGGTGGCAGATGAGCTGAAGGCCGTCCTCGCACGCCGCGCCGCGTGACGTTTGTTCGAAGTTCTGAACAAACGTCACGCGGCTCGGACGCCGGCAGCGGGCGCGAGACGCGACGCGGGTCAGACGGAAGGATCGTGCTCGCTGCCAAGGACGCAGCGGGTGGGGATGTGCTCTGCACCTCCCCACCCCGAGGACGCCGGCAGCGGGCGCGAGCCGACGTCTGGCGGTTAGTAGCGGTAGTGATCGGGCTTGTACGGCCCCTCAACCGGCACACCGATGTACGCGGCCTGGTCGGGGCGCAGCTCGGTCAGCCGGACGCCGACGGCGTCGAGGTGCAGCCGCGCAACCTTCTCGTCGAGGTGCTTGGGCAGCACGTAGACCTGCTTGTCGTAGTCCTCGTTCTTGGTCCAAAGCTCGATCTGGGCGATCGTCTGGTTGGTGAACGAGTTCGACATCACGAACGACGGGTGGCCGGTCGCGTTGCCGAGGTTCAGGAGCCGCCCCTCGGAGAGCAGGATGATCGAGTGGCCGTCGGCGAAGCGCCACTCATCGACCTGCGGCTTGATGTTGATACGCGTGATGCCGTCGACGCGCTCGAGCCCGGCAACGTCGATCTCGTTGTCGAAGTGGCCGATGTTGCCGACGATCGCCTGGTGCTTCATCTTGGCCATGTCGGCGGCCATGATGATGTCCTTGTTGCCGGTCGTGGTGATGAAGACGTCGGCGGTCTCGAGCACGTCCTCGAGCCGCGCGACCTCGTAGCCCTGCATCGAGGCCTGGAGCGCGCAGATCGGATCGATCTCGGTGACGATCACGCGCGCGCCCTGGGCCCGCAGCGACTCGGCCGAGCCCTTGCCGACGTCGCCGAAGCCGCAGACGACGGCCGTCTTGCCGGCCAGCATCACGTCGACGGCGCGGTTGATGCCGTCGACGAGCGAGTGGCGGCAGCCGTAGAGGTTGTCGAACTTGGACTTCGTGACGGAGTCGTTGACGTTGATCGCCGGGAACAGCAGCTCGCCGACCTTGGCCAGCTCGTAGAGGCGGTGGACGCCGGTCGTCGTCTCCTCCGTGACGCCCTTGATGCCTTGGCCGATCCGCGTCCACTTCTGCGGATCCTTGGCCAGCGACTCCTGCAGCAGCGTCAGGAAGACGCGGAACTCCTCGGAATCGGCACCGGCCGGGTCGGGTACTGCGCCTGCGGCCTCGTACTCGGTGCCCTTGTGGACGAGCATCGTGGCGTCGCCGCCGTCGTCGAGGATCATGTTCGGACCGTCTTCGCCCGGCCACGTGAGCGCCTGCTCGGTGCACCACCAGTACTCCTCCAGCGTCTCGCCCTTCCAGGCGAAGACCGGGATGCCCTGCGGATCCTCGGGCGTGCCATCGGGACCGACGGCGACGGCCGCTGCGGCGTGATCCTGGGTCGAGAAGATGTTGCAGGAGACCCAGCGGACCTCGGCGCCGAGCGCGACCAGCGTCTCGATCAGGACCGCGGTCTGGATCGTCATGTGCAGCGAGCCCATGATCCGCGCGCCCTTGAGCGGCTGCGAGGCGGCGAACTCCTCGCGCGTCTTCATCAGGCCGGGCATCTCGTGCTCGGCGAGCCGGATCTCGTTGCGGCCGAACTCGGCGAGGCTGAGGTCGGCGACCTTGAAGTCGGCGGCGGCAGCTGTCGTGGCGGTCATGCGGTGGTCGTCTCCTTGGTGGCGTTGCGTGTGATGTTGCGGGCGGCCTCGAGCAACGCGCTGTGCTTGTCCTGCTCGAAGCTGAGCCAGTCGGCGGGACCGACGTTTGCGGGCCGCTGCGGACGTGCGTCGAGCCAGCCGTCGATCGCGGCGCGCAGGCGAGCGTCGTGACGCAGGCGCTGCGCAAAGCCGACGTCGCCGAGTGCGAGGTCGTGATCGGCGAGAAGCTCCTTGAGCGTCCGCAGCCGCTGCAGCTCACCGGCGCCGAAGAGCCGGTAACCGGCCTCCGAGCGCTCGGGATCGACAAGACCGGCGCTCTCGATGTAGCGCAGCATGCGCGGCGACCAGCCCGTGGTCGCCGCAGCCTCGTGGATCGTCAGTGCGCCCGCGGACACTGGCCAGAACCTTACCACAGGTATGTCAAGGTTCTATGCGGCCCAAGCGCAGCTCGTTGTCGACTTCTGCCCGCCGGGCGGGTGAAAGTCGACAGCGAGGAGCGGTGCTATGGCTTCGCGCTGAACCTGCCGACCAGCACCTTCTCGCCCGCCGGCCTCAGGATCGGCGGCGCCCAGGCCGAGTTCACGTCTGCGAAGCCGGCAACATAGACCGCTCCTGTCAGACGACTGTGACACTTGCCCAGCGGAAGCGGCTGGTCCTCAGTCACCACCTCTCCGGCAGAGATGTCGCGCCCGATCGGCCCGACCGTCCTGCCGCCCCCTCCGCACCCACGCCCGTAGCGAATCTCGACCGCGTATTGGAGGCCGGCCCCCTTGGCCTCCACCGGCGCGCGGAACTTCAGCCGCAGCGCTCGCCCGTACCTGCCACCCTCGACGATCCGCGCGCTGACCTTCGTTGCGACCTCCTTCGCGCTCGGCAGCGCCACGTGCGCAGCCACATATCCCTTGGCCGGGCACGTCACCTTTCCGCCCGCCAGGCGGCGCGGCGTGCCGAGCTTGCACGTGCTGCCGTCGCGGAAGCTGATTGAGACCAATCCGGTGCTTGGCGTCACCCCGTAGGCGAACCCGAGGTTGCGGCGGCTGCGCGCGTACGCCTGGTCGACGAACAGGTAGGCACCACCCGCTCCAACCGCGCGCTCGATCACCTTGCCGTCCGGGCCGCGATGGCTGACCTTCGTCGCCTCGGGGCCGAGCAGGCCGTAGTACACGGTGCGCAGCGACACAGTCTTGCAGAGCGGACGCCGGGCCTGGACGGCTGCAAAATGCTCGGCTGCCCGGCGCTCCCCGGCCGAGAGCCTGTCGAGCAGTCGTTTGGACGGTGCCTTGAACCGCTTCATGACACAGCCCTCGTCGCTGGCGCTGGCCGGGATCGCGCGACGGCCGATCGCCAAGAAGGTCTGTCCCTTCGCATCAAGCGGCTGGCACTGCCCACGTGCCAGGTCGTCGGGCATCAGCTCGTGGAAGCGCCCGTCGTCCGCAAACGCGCCGTCGGTCCCGAGCAACCCGAGCCTGCCGTCGACGAGACGCCCGATCTGCACGCAGCCAAGGCCACGGGTCGTGTGCAGCGTCCGCAGCCCCCACACCGGGCCGCCGGCCGGGTCGGGCGCGGTCACATCGCTGATCGTGATCGTCTCTGCGATCGGCACGCCGACGCTCTCGTTCGGCTTGAAGACGTATCGCGGCTTGATCGGGGTGCCGCTCGGCCAGAGGTCGGCCTCCCAGGCGACACCACCGAGCACGGGCACCACGACGGCCAGCGCCGCGACGCGCCGCCAGCGCCGGCGCGGGCCGGGCACGCTGTCGGCGCGCCGGCCTGCACCGGTCGCGGCTTCGGTCAGTTGACGTTCGAGATCGGGCAACAGGCTCATGGTGCTTCCTTGTAGACGAGGTTCCTTCGAAGCTGTGCGAGGCCACGGCTGACGCGCTTGCGCGCGACCAGCTGCGAGCAGTCGAGGGCCGCAGCGATCTCGTCGTAGTCGAGCTCGTCGAGCACCCGCGCCTTGACCGCATCGCGCTGGTCGGGCGGCAGCCCGGCGACCAACGCAGCAGCGTCGAGGTCGCTCAACTGCTCGACCGCCTCGAGCGCGTCGTCGGTCAACTCCAACCGCTCGAGCCCCAGCTTGCGGCGGGCCCGGTCTTCGACCACACCGCGCCTGATGCTGTCGGTCAGCTTGTTCGACGCGATGCCGAACAGCCAGGGGCTGAACAGGCCGCTCGGCCCCCGCTCACGCTGCAGCGACGTCAGCGCCGCCGCAAACGTCTCGGCGGTCAGGTCGACCGCCAGCTCACCATCCTGCGTGCGACGAACGAAGTAGCCGAGCAGCGGGCGCTCATAACGGCGGTAGAGCTCGGCGAAGACCTCGCGGTCGTCCGCGAACGCGGCCACCAACTCTTCGTCGTCGCGTTGCACGCCCCGCACATTCAACAGGTCGGCCGAACCGCGAAGTTGTGACCAAGCCGCAGCTCGTTGTCGATTTCTGCCCGCCCAGCGGGTAGAAGCCGACAACCAGGCGCGGTGCCCGCAGCTACCGCGCGGCCAGGTCGGCCTTGAGCTGCTCGAGCACCTCGACCGGGCCGGGATCGACGTCGCGCAGCGCGGCCATGTAGAGCGAGACGAGGTCGCCGAGCAGGACGCCGGAGAAGACGCGCTCGACCGAGGTCTCGCCGACCGTCTGGACGCGATGGGTCTCGCCGCCCCGGGCCTCGATCGCCGCGCAGGTCATCTCGACCCGTCGCGCAAGCCGGGGATGGCTGTCGGAGTCCTCGAGGAAGACGGCCGCGAACGCGCCCTGGCCGGCGGCCCCCTCCCAGCCGACGAGCTCGTTGTGGTCGAGCTCGGGCAGCTCGTGGGCGAACGCGTGGATCTTGGCGTTCTCGTTGATCTGGGTCTTCCAGCGATAGGCGATCGGCGCGGTCACACCGGCACCGGCGATCAGCGGGATCCGCTCGTGCAGCGCACGGGCCAGCGCCTTGGCGGCCGAGTCCGGCGCACCGTCGGGCCCCCACTCGCCGATCAGCCGCTCGAGCTGGCCGGCGGCGACGTCGAGCTCGGCGATCCTGCTCGTCGTGGCACCGCAGCGGACCGCGACCTCGAGCACCGCGACCGTCACGTAGGCGACCGCGGCCCGCGGCATCAGGCCCTCGGCCAGCGTGATCAGCGGGACCCCGTCGGCGAGCGCGAGCTCGCTCAGCGTGCCTCCGCTCGTGGCGACCACACGGCGCGCCCCGAGCGCGCCGGCGGCCTCATAGCAGGCAAGCGTCTCCTCGGTGTTGCCCGAGTACGAGCAGCAGAGCACCGTCGTGTCGGGCGTCGTCCACGGCGGCAGGCCGTAGCCCCGCGTCGCCAGCACCGGCCGTGAGCAGGTGTCGCCGAGGATCGCGACGGCGAGCCCGCCGCCGATCGCCGAACCGCCCATTCCCGCAACCACGAGGCCGGCCGGCGAGTCGTGGTCGGGGACCCCGGCCTGATCCGCCCGGCGGACGGCGTCGCGCAACTGCTCGGGCAGCGCGAGCGTCGCGCGCATCTGCCCGGTCGGGTCGGCACGCTCGATCTGTGCGCGCTCGAGCTTGGTCTCCGTCTGCATCTCAGAACCTCATCCCGTCGTCGCCGAGAACCGTACCCGGGAACAGCCTCACACCGAACGCAAGCTCGTTGCCCGAGCCGATCCGCACGTCCTCCCCGACGATCGCGCGGCCGCGGATCGTCACACGGTCACCGATCACCGCGCCGGCGGCGATGATCGAGCCCTCGATCTCGCAGCGGTCGCCGATGCTGGCGCCGTCGAGCACGACGCAGCGCTCGAGCCGGCTGTGCTCGCCGACCGTGACACCGTCGCCGAGCACGACGAGCGAGCCGATGTGGCTGCCGCGGCCGACCTTGACGCCGCGGCCGATCATCCCGGGCGGGACGATCCGGCCGTCCGCGTCGAGATCCTCGCCCATCGACAGGTAGGCGGGCCCGAGCTTGTCGAGGACGCCGGTCCTGACCTCGCCGTCGAGGATGTCGCAGGTCGCCTTCAGGTAGCGGTCGGGCGTTCCGATGTCGATCCAATAGGCGTCCCGCGCGGCGGTCGCGTAGAGACCGTCGCCGACGAGCCGCGGCCAGACCTCACGCTCGATCGAGACCGGGCGGCCGACCGGGATCAGCTCGAGGATCCGACGCTCGAGCACGTAGATGCCGGCCGAGATCAGGTACTCGCGCATGCCGCCGAGCTCGTCGGGACCGGGCTTCTCGAGGAAGCCGTGGACCGAGCCGTCGCCGTTGGTGACCACAAGCCCGTAGGCCGACGGGTCGTCGACCGGCACCAGCCCGAGCGTCGCGATGGCGCCGCTGCGCTCGTGATCGGCGATCTGCGCGCCGAGGTCGACGTCGGTGAGGATGTCGCCGTTCAGGACCAGGAAGCGCTCGTCCAGCAGGTGCTCGCACTCCTTGAGCGCCCCTGCCGTTCCGCGCGGCTCGGGCTCGACGACGTAGCGCAGCGAGACACCCCAATCCGAGCCGTCACCGAGCGCCTCCTCGATCTGGGTCGGCTCGAAGCCGCAGCTCATGATGATGTCGGTGACCCCATGACCGGCGAGCCACTCGAGCATGTAGGCCATGAACGGGCGGTCGACGAGCGTGATCACCGGCTTCGGGCGCGAGGAGGTCAGCGGACGCAGGCGCGTGCCCCTGCCACCGACGAGGATCACCGCCTGCATCAGCGCCCGACACCCTCGTAGGTCAGGCCCGCCGCCTCGATCTCCGCTCGCGCGAGCGCGTTGCGACCGTCGATCAGCGTCGTGCCCGCCATCGCCCCGGCGACCTCGCCCCAGTCGAGGGCCAGGAACTCGTCCCACTCGGTGACGAGCACGACGGCGTCGGCGCCGGTCACGCAGTCGATCGCCGAGGCCGCGAACTCGACGCCCTTGATCAGCTTGCGCGCCTGCGTCTCGGCCACCGGATCGAACGCGACGACCTGCGCGCCGGCGCCCTGGAGGCGCGCGGAGAGCACCAGCGACGTGGCCTCGCGCATGTCGTCGGTGTTCGGCTTGAACGCCAGGCCGAGCAGCGCGATGCGCCGGCCAACGAGCGAGCCGAGGTGCTTCTCGAGCTTGGCCATCACCTTGCGCTTCTGCAGCTCGTTGACCTCGATCACCGAGTTCAGGAGCTGGAAGTGGTAGCCGGAGTTGCCGGCCAGCTGCTTGAGCGCGGTCACGTCCTTGGGGAAGCAGGAGCCGCCGAAGCCGAGACCGGCCTGCAGGAACTTCGGCCCGATCCGTCCGTCGAGCCCCATTCCGCGCGCGACCTCGGTGACGTCGGCGCCGGTCTGCTCACAGACGTTGGCGATCTCGTTGATGAACGAGATCTTGGTCGCCAGGAAGGCGTTCGAGGCCAGCTTGACCATCTCCGCCGAGGCGATGTCGGTGAGGACGAACGGTGCGCCGAGCGGCGCGTAGAGGTCGGCGACCGCCTGTCCGGCCCAGGCGCCGCCGTCAGCGCCGGCGGCGTAGTCGTCGGCACCGATCACGACCCGGTCGGGGTGCATGAAGTCCTTGATCGCCGAGCCCTCCTTGAGGAACTCGGGGCAGCTGACGTAGGAGAAGCCGGCCTTGCCCTGCTCGGCGAAGGCCCGTTCGATCGCCGCGCCGGTGCCGACCGGGACCGTCGACTTCATCACGAGCGCGTGGCTGTCGGATGCGGGCATCGCATCAACAACGGCGTGAACGGCCGAAAGGTCCGCATCTCCGGAGTAGGTCGGCGGCGTGCCGACCGCGACGAACTGCAGCCGTGCATGCTCGAGTGCCTCACCGAGCTCGGTCGTGAACGTCATCCGGGTGCGATGCTCGCCGATCAGCTCGGCCAGGCCCGGCTCCCAGATCGGCACCTGCCCAGCGTTGAGCGCATCGACCTTGTCGCGATCGACGTCGACGCAGACGACATCGGATCCGAGCGCGGCAAAGCCCGCGGCCGTTACGAGGCCGACGTAGCCGGTGCCGATTACGCCGATCGGTTCGCTCATAGAACGGGGCAGGGTAGTCAACGCGCTGAGCGGCCCGTCCCTGCGGACGGTCTTGTCCCGACCGCCGCGCCGCGTCAGTTGACGCGGGCCATCGACCGCGCGATCGCCAGCATCTGCGCGTCGGTCAGCGTCCGCAGCAGCGTGTTCGAGACCCAGTAGACGGCCTTCGGCGTCCGCCATGCGACCAGCCGCAGCCGGCCTCCGTCCTTGTAGAGCGAGTAGGTGCGGCCGGCCATCTTGTACGGGATCGACGGGGTCTGCAGGATCGGCGGGTCCTTCCAGGTCAAGCCCTGGATTCCGTAGTCCTGGCCCTCGGTTCCGGTCCGCACGACGATCCGGTAGGCGGCGTAGCGCTTGCGATTGCGATCGAAGATGTCGTAGCCGCGGCTGTCGGCGGCCAGGTACGAGCCGCCGGCGGCGAGCAGCTTCGGGTAGTAGACGGTGAAGCGGGCGCGCGGCGCGATCTTGATCGCGATGTCCTGGGCGGGCCCGGGCGCGGCGATCAGCCCGGGGGTCGCTGCGGGCTGTTTCGGCTGCGTGGATCGCTTTGATCGCTTGTTCGTCGCAGACGGTTTGCGGGTCTTGCGTCGCGGCTTGACGACGCTCTTGTGGCGCCGCGCCGCCGCCTTGGGAACCGCCCCCGCGTTGAGGAAGTCATCGACGGTCTGCTCGAGGTGCTGCGGCGTCACCGTGACATACGAGCTGCCGATGTCGGCCGGGAACTCGATCCGCCGCACCGGTTCTCCCGAGGCGCCGACGACGAGCTTCAGCAGCCGCAGGATCGTCGTGCCGTCGTGGATGTCGGTGTCGGTGTAGCGGCCGAACAGCCGGATCAGCTCCGCGCGCTTGTTCCAGATGTCGGCCGAGCCGATCTGGTTCTTGGCGTCGTCAAGGAACTGCTGCTGGCGCGCCGAGCGCACGATGTCGTTGTCGAAGTGGCGGTAGCGGACGTAGTCGAGCGCCTGCTGGCCGCAGAGCCGCTGGTAGCCGGCCTTGACGTTGATCACCGCGTAGTTGGCGCCGCCGCCGTACGGCGGGCTGTTGTCGTTGAAGTAGTGGCGGTCGACGTCGGTGTAGACGCAGCCGACCTTGTCGACCGCATGACGGAAGCCGCGGAAGTTGACGGTGACGGCGTGGGAGATCTTGATCCGCGGCCCGAGCAGCTGCTTGACGGTCTTGATCGCCAGCGCCGGCCCACCGATCGCCATCGCGGCGTTGATCTTGTTGTAGCCCTTGGTGCCGGGGATCTGCACCTTGAGGTCGCGCGGGATCGACAGCACCGAGATGCCCTGCGCCGCGTCGAGGTGGACGAGCATCATCGTGTCCGAGTGGACCGGACCGCCGGCGCCGTAGCCGCCCCAGCGCCTGTCGGCGCCGAGCAGCAGGATCGTCTGCGGACCTGCCGGGTCGACCTTGTCGAGCGCGCTGGTGTTGAACGACGCCCGGCTGCTGCCCTGGTTGATCCAGTCGCTGACCGACTTCAGCTCGAGCAGCGCCGCGGTCGCGACGGTCGCGGCGCTGGCAATCACGACGACGAGCGCCGCCAGCAGCGCGCGGACGAGCATCCGGCGGCCCGGCCGCTGCGGTCTGATCTCCGTCTGATCGGTGCTCATCGTGCTCGTGTCAGTGACGCCGCAATGCCGAGCATCTGCCCGTTCGACAGGCTCAGCGACAGGTCGTTGCTGACCCAGTAGACGGCCGGGCCCTTGCGCCAGGAGACGAGCCGCAGCCGCGAACCGGACTTGAACAGCTTCAGCGTCCGGCCGTCGATGCGCGTGACCGCGTCGGGATGGGCGAGGATCGGGGGCGTCAGCCAGGTCGTGCCCTGCACACCGTAGTACTCGCCGAGCGTCGGGTTCTGGGCGATGACGAGCCGGTAGGCCCGATGCTGACGCCCGGCGCGGTCGCGGATCGAGTAGAGCCGGGGCCCGACCGGGGCGCCGTTGTCGGGCGCGATGTAGCGCCCCTGCGCGGTCAGCTTCGCCGGCACGTAGACCGGCAGGCCGACGCGCCGGCCACGGACCGCGGCGGCGACCGCGAGCCGCCCGGCGGCACGACCATCACTGAGCGGCGCCTGGGCGATCATGCGCCGCTGCGACTGGCGCCGGCCGGACTGCGGCTTCGTCGTCCGCGGCTGCGGCCGGGCGTGCAGGAACCGGTCGGCGAGCCGCTGCAGCGTGGCCGGCGAGGCGACCACGTAGTCGCCGCTGTAGACGGGCGGGAACGGGATCTGGACGACCGGCTTGTCGGAGGCGTAGAGCGCGAGCTCGCCGAGCCGCAGCGCGCCCTTGACGCTGCTGAGCCCGGCATCGGTCTGCGTGTTGCGGCGCACGACCCTGATCAGCCGGTCGAGCTGACCGACGAGCGCCGAGGTCGAGACCTGGTCCTTGGCGTCGCGCAGGAAGGTCTGCTGGCGGTCGGCGCGGACGAGGTCGGTGTCGGTGTGGCGGTAGCGGACGTAGTCGAGCGCACGCTGGCCGCAGAGCCGCTGATAGCCGGGCTCGATGTCGATCTCGGCCCAGCGGCGACTGACCGGCAGCCCGGCGTTGGAGTGGAAGTAACGACGGTCGACGTCGGTGTAGACGCAGCCGATAGCGTCGACGACCTGGCGGAAGCCACGGAAGTTCGCGTTGATGATGTGGTTGATGTGAACCCCGGGGAGCAGCGACTCGATCGTGCGCCGCGTCAGGTCGGCGCCACCGGTCGAGTAGGAGGCGTTGAGCTTGTCGATCCCGTGCCCGGGGATCAGCGCCTGCAGGTCGCGCGGCATCGACAGCACGTTCGTTGCACCGTGTGCCGGGTCGATCCTGACCAGCAGCATCGTGTCCGAGCGTGCCGGGTTCGAGACCTTCAGCAGCGGGTTGTTCTGCTTGAGGTCCTGCCAGCGCCGGTCCGAGCCGATCAGCAGCAGCGTCTGCGCGCCGCCGGGCGGCGCCTCGGGGATCGGTGTCGCCGTCCGGATCGACGGCGGCGCGTCGCCACCGTTGTCGATGATCCCCTTGACCGTCAGCAGCGCCGCGGTCGCGGTCGCGGTCGCGGTCAGCAGCACGACGAGCAGCACACCGAGCCCCGCGCGACCGAGGAAGCGACCGCTCTCCCCACCGCCGGGCAGGTGCCGGCGAACCCGGCTCATCTGCCCCCGCCGGACGATGCGCCGCCGTCGACGGCGCGCAGGTGTGGGCCGTCGTCGCGCTCGCCGGCCGCGGCGAGCCGGTCCGGGAGCATCTGCACGAAATCGGTCAGCGCGCGGCGGAACGCCGTCAGCGACGCGATCGAGACCCACTCGTCAGGGCCGTGATGCCCCGCCCCCGTCGGCCCGAACTCGACCGCCGGAATCCCGGCCTCCAGGAACGAGATCGCGTCGGACGCGCCGTCACGACCGACCGACAGTGCCGGCCGCTCGTGGTCGGTGTAGCGGCCGATCCCGTCGCGGAGCGCGCGGACATACGGGTTCGAGCGCTTTACGACCGCCGGCTTGCGCGTGAAGCACTGGAGGATCTCGAGGTCGGGGATCGCCCGGATCTGGGCGAGCAGTGCGCCGGGATCCTGGGTCGGCAGGTAGCGGATGTCGACGTCCATCGTGCAGCGGTCGGGGACCTTGTTGAAGGCGTCGCCGCCGTCGATGCGGGCGAGGTTGATCGACGGCCGGTCGAACAGGTCCGAGCTCTCGCGGCTGAACGGCAGCGTCTCGATGCGGCGGAACGCGTCGTGGGCCTTGAGGATCGCGTTGTCGCCGAGCCACGGCGTCGAACCGTGAGCGGCCAGGCCCGAGACGCCGATCCGCAGCGCCAGCACACCCTTGGCCTGCACGCCGATGTCCAGATCGGTCGGTTCGCCGGTGATCGCGAAGTCGCCGCGCAGCCCGGCGGCGACGAGCGCGTCGGTGCAGCGATCGGTGACGTCCTCGGCCTCCTCGTCGGGGACGCAGACGAAGATCACGCGAACCGCGTCCTGAGCGGCGATCTCCTTCAGCGCCAGCATCATCGCCGCGACCGCGCCCTTCATGTCGTAGGCGCCGCGCCCGATCAGACGGTCGCCCTCGACACGCGGCTCGAACTGCTCGGGGTAGGCCGGGACGACGTCGACGTGACCGTGCAGGATCACGGTCGGGGCGGCGGTATCGGCGGCGCCCACGTCTACCGTGATCACCGGCAGCCCGCCGTGCTCGTCACCGCTGACCGGCAGGCCCGCGGACTCGAGCCAGCCCTTGACGAAGCCCGCGGCGGCGCGGACCCCGCTGGCGGTCGACGTGTCGTACGTGATCAGGCGCTCGGCGAGGGCGCGCTCGTCCATCGCGGTGAGGGTAGTCGGCGGTGCGGCCGGGACGAGCCGGTTGCGAGTTATGCCTCGCTGCGCTGTGCGACCTTGGCGCGGGACTGGCCGCCGTGCAGCGGCGACAGCCGGACAGGCGTCGCGTGCAGCGCACGCAACCGGATGTCACGCCAGGAGAGCCCCTCGCCGACGAGCGCGGGGCCGCCCATGATGAACGCGGTTGCGATCTCTACCGCCTGCAGGACGATCCCGTAGCCGAGCGCATCCTGGATGCTGATGCCGAAGCCGCGATGCAGCACGAAGACGCACGCCGCCTGGAAGATCCCGAGGTTCGACGGCGTCGCCGGCAGGATCGCCGAGACGTTGACGGCGAAGAGCACGGCGGCGGCCGCCCCGATCCCGGCGCGATCGTCGAGGCCGAAGGCGACGAGCAGCACGTAGCAGGACATCCACTGGACAGCCCAGGCGGCGAGCTGGGCCAACGTCGCAATCGCACCGAGACGCGGATCGCGGAAGACCAACAGCCCGGCGCGCAGCCGCCGCAGCGCGACCCGGGCGCGCGCCAGCAGCTGCCCGCCACGCGCACCGCCGCGACGGCCGAGCAGCG
>CAZYMM010000026.1:0-21183 GCA_964648515.1 uncultured Conexibacter sp.
GGCCAGGTCGGCCAGACCGGCAAGACGGTCGCGCCGAAGCTCTACGTCGCGGCCGGGGTCTCGGGCGCGATCCAGCACAAGGTCGGCATGCAGAGCTCCGAGAACATCGTCGCGATCAACAAGGACTCCAACGCGCCGATCTTCGAGTTCTGCGACCTGGGCATCGTCGGCGACCTCAACAAGATCATGCCCAAGCTGACCGACGCCGTGAAGGCGAAGCGGGGCTAGGACCATGGCCGGCCCCGAGCGCCACGCACCGGCGGAGTTCCCGCCGCCGGTCGACGTCCAGAAGGAGTTCATCAAGCGCGAGCTCGACGCCGAGGACGAGCGGATCGAGGTCGGCGTGGCGATCGTCGGCGGCGGCACCGCCGGCCTGGCGACCGCCAACCGGCTGCTGCAGCTGCTGGCCGGCGATCCCGAGCTGACCGAGTCGCTCGGCGAGGTGCCGGTCGCGGTGATCGAGAAGGCCAAGGCCTGCGGCGGGCACGCGCTCTCCGGCGCCGTGATGAAGCCCGGGCCGATGCTGGCGCTGTACCCGGAGATGACCCGCGAGGACTGGCGCAAGCAGGGCTTCGCGTTCGGCGAGGTCAAGGACGATGCCGCGCTGGCGATGACCTCGGACTCCAAGGCGTTCCCGGTCATCGGCGCGCCGCCGCAGCTGCACAACAAGGGCAACGAGGTCGTCTCGGTCGCCGCGCTGGCGCGCTTCCAACAGGCTCAGGCCGAGGAGGCCGGCGCCTACGTGCTGACCGAGACCGCCGCGATGCAGCTGCTCGTCGAGGACGGCGCTGTCAAGGGCGTGCGGACCGGCGACAAGGGCCGTGGCAAGGAGGGCGAGGAGCTCGCCAACTTCGAGCCCGGCGCCGACATCACCGCCAAGTTCACGGTGCTGGCCGAGGGCTGCTGGGGCCATCTGACCGGCGCGGCGATCGGCGAGTTCGGTCTTGCCGAGGGGCGCGAGCCGCAGACCTGGGAGCTCGGCGTCAAGGAGATCTGGAAGGTCCCCAAGCCGCTGACCAAGGTGATCCACACGGTCGGGCCGTGGCCGGCGAAGCTGTCATCGAAGTACGGACAGATCGGTGGCGCCTGGATCTACCCGATGAAGGACGAGAAGACCGGCGACGATCTGATCTCGATCGGCTACGTCGTCGACCTGCACTACGCGGACGCGACGACTTCGGCCCACGACCTGCTGCAGCTCTTCAAGACGCACAAGCTCGTCCGCGAGATCCTCGACGGCGGTGAGCGCGTCGGCTGGGGAGCCAAGTGCATTCCGGGGGGCGGCTACTGGTCGATGCCGAAGCTGACGATGCCGGGCGCGCTGCTGGTCGGCGACAGCGCCGGGATGGTCGACATGGCAGGGCTGAAGGGCGTCCACAACTGCATCGCGGCCGGCACGGCGGCCGGAGAGGCGATCTACGAGGCGCTCAAGAGCGGCTCGGACTCGCTCGCGGCCTACGAGGACGCGATCGAGCACGGGCCTGTCGGCCGGGAGCTCTACGCGGTCCGCAACGCACGTCAGCCGCTCGCGAACGGGCTCGTGCGGGGCGTGCCGCTGATGGGGCTCAACCTGCTGACCAAGGGCAAGTTCCCGCCCGGCCGCAAACATTGGCACCGCCAGGATCGCCAGGAGATGTTCATGGGCGACACCAGCGAGAGCTATCCGCAGCCGGACGGCAAGTACATCTTCGACAAGCTCTCCTCGGTCTTCATCTCGGGCAACGCGACCCGTGACGACGCGCCGAATCACATCCGGATCGAGAAGCACGTTCCGCGCGTGGTCGCCGAGACCTGGAAGTGGATGTGCCCGGCGGGCGTCTACGAGATCCCCGAGGACGCGCCCGCCGAGGGCGACGTCGACGTGATCGTCAACTACACCAACTGCGTGCAGTGCGGCGCGATCACCGCCAAGGGCGGACGCCTGACACCGCCAGAGGGCGGCGACGGGCCGCTGTATACGCAGACGTAGGGGCGCCGCACTCTGCTCACGCCGCGAGGGCATTACGGATTGCCCTTGCGGAATCGACGGCTGTCCGTACACTTGTACGGAGGAGTGGAGTAGATGCCGGCAAGCGCACGACTAGAGGTCCGGGTAGATCCGGAGAGCAAGGCCCGTATCGAACGGGCGGCGGCCTTGATGCACACGCCTGTCAGCGAGTTCGTGCGTTCAGCGGCCGAAGCGCGAGCCGATCGTGTGATGACCGAGCACAACGCACAAACGCTGGTGCCGGCGATGTTCTTTGACGAGCTGCTCGCGGCGCTGGACGGGCCCGCGCGGCCGGCGGCGGCCCTCAAACGGGCCGCGCGGCGCGGGCGCGACGCGGTGTCCCGCACCTGAACCGTGGCCTTTCGGTCCGAGCCGCTGGACTCCGAGCGCCACGTACTTTCCGCGCTTGACTCGGGGGAGCCGACGCTCGACCGCTGGCTGCGTGAGCATGCTGGAGGCGTTGAAGCACGCCGCGTGGCCCGCACGTTCGTCTGGTGCCGCGAGGCCGATGACGTGGTCGGCTACTACTCGCTGGCCGGCCACCTGCTCGTACGCGGCGAGTTGCCGGGGCGCGTCGCTCGCGGCAACCCGGCGCAGATCCCAGCCGTGCTGCTGGCCCGCCTGGCGCTTGACCGGAGCCTGCACGGAGCGGGCTGGGGAGGGGTGCTGCTGAGCGACGCGCTTGAGCGCATCGTGATCGCAACCAACCTGGTGGCCGCACGGTTCGTCGTCGTCGACGCGCTGCACGAGCAGGCCGCCGCGTTCTATGAGCACCACGGGTTTGAGCGGATCCCGGACACGCTGCGCCTTGTCCAGAAGGTCAGCGACATCGCGGCCGCGCTCAAGTAGAGACAGTGCTTCAGCTCTCACACCAACGGCGCAACATCGGCCGCTTCCGGGGGTTTCGTATGCAGGGCCCGGGGGAAGCGCGGCCCAGGTTCCAAATGACGTCCGACCACTACCGACTGCTCGCTCTGCTCGCGCACACGACCACGCTCGTGCTGGTCACGGCTTGCGTGCTCGTGTTCACGCCACGCCTCGCGCACGCCGCGCAGCCGGCCACGAGCGCGGTCCGGCTCCTGTCATGCGTGAGTGGCGCTGCGCCGGCCGAACGCGCGCTGATCGTGCGCGCGTCGATGGCGACGCCCGATGGCTCTCGCCGGATGGCGATGCGCTTCGCCCTGCTGCGCGTCCTGCCGGCGGACGGCGCGCAAACCGCGCCCGACGCTCCCGTGCAGCTCGCCGTGCCCGCCTGGTCCGGCTGGGTCAGGGCCGCGCCGGGCCGCAGGCGGCTCGTCGTGCTGCGCCGGATCGACGGCCTGACCGGGCCCGCCGTCTACACCGTGCGCGTGGCGCTGCGCTGGTCGGACGCGCGCGGCCGCCAGGTCCGGACGGTGACGCTCGACTCCGGCCCGTGCGTGCAGCCGGGGCCGGGCGCAGACGGTGGCTAGACTGGGGTCGCTCATGAAGACCGAGATCCATCCGAACTACGTCCGCGCCCACGTCCACTGCACCTGTGGCAACGACTTCTACACGCGCTCGACGGAGCAGGAGATCTCGATCGAGGTCTGCTCGCAGTGCCACCCGTTCTACACCGGCAAGCAGAAGCTGGTCGACACCGGCGGCCGGATCGACCGCTTCAAGCGCCGTCAGGCGCGCGCGTCGCAGAAGTCCTGAGCATTCGCAGCACGAGGTCGGCGTAGAGCTCACCGATCGCCGCAGGCTTCCGGCCGCCGCCCGGCTCGTACCAGCGCGCCACGTCGATGCAGAGCGAGAGGATCGCGAGCGTGGTGCCGTCGAGGTCGGAGATCGTGAACTCGCCGGTCTTCCCGCCGCGCACCAGCTCTGCGCGCAGCAGCGGCTCGAAGCGGCGCCGCAGCGCGCGGACCTCCTCGGCGGCGGCCGGCGGCAGCGCGCGGCGCTCGTGTTGGACGACGCGCGCCAGCGCGTGGTACTCGGCATGCCAGGCGGCGAAGCGCGTGACGAAGCGCCGCACGACCTCGGCCGGCGGCCCGGCCTCGGCGACCGCGTCCTCGACGGTCCGCAGCACGTCCTGGTGGCCGATCCTGCTCAGCTCGACGAGCAGATCGTCCTTGCTGCGGTAGTGGATGTAGACGGCGGCCGGGCTGCGGCCCACCCTGCGGGCGATGTCTCTTGTCGTCGTCGCGTGGTAGCCCTGTTCGGAGAAGGCCTCCAGAGCGGCGAGCAGCAGCCGGCGGGATGTCTCGGGTGTGGCCTGGTCGAACAGGGCGGGGAGCGCGGCGGGCACCGGCCGGCTCCTACAGGCAGTGCTCGTCGAGCTCGAGCAGGGTCGGGTCGGCGGCCCGCACGAGCTCGAGCTGAAGTCGGGCCTTCGGCAGCTCACGGTCAACGAACCAGCGCGCGGCCAGCCGCTTGCCGCTGTGGAACGGGTCGTCACGGCCGGCGGTGGCGAGGTGCTGATCGAGCCAGAGCCAGGCGACGACGATGTGGCCGAACGCTTCGAGGTAGGAGGTCGCGTGCGCGAGCCCGCGGGCGCGGGCTGCGCCGCTCGTGACCTGCGCGGTGGTTGCGAGCAGGTCGTCGAGCGCGCGCCGAAGCCCGGCCGCCAGGTCCGCCGCTTCGCCGCCCGCCGTCATCGCCGCCTCGGTCGTCGCGGTGATCGCGGTGGCCGCGGCGTCCAGGGCCGCCCCGTCCTGCATCGTGACCTTGCGTCCGAGCAGGTCGAGCGCCTGGATGCCGTGGGTGCCCTCGTGGATCGGGTTGAGGCGGTTGTCGCGGTAGTGCTGCTCGACGTCGTACTCGCGCGTGTAGCCGTAGCCGCCGTGGATCTGGATCGCCAGCGAGTTGGCCTCCAGGCACCATTGCGACGGCCAGCTCTTGGCGATCGGTGTCAGCAGCTCGAGCAGCAGCGCGGCGCGCTCGCGGTCCGGCCCGGCGGGCAGGGACACGAGGTCGTCGTGCAGCCGTCCGCAGTAGAGGACGAGCGCGAGCCCGCCTTCGGCGTAGGCCTTCTGATCGAGCAGCATCCGCCGCACATCGGGGTGGCCGATGATCGGCACCGGTGGCGAGGCGGGGTCGCGATCGCTCAGTGGGCGACCCTGCGGCCGTTCACGCGCGTACTGCAGCGACTTGAGGTAGCCGGTGTAGCCGAGCGCGGCGGCGCCGGCGCCGACGCCGATCCGGGCCTCGTTCATCATCCGGAACATCGCCGCAAGGCCGGTCCCGGGCTCGCCGACGATCTCACCGACCGCGCCGGTCCGGTCGCCTGGCGTGTGCGTGCCCTCGCCGAAGCCGAGCACGGTGTTGACGGTGCCGCGGTAGCCGAGCTTGTGGTTGAGCCCGGCGAGCGTGACGTCGTTCGGTTCGCCGGCGGCCCCGTCCTCGGTGAGCAGGTAGCGCGGCACGATGAACAGGCTGATGCCCTTGACGCCGGGGGCGGCTCCAGGCAGCTTGGCCAGCACCATGTGCACGATGTTCTCGGCCAGCTCGTGCTCGCCGGCACTGATCCACATCTTCGTGCCGAACAGGCGGTAGCTGCCGTCGGGCTGCGGCTCGGCCCTGGTCGTGATGTCGGCGAGCGAGCTGCCGGCCTGCGGCTCGGAGAGGCACATCGTGCCGAAGAACCGGCCCTCGGCCATCGGCGGCACCCAGCGCCGGGCCTGTTCGTCCGATCCGTTGACGGCCAGCATGTTCGCGGCCGCGCTGGTCAGCATCGCGTACGCCGTGGTCGCGGTGTTGGCGGCGTGAAACCAGGCGTAGGCGGCGGTCGCGAGCGCGAGCGGCAGCTGCATGCCGCCGAGCTCTGCGTCCAGCGCGATCCCGATCAGCCCGGCCTGCGCGAACGCCTTCAGCGCCGTGCCGACCTCCGCTATCAGCTCGACCCTGCCGCCCGCGATCTGCGGCTCGTGCACGTCGGAGCTGCGGTTGTGGGGAGCGAACAGGTCGGTCGCGAGCTGCTCGGAGAGCGCCAGCACATCGCGGTAGTCGGCCGGCGATTGACCTTCGTAGCGGCCGCGGCCGGTGAGCTCGCCGACCCGCAGCCAGTCGAACAGCAGGAACTCGACGTCGCGGCGGGAGAGGATGGTGTCGGTGGACATCGTGACGTCAGCGGCTGGTGGAGACGTGGGCGGCGTCCGGCCTCTGGGAGCGGGGGGCTGGAAGCTGTTCGACAGGCATGCCGGCACGGTATCACCATGACTAAGCGCTTGCTTAGTAGAGCCGCACGCGGTCGCAGCTCGCCTGCGCTCCGTTCTCGGCTCGCAATGACGCGATAGCCGACATTTCGTGCCGAGTTGCGCGGCGGGCGGCTCATCGGAAGCTCCCGGATCGCGTCCTGGCTCAGTGCGCGCCCGCGGTGCTCGGCCGGAGCGCGGGCTTCTAGCCGTCGGCAAGCTCCAGGCCGTGCTCGATGGCCGCCCGTCGCAGCCTGTCGTCGAAGCTCAGCACAGCGGCACTGCGGGCGTCCGCGGCGAGTAGCACGCAGCAGTCCGGCAGCTTCAGCGAAGTGGAGGCACGCATTCGCGCTAGCCGCAGCTCGTCACCATCGGTGAGCGAGACGACATCCACGTCCAACCTGCCCAGCTGGTCTCGGACGTGCTGTTCACGTCCGCTCGACGCCGGCCCGACCAAGACCTCGGCCACCGTCAGCACGCTGGCGCAGAACCGCTGCTCGGCGTGAGATATCAGCGTGTCCTCTGCCCGCTGGTGCTGGGCGTCGCCGCCATCGAGGAAGGCGATTAAGACGCTGGCGTCCAGCGCGATCAAGTGGGCCACTCGTCGCGAAGCTCTTCCATGTACCCCGGTTTGTACATGCCGGATGCGGCACCGCTCGCGCGCTTGATCATCTCGGTGCGTCTTTGTGCCTGTTTCGTGACCTCTGAGCGGACCGTGCGGTCTCCTTCTTCGATCAGGCGCAGCAGCAGGCGCTGCCGGTTGCGCTCATCGGGCCAGCGGCGTTGTGCGGTATCGAGGGCCCGGCCAACTGCCTCGGTCTCGGTGATCGTATGTCGCGGTCGCGCGGTCGGCACAGACGAAATGTAGCACCGCACAACTGGTGCGACACCGATCCTTCCCATGGGAAGCTGCAGGCTCAGCGATCGGCCCGTTCACATGCCAACCGCGCTCTGGCTGATCGCCGAGCCTCCCGACGCCAGGATGGACTCCTTTCACACCCCGGCGCGCGGCTAGCATCCGGCGCAGATGATCGAGGCGCTGGTCAGTCAGATCGAGGGGCGGTTCGGCGAGGTCGAGCGTCAGATGGCCGATCCTGCGGTGATCGCTGATCGTGAGCGCTACGCCGCTGCCGGTCGTGAGTACCGGCGGCTTGAGCCGGCCGCCAAGCTGGCCTCCGAATGGCGTCTTGCGAGCGACGACGCGGCCGGTGCCCGTGAGCTGCTCGCCGACGGTGAGGACAGCGAGCTGCGTGAGCTGCTGCGCACGAGCGAGGCGCGGATCGCCGAGCTCGAGGATGAGATCCGGCTCGCGATGGTCGAGCCCGATCCCAACGACGACAAGAACGTGATCCTCGAGATCCAGGGTGGCGCTGGCGGCGACGAGGCCGGGCTCTGGGCCGGTGACCTGTACAGGATGTTGACGCGCTACGCCGAGCGCCGCGGCCTCACCGCCGAACCGCTCGACGTCTCCGACGGCAAGTACACGTTCTCGATCCGCGGTGACGGCGCGTACTCGGTCTTCAAGTTCGAGGGCGGCACCCATCGTGTCCAGCGCGTCCCGGCGACCGAGTCCCAGGGGCGCATCCACACCTCGACGGCGACGGTCGCCGTGCTGCCGGAGGCCGAGGAGGTCGACGTGCAGATCGACCCGAACGACTTGCAGATCGATGTCTACCGCTCGTCGGGCCCGGGCGGGCAGTCGGTCAACACGACCGACTCGGCGGTCCGAATCACGCACCGGCCGAGCGGGATCGTCGTCTCGATGCAGGACGAGAAGTCCCAGCTGCAGAACCGTGAGCGTGCGATGCGCGTGCTGCGCGCACGGCTCTACGAGGCGGCGCTCGCAGAGCAGCAGGCGGCGGCCGCCGACGCCCGCCGCTCACAGGTCGGCACCGGCGATCGTGCCGAGAAGATCAGGACCTATAACTACGGTGAGCGTCGAGTCACCGACCATCGGATCAAGCTCACCGTCCACAACCTCGACGCCGTGCTCGCCGGTGAGCTCGACGAGCTGACCGGCGCGCTTCAGGACGATGAAAAGCGCCGTGCGCTCGAGGCCCAGACCGCTGCCTAGACTCGCTCCGCAATGGTGCGGGAGGGCGTCACGGCACGGGATGCGCGCGATTCGGCGCTGATCGCGCTGCGCGCCGCACACGTCGACAGCCCCGAGCTCGATGCCGATCTGCTCGTCGCCCACGCGCTCGGGACCGACCGTGCCGGCCTGCGTCTTGACCCCGGCCGCGAGCTCGACGCGGCCGGCACACGATGGTTGCGCGATGCGGTCCGCCGCCGCGCGATCGAGCGCGAGCCGATCGCCTACCTGCTCGGTGAGAAGGGCTTTCGCAACATCGTGCTCGAGGTCGACGCGCGGGTCTTGATCCCGCGGCCGGAGACCGAGCACCTCGTCGAGGCGGTGCTCGACCTGCCGCGCGGCGCCGCCGTCCACGACGCCTGCACGGGCAGCGGTGCTGTCGCGCTGGCGCTCGCCGACGAGCGGCCCGACCTTGTGATCTCCGCCAGCGACATCTCCGCCGCGGCGCTCGCGGTCGCGCGTGCCAACGCCGCCCGGCTCGGGCTCGCGGTCGCGTTCAGCGAGGGCCCGCTGCTGGCCGGCGTCACCGGCATCGATGCGATCGTCGCCAACCCGCCCTACGTCCGCAACGACGAGCGCCCGCGGCTGGCGCCTGAGATCAGCCGTCACGAGCCGGAGGGGGCGCTGCTGGCCGGCGACGATGGGCTGGCGGTGATCGGCCCGCTGATCGTCGAGGCCGCCGCGACGCGCGCGACGACGCTCGCACTGGAGGTCGGCGCCGGGCAGGCCGCTGCGGTCGGGGCGCTGATCGCGGACGCCGGCTTTGCGAGCATCGAGACGGTGCCGGACCTGGCCGGTATCGAGCGCGTGGTGGTCGGCCGGCGATGAGCGATCAGGCGCCGATGACGTTCAACGAGTTTCAGCAGCGCGGCTGGGGCTGGCCCGAACCTCCCGAGCAGGACGACGCGATCGAGCGGGTGGTGCCACCGGTCGACACGCGGCCCGGTGGCGGTCACGTGATCTCGGCCGCGGAGGCGGCCGAGGCCACCCGCTGCCTGGATCACGGCGGGGTCATCATCTTCGGCGTCGACACCGTCTACGGCCTTGCCTGCCGACCCGGCGACGAGCGCGCGATCGCCCGGATCCGTGCGCTCAAGGGCCGGGCAGAGGACAAGCCGATGGCGCTGATGGCCTTCTCTCTGACCTCTGCGATGCCGCTGCTCCAGATGCTGCCGCCGAAGACGCAGGCCGCCGTGATCGAGCTGCTGCCGAGTCCGATGACGCTGATTCTGCCGCCGCTGGCGCCGGGTGAGGCACCGCTGGGCCTGCGGATCCCGAAGCTGATCCCCGAGACCGGCGAGCTGAGCACGATCCCCGGCTTCGTCGTGCAGACGAGCGCGAACATCTCCGGTGAGCCGGCGGTGGCGCGCTTCGAGCAGATCGACGCGCGGATCGTCGACGGCGTTGACATGGCCTTCGATGTCGGGCGGCTGCGCGGCAAGCCGTCGGCGGTCGCCGACATCTCGCGCTTTGAGACCGACGGCACCTGGAGCTACCTGCGGCCGAGCAAGCGGCGGCTCGGGCGGCTGATCGAGGTGCTCGGCACACCGCCCGACAACGTCGACATCACCAAGCTCGGCAGCTGACCGGTTACGCTCGGCCGATGGTCATCGCGATCGGCTCCGACCACGCCGGCTTTGCTCTGAAGGAGCACGTCCGTGAGCGGCTTGAGGCCTCCGGCCACGAGCTCGTCGACGTCGGCACCGGCTCGCCTGACTCGGTCGACTACCCGCAGTTCGCGTTCGCCGTCGCCGAGCTCGTCGCCGGCGGCCGGGCCGAGCGCGGCGTGCTCTGCTGCGGCTCTGGCAACGGCGTCGCGATCGCCGCCAACAAGGTTGCCGGGGTCCGCGCCGTCAACGCCCATGACACCGCCGAGGCCGAGATGGCGCGGCGCCACAACGACATCAACATCGTGACGCTCTCCGGTGCGCGGCTGGCCGCACAGGACGGTGACGCGATCGTCGACGCGTTCCTGACGGCCCGTTTCGAGGGCGGCCGCCACGCCCGGCGGGTCGGGCAGATGACCGCCTACGAGTCGTGAGGGCGTGCCCGCCAGGGTGCTTGGAATTGGTAGCGTCGGGCCTGTGACCGAGCTGCCACCGGACTTCTTCAATCTGCCGCTTGCGGCGCTCGATCCTGAGGTTGCTGATGCGATCGGGCTTGAGCTTGAGCGTCAGCAGCGGACGTTGGAGATGATCGCTTCGGAGAATTTCGTGCCGCGGGCGGTGCTGGAGTGTCAGGGCAGCGTCTTGACCAACAAGTACGCCGAGGGCTATCCGGGCCGGCGTTATTACGGGGGTTGTGAGCACATCGATGTGATCGAGCAGCTCGCGATCGATCGGGCGAAGGAGCTGTTCGGGTCAGAGCACGCGAACGTTCAGCCGCATGCCGGTGCGCAGGCCAACATCTCCGTCTATCACGCGCTGCTGGATCCGGGTGACACGATCATGGGGCTGGCGTTGCCGCATGGCGGGCATCTGACCCATGGCATGAAGCTGAACGCGTCGGGCCGGCTGTATGACATCGCCGCCTATGAGGTCGATCGGGAGTCGAGCCGGATCGATATGGACGAGGTTGAGCGGATCGCCAAAGAGCGCCGGCCGAAGCTGCTCTTGGCGGGCTGGTCGGCCTATCCGCGTCAGCTTGACTTTCCGCGCTTCCGGCAGATCGCCGATGAGGTCGGTGCGCTGTTGATGGTCGATATGGCGCACTTCGCGGGACTGGTCGCGGCCGGTCTGCACCCCAGCCCGGTGCCCTATGCGGATGTCGTGACCTCGACCGTTCACAAGACGCTCGGCGGGCCGCGCAGCGGCCTGATCCTCTGTCGCGAGCAGTACGCGAAGGCGATCAACTCGGCGGTGTTCCCAGGTCAGCAGGGCGGCCCGCTCGAGCATGCGATCGCAGCGAAGGCGGTGGCGTTCAAGATCGCGGCCTCCGCAGAGTTCGCAGAGCGCCAGCAGCGCACCGTCGCAGGTGCCAAGGCGCTCGCGGTCAGGCTGCTTGCGGCCGGCAATGGTGTCAGCGTGCTGACCGGCGGCACCGACGTTCATCTCGTGCTCGTCGATCTGCGCGCCTCCGAGCTCGACGGCCAGCAGGCCGAGGACCGTCTGCATGACATCGGCATCACCGTCAACCGCAACGCGATCCCGTTCGACCCGCGCCCACCGATGGTCACCAGCGGCCTGCGGATCGGCACACCGGCACTGGCCACCCGCGGCCTCGGACACGACGACTTCGACGAGATCGGACAACTGATCGCCACCGCACTCTCACCGGACTACACCGCCCGCCGCAACGAACTCGCCGCACGCGTCACCGCAATCACCGACCGCTACCCCCTCTACGCCGACCTCGCCAGCGCGGTCTAGAACGCACCGCGGCAGCCGGGCACCCCGACGACGGCCTCTGGCGAGATCGACCGGTCAGCGAACGCCGGCCGCCCGCGCTCGCAACTCGGCACGAAGTGCCGCCTATAGCGTCATCGCATGCCGAGACCCGCACGCCCGGCGGGTACAGCGAACCCTCGGGCAGCGCCCGGGCCGCCGCCGGTCACCTGCCGGCGATCGCCTCCGCCAGAATCTCGGCGAACCGCTGCGCCTCGAGCTCTGCGCTGCGCTGCTGCGCCGCAGCCCGTGCCGCGGCACATGGCGTGCCGATCGCGATCGCCGCGCGCAGGCCCGACTCGATCGCGGCGCCGTCGGTCGGGTCGACGACGACACCGGCCTGCGGCGGCACGAACTCGGCCGCGCCGCCGTTGGCGCTGACGAGCACCGGGCGGGCGAGCGCCATCGCCTCCAGCGCAGCGATCCCGAACGGCTCGGCCAGCGACGGCTGGCAGACGACGTCGGCGGCCGCGATCCAGCCGGCGACCTCGGCGTGGGCGACGACACCGGTGACGGTCACGCGCTCGCGGTGCTCGAGCTGCGAGCGCAGCTCGCCGTCGCCGACGAAGACCAGCGAGCCGCCTTCGAGCCGGCCGAACGCATCGGCGAGCGCGACCACGTTCTTGCGCTCGCTGAGCGAACCGATGCAGAGCAGCCGCGGGTGGTCGCCCGGCCAGACCGCCGGCGTGACGCGTGCGGGATCCAGCAGGTCCACGTCGACTCCGAGCCCCGCGATCTGCGGCTCGCACGCCGGCAGTCGCTCACGCAGCCGGCCGGCCAGCCAGCGTGAGCCGCAGACGACCGCGGCGCTGCGGTCGACGACGCGAGCGGTCACCTTCAGCAGCTTCGGGCGGTCTAGGTTGACCACGTCCTGGCCGTGGGCCATCACGACCAGCGGGCAGCGTGCCGTGCGCGCCGCGACCAGTCCGGCGGCGCCGGCCGGGAACAGCATGTGCGCGAGCACGACATCGGGCCGTGAGCGCGCCGCCGCCAGCAGCGCACGTGCCGTCAGGCCCGGGTAGCGGAGTGGCGAGCTGCCGCGGCGGTCGATCGCGACGACCGTGACCTCGTGTCCGAGCGCGCGCAGCGCCTCGACGTGCGGCACCAGGAAGGCGCCGAGGTCGGGGTCGTGCCGCGACGGCCACATCTGACTGACGATCAGGATCCGCATCCGCATCCGCGTCCGCATTCGCATTGCATCCGCACCCCCGAACCCTCGCACCCTCTGCGGTCGAGTGGCGTTGCACTATCGCTCAGCAGGTAGTGGGACGCCACTCGACCGCGGGGGAGGCGGTTCCGGGGAGCGGGCGGGATAGCCTGCGGGCGATGCCGAGGGAGGCTCTGATCGGGCTTGCCGGGAGCTTCGTGCTCGCGGCACTCCTGACGCCGCTGGCCGGGCGGCTGGCGCGCGCGGTCGGTGCCGTCTCGCAGCCGCGGGCGCGCAACCTCGGCAACGCGGCGACACCGCTGCTCGGCGGCCTGGCGATCTTCGTCGCGGTCTGGGTCGCGCTGGTGCTCGTGACCGATGCGAGCGCGCAGATGCGGCCGCGGGCCGAGGGGATCTTCGCCGGCGCGGCGCTGATCACGCTGGTCGGAGCGCTCGACGATCGCTTCGACCTGCATCCGGCACTCAAGCTGCTCGGCCAGATCGGGGCGGCGACGATCCCGGTCCTCTCCGGCGTCACCGTCGCGCACATCACGCTGCCGCAGCCGATCGGTCCGCAGGACCTCGGCGCGTTCGGCGACCCGCTGACGATCCTCGGGCTCGTCGCGATCATGAACGTCGTCAACTTCTCCGACGGAGTCGACGGTCTGGCCGCCGGCGTCTGCGCGATCGCGGCGCTGGCCTTCGCGATCATCGCCTACGACCTCGATCGCAACTATGCGGCGATCCTCGCGGCCTGCGTCAGCGGCGCATCGGCCGGCTTCCTGGTCCACAACTTCCCGCCGGCCTCGATCTACATGGGCGACGCCGGCGCCAACCTGCTCGGCCTGCTGCTCGGCTGCATCGCGGTCGAAGGGGCTGTCAAGACGCAGGCGCTGTTCGCGCTCGTCTTCCCGCTGCTGGTGCTGGCGGTGCCGTTCCTGGACACCACGTTCGTGGTGCTCAAGCGGCTCAAGTACCACCGCCCGGTCTACGAGGCGGACGCCAACCATTTCCATCACCGGATGAGCCGGATCGGCTTCAGTCGCAGACGAACGCTCGCCTACCTCTACCTCTGGACGGCGACGCTCGGCGCCTACGCGGTCGGCCTGCGCTTCATCCCCTACACCGATCATCACGGCCACTACAACACCGGCTGGGTGATCGTGGTGGTCGCGCTCGGCGTCGTCGTTCTGCTCGCCAGTTTCTACCTCGTCTACGTGCTCGAGATCCTCAAGTTGAGGCGGCTGTCGGCGCTGCGGATGCGCGCGCAGAGTCCGGAGGTGGGGGATGCGGAGGTCGACGACCACGTGCGCCGCCAGCTTGAGACCGGCGAGTTCGACGCCGTCGAGCAATAGCCCGCGCGCGCCCGGACGACGCTCAGATCGCGCCCTGGAAGATGTGGACCATCGCCTCGACGATCCGGCCGCGCGGCACCGGCTCGTCCTGCACGAGCTGCTGGTAGAGCGTGCGCTCGAGCATCCAGACGAGCGCGAACGCGATCGCTCGCGGATCGTCGCCGGCGCGTCCCGTGCCGTTGCGCCCGGCGGCCGCCCGCTCGCGCACGATCCGCTGTTCGGTCGCCGACACGAACGCGTCGAGCAGCCCGCGCCAGTAGACGGCGATCTGCTCGTCGTAGGTCGAGACCTCGACGATGGCCCGCGTCACCGCGCCGTGACGGCGGTACAGCTCGTAGACCTCGCCGAGCACCGCCCGCAGCTCGGCCTCGCTGTCGGCTTCGCCGCTGAAGAATCGCGCCGCGCGGTCATACAGCTGCTGGGAGATGTCGGCCGCCAGCCCGGTGATCAGCTCGCGCTTATCGGCGAAGTAGAAGTAGAAGGCGGTGCGCGAGATCCCCGCCTCGTGGGCGATCCGCTGGACGCTGAGGTCGGCGAACGCGCTGCCGTCGGCGAGCAGCTTCGCGGTCGCGGCGAAGACCTGAGCCTGGACCTGGGCGCGGTTGGCGGTCTGGGCGCCGCGCCGTTGCGGGGCCGGTGCCGGCGGTCGTGGCGGCGCGTCGGCCATCGCCGGCAGGCTAGCGACAGCATCGGCCCGGACCGGGGCGTCTTGCCCCCGTCGTCTGTAATCCTGAGGCTCCGTGCCGGTGCTGCGCATCCTTCTGCCGATCGTCACCGGCGTGCTGCTGCTCGCTCCAGCAGCGCCCGCTTACGCTGTCGCGCCGACCGTGTCGCTGAGCGGCCCGGGACCGGCGATCGGGATCGCCGATCAGAAGCCGCTGATGTTCGGCGATCTGCGCTTCCGTGCGTTCGGGTTTCGGGCGGTGCGGATCAGCGTCCGCTGGGACGTGCTCTCCGATCGCGCCGCGGCAGCACGGCTCGACGCCTGGATGGCGGGGGCGCGTGCTGCCGGCGCGCGGCCGCTCGTGACCTTCGACCGCTCGCCCTACCGCCCCGGCTACAACCCGTCGCCAGGTGAGCTGGTGTCGTCGCTGCGGGCGCTGCGCCGCCGCTACCGGGGGCTGAGCGAGTTCTCGACCTGGAACGAGGCCAACCTCGGCAAGTCGCCGCGGCTCGTCGCTCGCTGGTGGCTGGCGCTGCGGCGCGCCTGCCCGTCCTGCACGATCCTCGGTGCCGACCTGATCGACCATCACGATCCTGCCGGCTGGGCGAGGCGATTCATTCGGGCGGCCGGGCGCCGCCCGGCGATCTGGGGCCTTCACAATTACACCGGCATGAACCGCTTCTCGAACGGATCGACGCTCGCCTTCATGCGTCGCGTGCCGGGGCGAATCTGGCTGACCGAGACCGGCGGGCTCGTGATGCGCAACAACGGCTCCCAGGTCAAGTTCGCCGCCTCGCCGCAGCACGCCGCCGCCGTCACCGCCTTCATCCTCGGCCGCGCGCTGCGCGGGCAGGGCGCGCGCGTGCGCCGCATCTATCTCTTTCACTGGGACACCGGCCCGTTCGCCCCGCGCACCTGGGACAGCGGCTTCGTCGGCCCCGACGACGTGCCGCGACCGGCGCTGGCGATCCTCGCAAGGGCGCTCAACGTCACGCTGCCGGGGGTGCCCGCCGACCAGCCGCCGGCCCCGTGACCGCAGCACGGATCGTCACCGCCCTGGTGGCCGCTGCCGTGCTGTCGCTCGGAGCAGCGGCCGCCGCGCACGCGGTCACGATCGGGATCGCCGATCAGAAGGCCGACATGTTCTCCGACCCGCTGTTCCAGGCGCAGGGCTTCCGGGTCGCACGGCTGCAGGTGCCCTGGGACGTGCGGCGCGACCCGGTCCTGCGGGCACGCTTCGACGACTGGATGACCGGTGCCCACGCAGCGTCGGTGCGGCCGCTGATCACCTTCGGACCGGGCTCGGGCAGGCACGGCCCGCGCCTGCCGGCACCGGCGCTGCTTGCCCGCCAGCTGCGGTTGATCCGCCACGAGTACCCGTGGGCACGCGAGTTCAGTTCATGGAACGAGGCGAACCACTGCGGCAGCCTGACCTGTCGCCGGCCGGCGCTGGTGGCCGCCTACTACCGGGCGCTGCGCCGCAGCTGCAGCTCGTGCGTGATCCTCTCGGCCGAGGTCCTCGACACTCGCAACATGCGCGCCTGGGTCGACCGCTTCACGGCCGCGCTGCCGCCCGGGCTGCGCCGCGGCATCCCCTGGGGCCTTCACAACTACGTCGACACCAACCGGCTGCAGACGGCCGGCACACGCACGTTGCTGGGGGCGACGACGGGGCCCGTCTGGCTGACGGAGACCGGCGGCATCGTCCGGCGCCGCAATCCGCACAAGGTCAGCTTCAAGGAGTCGGCCGCTCATGCCGCGATCGCGACGCGCTGGCTGCTGACACGGATCGTCCCGCTCAGCAGCCGGATCCGGCGCGTCTACGTCTATCACTGGAACGCGCAGTCGCACGCGACGTGGGACTCGGGGCTGATCGCACCCGACGGCACGCCGAGGGCCGCGTTTCGCGTACTCAGCGCCGCGATCCGGCGGCAGGCGCTCGGCGTGCCGCGCGGCTGACCGCGCCGAGCCCGGCCTGACGGAGCTGGGACTTGTTGAGCCGGCGGCGGAACCGCTCGCGCATCGCCACCGCGAGCGCCGGTCGCGCATCGCCGGTCGGTCCGACGAGCCCGGAGTCCCAGCGGGCCGCAGGATCGTCGGTGCCGCTCCACTCGTACCAGTAGAGCCGCGTGATCCGTGGCCAGCCGGCGAGCGCCTGACGGAACACGGTCGTGGTCGCGTTCGCCTGGCGGCGCAGGTTCCACGGCCATTTCGGCGGCGCGAACTGAGCCCAGGCCGCGGCCTCGGTGATCCAGATCTGCCCGACGCGGATGTTGCGCAGGAAGCGCACGAGTCGCTGCGAGCTGCCGCGGTTGGCGTCCCCGTAGGCGTGCAGCCCCCAGATCATCCGCCGCTGTTCGGAGCGCGGCAGCGCGCGATACAGGGCGCGGGCATAGCCGACGTCGTTGCCGACGGTCAGGATCGTCGCCTGGACGAGCGTGCACGGCGGGCAGACCGTGCGCGCGATCTTCGTGTAGGAGGCCGCGAGCCGCGGGCTCTTCGCGGTCGGCTGGGTGCGGTAGTTGGCCTCGTTCATCGGTGCCCACGACAGCACCTGCGGATAGCGGGCGCGGAACGCCTCGAGCCCCGCGCGGTAGACGGCCCGAGACGGCACCGGCCGCATGAACGCCTGGAAGCTGATCAGCATGTCGAGCCCGCGCGCCTGGCCGACGGCGTACCAGGCGTCGAGCTGGTCGCGCGCCGGACCGGGTGTTAGCGCGATGTCGAAGTCGGCGACGAACCGTGTGATCGTCGGCTGCAGCGCCATCACCCGCGGGTCGGTGTAGATGTCGGCGGCGTTGGCCGCCGGCGCATCCGGTGCTGCCAGGCCGGCCGGCAGCACGGTGCCGTTCTGATCGTCGAAGCCGAAGCGCTGGCCGGTCGTCAGCGCCTGCGCGGGAACCGCTGCAAAGGCAAGAGATCCGAGGGCGACAAGGATCGACGCAATCCGGCGAGAGAGCATGCGCACGGGGACGCTAACGGACCTGTCCCGGACTGGCCAGCGCTGCCGGCGGTCATTGGACGCAATGTTTAGATAGGCTGGTGACGGTCGAAACGCGCCGACCATTCCGTCGGCGGCCCGGCCTTTCCCCTCACGGGGCCGCCGGGAACGACCCGCCGGACACCGTTGCCACGTGCAGCGGGCCCCGCCTCAGCACCGCCGTAACACGTTGACCGCACAGACGCTCCCGATCCCCGACATGCGCGCCCTGACGCTCCTCGATGTCGTCCTCGTCGTGGTCACGGCGCCGGTTGCGATCGCGCTCGGAGCGCCCGCGCTCGGGGTCGCCGTCGGTGCTCTCGCCTGGGTTCTGCAGCGTTTCGCCGCGCTCGCGATCGAGCAGCGCGCCAAGCGCGCCGAGAACGTCCGCACCGCGCTCGCACTGAACCTCGGCGGCGCCTTCACGCGGGCCTGGCTGGTCGGCCTGGCGATCCTCGCCGCCGGCCTCGGCTCGAGCCGCGAGGACGGCCTGGCGGCGGCGATCACGGTGGCGATCGGGCTGACGATCTACTTCGGTATGACGATGCTGATGCGCGCGCTGGCCGGCGATCGGACGAGCCGATGAGCATGCGGGCGAAGGTCCTGCTCGGCCTCGGCCTCTACCTGGCGATCATCATCGGTGTCGTCGTCGCGCTCGGCAGCAGCGGTCGTGACCTCGAGTTCGCGCCGCAGAACGAGTTCAAGCTCTCGCCGCTCTTCCATGTCGGCTCGCTCGGCGTCAACAAGGCCCACCTGTACATCCTCGCCGCCGGCCTGCTGACGGCCGGGACGATGCTCTGGATCTCGCGCCGGATGCGCCAGCGCCCGAACAAGGTCCAGACGGTCGTCGAGCTCGCCTACTCGATGATGCGCGACAACATCACCCGCGGCAACATGCCCGATTCGATGTCCGCGCGCTGGTTCCCGTTCGTCGCGACGCTGTTCCTGTTCATCTGGTTCTCGAACATGCTCGGCTACCTGCCGCTGCCGACCAACATCGAGCACAAGGTCGACATCTTCGGGCTGAAGATCCCGGCCTTTGCGCTCTATGCCGCGACCGCCAACCTGTCGGTGCCGCTGGTGCTGACGATCGCCGTGTTCTTCGTCTACAACGGCGTCGGTGTCGCCAAGAAGGGGCCGGTCGGCTACCTCAAGGGCCTGATCCCGCCGGGCGTGCCGACCTTCCTCAAGGGCCCGATCTTCGTGCTCGAGATCATGTCCAACTTCATGCGGCTGCTGTCGCTCTCAGTGCGTCTGTTCGCCAACATCCTCGCCGGCCACCTGATCATCCTGTTCATGGGGGGCGCGCTCGCCGTGCTCTTGGGTGTTGCCGCCGTCGGCGTCGTCAGCTTCCCGCTCGCGGTCGCCCTGTTCCTGTTCGAGATCGTGATCGTCGCGACGCTCCAGGCCTTCATCTTCGCCACCCTCACTGCCATCTACATCGGCGGCGCGGCCGCCGAATCCCATTAGTCACCAAGGAGACATCGTGGACCTCGCTCTCATCAACGTCATCGCCGCGGAGACCGACATCGCGTCGAGCGCCGGCAAGGCGATCGCCCTCGGCGTCGGCGGCGGCCTCGGCGCCGTCGGAGCCGGCATCGGCATCGGCCAGATCTTCGCCGCCGTCATCGAGGCGGTCACCCGCCAGCCCGAGATGCGCGACGAGATCACCTCGATCCAGTGGCTCGGCTTCGCGCTGACCGAGGCGGTCTTCTTCTACGGCCTCGTCGCCGGCCTGATCGCCTTCTTCCTCTAGGCCGCCTGCGATGACCGCAGCACTGCTCACAGCCCTGCCGCTTGCCGCCGAGAAGAGCGGCTCGGGCAGCTTCCTGGTCCAGCCGGGCATCGGCCTGATGGTGTGGACGCTGCTCGTCTTCGCCGTCGCGATGCTGATCCTCAAGAAGCTCGCGTTCCCGGCGATCTCCGAGGCGCTCGAGAAGCGCCAGCACGCGATCGAGTCGGCGATCGATTCCGCCAACGCCTCGCGTGACGAGGCGGAGGCGCTGCTGGCCGAGTACCGCGAGCGCCTCAAGGAGGCGCGCGTCCAGGCCGACGAGATCGTCGCCCGCGCCCACAAGGCCGGCAGCGAACACGAGCGTCAGGCGCTCGAGGACGCCAAGCAGACGCGCGAGGATCTGCTCGAGCAGGCCCGCAAGGACATCGGCCAGGAGACGCAGAAGGCGCTCCAGGACATCCGGCGCGAGATCGCGAACCTGACGGTCGCGGCGACCGAGCACGTCACCCGCCGCACGCTGGACGAGAGCGATCAGCGCCGGTTGATCGACGACGCGCTCGGCGAGCTCGACTTCTCGGTCTTCGGGGAGCGGCGCTAGGTGGACGACGTCGCCCGCGTATACGCGCGGTCGCTGTTCGAGGCGGCCGAGGGGCAGGGCAGGCTCGATGTCGTGCGCGAACAGCTCGGCCAGATCGTCGACACCGTTGCCCACAACCACGACCTGACGACGTTCTTCTTCTCGCCGCACTTCTCGGCACAGGAGAAGACCGACGGTCTCGGGCGGATGCTCGAGGGCGCCGACCCGCTGATCGAGAACGTGCTCGCGTTGATGATCGAGAACCACCGGATGCCGGCGCTGATGCGGATGCGCAAGGCCTACGACGCGCTCTGCGATGTCGCCGACCGGCGGCTGCCGGTGACGATCACCTCGGCGGTCCCGCTCGACGAGAAGACCGTGGCCCAGATCACCGACAACATCGCCGCCCAGTCGGGGCAGACGATCGAGCTGACCAAGACCGTCGACCCGTCGATCCTCGGCGGGCTGATCGTCCGTGTCGGCAACGCGATCATCGACGCCTCGATCCACAACCGACTCGAGCAGCTGCGGCGCAGCGTCGCTCACGCCGTCTAGGCAGTACCCCAGACCAAGGATCACCCGAATCAAATGCAGATCAAGCCCGATGAGATCACCGCAATCCTCCGCTCCCGGATCGAGGGGCTGGGCAACGAGCCCGCCGCGCTGACCGAGGTCGGCTCGGTGCTGTCGGTCGCCGACGGCATCGCCCGCATCCACGGCCTCGAGAACTGCATGAGCTTCGAGATGCTCGAGCTGCCGCACGGCGTGACCGGGCTGGCGCTCAACCTGGAGTCCGACAACGTCGGCGCAGTGCTGTTCGGCCCCTGGGAGCAGATCGTCGAGGGTGACACCGTCAAGCGCACGAACCGCCTGCTCGAGATCCCGGTCGGCGACGCGCTGCTCGGCCGGATCGTCACCCCGCTCGGCGAGCCGCTCGACGGCAAGGGCGAGATCGCGTTCGAGGGCACCCGCCCGGCGGAGTTCAAGGCCCCCGGCGTCGTCAAGCGCCAGCCGGTGACCGAGCCGATGCAGACCGGCCTCAAGGCCGTCGACTCGATGATCCCGATCGGCCGCGGCCAGCGCGAGCTGATCATCGGCGACCGCCAGAC
>CAZYMM010000027.1:0-21030 GCA_964648515.1 uncultured Conexibacter sp.
CCGGACGGCCCGAGGATCATCGAGATCTTGCCCTCCGGCAGGCCCATGTTGAGCCCCTTCAAGATCTCGTTGCGCCCGAACGCCTTGTACACGTCGACGAACTCGACCGCGTCCTCGACGCCGGTCGGCCGGTTGAGGCCGGTGTGCCAGCGGTACTCGTCGGCCTCGTCCGCGGCCGCCGGCACCTCGCGCACGACGCGCACGTCGCCCGCATCGGCGGCCGCCGCGGGCTGCGCCGATGCCGCGGCATCAGGCTGTTCGGGGTTCTCGTCTTCGCGCGGTTCGTCGGACACGAGCCGTCAGCCTCCGATCGGGGATCGCGGGTTGGTGCCCCAGAAGATCTGGGTGCCGAGCATGCCGATCATGTGGACCAGCACGATGTTGACCGCCATCGATTTCGCGGTCGCGGTCCCGACGCCGACCGGACCTCCGGTCACGTGGAAGCCGTAGTAGCAGCCGACGAGCACGACGACGGTCGCCATCGCCATCGCCTTGATCACCGAGAACAGGAGATCGGGCGGATTCTGGAACATCCAGAAGATCAGCATGTAGCCGCCCGAGGAAACCTCGCCGACCTGGACGACGACCGCCAGATAGCTGGCCAGGAAGCCGCCGCCGACCGCCGCCATGTAGATGAACGGGAGCACGAGCCAGGAGGCCAGCAGCTTGGTCGCGCAGAGGAACAGCACCGAGTCGAAGCCCATCACCTCGAGCGCGTCGATCTCGTCGGAGATCCGCATCGCGCCGAGCTCGGCGACGATCCCGGTCCCGACCTTGGCGGCCATCATGTAGCCGAAGCCATAGGGGACGAGCTCGCGCAGGTCGCAGAGCGCGGTGAACATGCCGGCGTAGGCCGAGGCGCCCTGGGCCTGGGTCAGGTAGGCGCCCTCGATCCCGCACTGCAGCCCGACGAAGAAGACCAGCGTCCAGATCACGAGCGTCGAGCCGAGGATCAGCAGGCCGCACTGGCGCAGCGTCTCCCCCGTGAACTTCAGCACGCGGCCGTTGAAGACGCTGGCGACGATCTTCATGCAGAACTTCATCATGTCGCCGAGCGCGGCGAGCCAACCGGTCAGAACCGCGGTCATGCAGGGCTCCCCGTCATCGGATGATCAGCATGTCGGGGTTGGTGGCAAGCAGCGTCTGCGTGAAGACGTAGTTGAACGCGAACACGCCGATCATCGCGATCACGACCGCCTGGTTGACGGCACGGCCGACGCCCTCGGCGCCGCCCTTGGCGGTCATGCCCTTGTAGCAGCAGACGATCGCGGTGATCGCGCCGAACAGCGTGCACTTGACGACCGACGCCCAGAGGTCGGTGATCGAGGACTGGTTGAAGAACGTCGCGAAGAACGGGCCGAGCGGCTGGCCGTAGACGAGCGAGGCGAGCACGCCGCCGGAGACGCCGAAGATGATCGTGAAGACGTCGAACAGCCCGGTCACGATCACCAGCGCCAGGAAGCGCGGCACGACGAGGTTCTTGACCGGGTCGACGCCGAGCACCTGCAGCGCGTCAAGCTCCTCGCGGACCTTGCGCGCACCGAGATCGGCGGTGATCGCGGTCCCGGCGACACCGACGACGATAATCGCCGTCACGAACGGTGCGAACTCACGTGTGACCGCGAGGTTGAAGAACGAGCCGAGCCGGTCCGGCGTACCGAGCATCGTCAAGAAGCCGAGTGCCTGCAGACCGGGCGCGCCGTAGGTGACGGCGATCGTCGAGAGCATCAGCGGCAGCCAGCAGAGCCGCAGCACGAACAGGAACTGGCCCATGAACTCGCCGCCGTACGGGTATGGCGGCCGTACCGCGGAGACCAGCGTCTTGCCGGTCAGGATCATCATGTCGCCGACCTCCTCAAGGAGGTTCTTGGCGGGCGAAACCGCCCGTTGTGCGACGTTTTGAACCACGTAGCCTCTCTTCCCCCGGACGGACTCTCGCAATACGGGACGCCCGGCCTGCGCCGGGCTTCGCGGCGGAGCATACGGGAGGACGGCCGCCGATGCCACACGGAAATATTGAGTCAGCGTTACCCGGACGGCCCCGGGCCCGGGAACTGGTACGTTGCGCGCGTGAGCGCCCTGGGGAGGATCGCGTGGTCGTCTGCGGCGGTTGCTGTCGTCGCCGGAACCGGGCTTGCGGGCTGCGGCGGCAATGACAACGGCCAGGGCGAGCGCAGCTCGGTGCGGCTCGAGGTCTCCGAGGCCGTGTTCCCGGCTGTGCAGCAGCTCTCGCAGCAGTCGCAGATGCGGATCACGGTCCGCAACCCCGGTGACAAGCCGGTCAAGCAGGTCGTCGTCGCGATCACCTCGACCGAGCCCGGCGCCAGCGGCTCCGGGTTCTCCGACCGCTCCGGCGGCGCCGCGACGTCGGATCCGGTCCGGCCGGTCTGGATCCTCGACAAGGGCCCGCACAACGCCGAGACCGCCGATTCCGCGGTCTGGTGGCTGGGCCCACTCGCCGGAGGCCAAAGCCTAACCTTCATCTGGAAGGTTACGGCCGTCCGCTCGGGGACGTTCAAACTGCGTTGGACGGTGAGCGGCAGCCTCGACGGCAGCATCACCGCCGAGGGTTCGGACGGCCGGCCGCTGACCGGGCTGTTCCCGGTCCGCGTCAAGGCGAAGTCGTAGCTCAGAGCACCACGCGGTCGGCGATCCGCCGCGCGATCGCCAGCGACGACGTCGCCGCCGGAGACGGCGCGTTGCGGACGTTGACGACCGCCCCGTCGCCGCCGAAGACGAAGTCGTCGACTAGCTCACCGCCGCGATCGAGCGCCTGTGCACGGACGCCGGCGAACCCGGCCGTCACGTCGGCGGCGCTCAGCTCGGGCACGAAACGGGCGCAGACCCGCACGACCGCCCGCCGGCCGACGTTGAGCGGCAGCTCACGTGCCGCCGCCCGCCACCAGCGCCGCGCCATCCGCCAGCTGCCCGGCCAGGCGATCGTGGCCGCAGTCGGCAGCGGCAGCGCGGTCGGCCCCAGAATCACCTCGCCGCCGACAGTGCGGGTCAGATGCACACCGAGGAACGGCAGCTCGGGGTCGGGCACCGGGTAGATCATCGACCGCACCAGCACCCGCGCCGGCGCACGCAGCCGCAGGTACCGGCCGCGGAACGGCACGATCCGCAGCTCGCCGCGGGGCTCGGCGAAGCGGTCTGAGCCGAGGCCGGCACAGACGACCACGCGGCGTGCGAGCACGTCGTCGCCGCCGGCACGCCGGATTCGCACACCGCCCGGCCCGCGCTCGATCGCCTCTGCGGCGGCACCGAGAAGCAGCCGTCCGCCACCCCCTTTGATCTGCGCCGCCAGCTCACGCGCGACTGCCGGGAAGTCGACGATCCCGGTCTGGGGCGAGTGCAGCGCGGCGATGCCCTCACAGTGCGGCTCGATCTCGCGCAGGCCGCCGCGATCGAGCCGCCGCAGCCCGGGGACCGCGTTGGCGCGGCCGCGGCGTTCAAGCTCGTCGAGCCTGCCCAGCTCTGCAGCCGTGCTAGCGACGATCAGCTTGCCGCTGCGCTCGTGCGCGATCCCGTGCTCGGCACAGAACTCATAGAGCAGCTCGCGGCCCTCGCGGCAGAGCTCGGCCTTGGCCGAGCCGGGCCGGTAGTAGATGCCGGCATGGACGACACCGCTGTTATGGCCGGACTGACCGGCGGCGACGCGACCGGCGCGGTCGATCACCACGACCGACAGCGCGCTGTCACGGGCCTGGAGTTCGCGAGCGGTCGCGAGACCGACGAGCCCGGCACCGATCACGGCGACGTCACAGCGCCCGGCCTCACCGCTGGATGGGGGCGGATCGGTGCTCAGGCCGGGACCTCGCCCTCGCGGTGGGTCTGGCAGATCTCCTCGCCGGACTCGCCGGTGCGGACACGGTAAGCCTGCTCGACCGGCATCACGAAGACCTTGCCATCTCCGACCGCGCCGGTGCGCGCGTGCTTGAGAATCGCGTCGACCGTCGTCTGTGCCGCCTCGTCGGCGACAACGCACTCGATCTTGACCTTCGGCCGCAGGTAGTTGGTCAGCTCGGCGCCGCGATAGCGCTCGGTGATCCCCTTCTGGCGGCCCGATCCCTTGACCTCGGAGATCGTCAACGACGGCAGGCCGAGCTCGAGCAGCTCGGAGCGAATCGGCTCGAACGCCTCGTGCCGTACGTATGCCACAACCATCTTCATGCGGTCACCTCGCTCGTTCGGTATCCATCGGGGGGCTGTGCCGCCACGGCCGGACCGGCCATGACCACCGGCAACGCACCGTACCCGACCTGCTCGGAGCGCGGGATGAACTGGTCGGGGTAGCCGTACATGCCGTGCTCGGAGATGTCGAGCCCGGCCTCCTCCTCGTCGGCGCCGACGCGCAGCCCGACCGTCGCGCGGATCGCGGCGAACGTGGCCAGTGACGCCGCAAGCACGAACACGAAGACGGCCAGCACCGCGACCGCCTGAACACCGAGCTGCGCAAAGCCGCCACCGTAGATCAGACCGGGCCGGCCGACCCCGGTCGCGGCCGCCAGCCGCGGCGAGGTGAAGAGGCCGCAGGCGAGCGTGCCCCAGATCCCGGCGAGTCCGTGTGCCGACAGCGCGCCGACCGGGTCGTCGAGCCGGATCCGGTCGAACCCGTAGACGCCGGCGACGACGATCAGGCCGGCGACGAGACCGATGATCGGGGCGGCCCAGAACTCGACGTAGCCGGACGGCGCCGTGATCGCGACCAACCCCGCGATCGCGCCGTTGCCGGCCATGCCGACGTCGAGCTTGCGGCTCAAGAGCCAGACCAGCAGCGAGGCTCCGATCACGCCGCCGGCGGCGGCGAGGTTGGTCACGACGACGACCTCGGCGAAGCGCCCGCCGCCGGTGCCGAGCGTCGATCCGCCGTTGAACCCGATCCAGCCGAGCCAGAGGATCGCGACGCCGAGGCCGAACAGCGGCATGTTGTGACCGGGGATCGCGCGCGGTTCGCCGCGCGGGCCGTACTTGCCGCGACGTGGCCCGAGCAGCAGCAGCGCGGCGAGCGCCGCGGTCGCACCGGTCAAGTGGACGACCGACGAACCGGCGAAGTCCTGGATCCCCATCTTGTAGAGGAACCCGTCGCTCGCCCACTCCCAGTGCGCGACTAGCGGATAGATGATCGCGCAGAAGACGACGCCGAACAGCGGATAGGCGATGAACTTGATCCGCTCCAGCGTCGTACCCCAGACGATCGCCAGCGAGATTGCCGCGAACGCGAACTGGAACATGAAGAACGCTGCCGAGTGGCCGGTGGCGGTGCCGGTCGCAGGGTCGCCGGCCAGTCCGCTGTAGCGACGGCCGACGTCGTAGAAGAAGCCCGAGTGCCCCAGCAGCCAGTCGCCGCCGCCGAAGGCGATGCCGAAGCCGACCGCCCACCAGACCACCGAGGCGACCGACAGGTTGACGAAGATCTTGGCGACGGCGGCGCCCGCGTTCTTGGCCCGCGAGAAGCCGACCTCCAGCAGCAGGAACCCGGCCTGCATGAACAGCACGAGGCCGGCCGCGATCACGACCCAGAGCGTGTCAAGATCCTGTTGCAGTTCGGCGGGTGTGGGGACGGACATCGTTCGGGCCTCCGGTCGGTGGTAGCTCGCTCAGTCTGCTCCCGCCCGGCGGCGGGCGGGCTGTCCGCCGGGACAGGATTTGCGGCACCGGTTTGGACCCTGGGCAGGGGTCCCCCTCCAGCGGGACAACGACGCCGCGTGATCGCTGTACAGAGGGACAACGGAACGCGGCCCGCGGGCCGTAGGCTGAGCGATGGCCGCCGCGACAGCGTGCGCTGCCGACACTCGACCGGAGACCAACAGACGCCATGCCTTCAAGGAACCGCCGCAGCAACGTGACCGCCGCCCGCTGGTCGGCCGAGCCGGGCGGACCGGACCCCTACGACCGCACCGGGGCTGACGCCGACCGCTACGGCACCAAGGTCTTCACGGTCGAGCAGCAACGGCTGCGGATGTCCAAGAGCGCGTTCAAGGCGCTGAAGGCGACGCTCGAGGCCGGACTCCCGATGGAGCCGACGCTGGCCGACGCGGTCGCACAGGCGATGCGCGACTGGGCGATGGAGCACGGCGCCACGCACTACACGCACTGGTTCCAGCCGCTGACCGGTCTGACGGCCGAGAAGCACGACTCGTTCTACAACCCGGCTGCCGACGGCACGACGATCGCCGAGTTCTCGGGCGCCGAACTGATCCAGGGCGAGCCGGACGCATCGTCGTTCCCGACCGGCGGGATCCGCGCGACGTTCGAGGCTCGCGGCTACACGGCCTGGGACCCGACTTCGCCGGCGTTCATCCTCGACAACCCGAACGGGACCGTGCTCTGCATCCCGACGGCCTTCGTGTCCTTCACCGGCGAGGCGCTCGACCACAAGATCCCGCTGCTGCGCTCGATGGATGCGCTGTCGCGCTCTGCAGTCGCGGCGCTGCGACTGTTCGGCGACGAGCAGACCCGCCGCGTCTACACGACCGTCGGCCCCGAGCAGGAGTACTTCCTGATCGACGAGCAGTACTACTTCGAGCGGCCCGACCTCTACACGACGGGGCGCACGCTGTTCGGTGCCAAGCCGCCGCGCGGGCACGAGCTCGACGAGCATTACTTCGGCTCGATCCCCGAGCGCGTGCTGGCTTACATGCTCGATGTCGAGGAGCAGCTGCGTGAGCTCGGCGTGCCGGTCAAGACGCGCCACAACGAGGTCGCGCCGGGCCAATACGAGCTCGCCCCGATCTTCGAGAACTCGAACGTCAGCTCCGACCACCAGCAGCTGACGATGCAGGTGCTGCAGTCGGTCGCCCGCCGCTACGGGATGGTCTGTCTGTTGCACGAGAAGCCGTTCGCGGGGGTCAACGGCTCGGGCAAGCACAACAACTGGTCGATGGGCACCGACGGCGGAGAGAACCTGCTCAACCCCGGCGACACCCCGGACGAGAACGCCCAGTTCATGTTCTTCTGCGCGGCCGTCATCAAGGCCGTCAACAAGCACCAGGCGCTGCTGCGCGCGTCGGTCGCCAACCTCGGCCAGGACCATCGCCTCGGCGCCGCCGAGGCGCCGCCGGCGATCATCTCGATCTTCCTCGGCCACGAGCTGCGGACGGCGTTCGACAAGGTCGCGACCGGCAAGGGCAGGCGCGTCAAGAAGGGGCTGCTCGGCCTCGGCACCGAGGTCCTGCCGCTGCTGCCGCTGCACGGCGGCGACCGCAACCGCACGTCGCCGTTCGCCTTCACCGGCAACAAGTTCGAGTTCCGAGCGCCGGGCTCGTCGATGTCGATCGGCTTCATCAACACGGTGCTGAACACGATCGCGGCCGAGTCGATCGACGAGCTGACGAAGCTGCTGGCCAAGGAGCTGCGCGCCGCCAAGGGCGACATCACCGCCGCCGTCTCGGCTGTGGTCAAGGTCGTCTGGACCGAGAACGAGCAGATCGCGTTCGGCGGCGACGGCTACTCCGATGCCTGGCAGGAGGAGGCCGAACAGCGCGGCCTGACCAACCTTCGCACGACGCCCGACGCGCTGCCGGCGATCATCAGCAAGCAGACGATCAAGACCTTCGCCGCCCACGGCGTGCTCTCCGAGCGCGAACTCGAAGCCCGCTTCGAGGTCTTCGCCGAGCAGTACGCGGTGCGGCTCAACATCGAGTGCGAGACCGCCGCCGAGATGGCACGAACGATGATCCTGCCAGCAGCCGTCCGCCATCTCGCACGGCTGCGCAAGGCGGGCGTGGAGTCGCTGATCGACGAGTTCGAGCCGCTCGTCGGTGAGCTGCACACGGCGATCCTGAAGCTTGAGCACGTCAACCGCAAGGAGAACCAGGACGACGTCACGCCGATCCGCTGGGCACGCTCGATGCGCGACCACGGCGCGCCGGCGATGACGGCCGTCCGCGCGGTCGCCGACCGGCTCGAAAAGCAGGTCGCCGACGACCTCTGGCCGCTGCCGCGGTACTCGGAGATGTTGTTCATCAAGTGAGGCTGGACGGAGGGTTGGTTCGGTCCGGCCGGTCGATGATGATGCGCCGGTAATCGGCCCCAGCCGAAGAGCCCCATGTCAGAAGGAGCACCTATGCATCACCCCTCGCTACGTCGTCAGGGCGCGGCACTGTCGGTGAGCCTCGTCGCAACCGCGATCGCCTTCGCCGGCGTCGCGTCAAGCGCCGACGCCGCCACGATCTACGCCTGCCAGAAGAATAAAGGCGGCACGATCCGGCTCGTCTCCAAGAAGACGAAGTGCAAGAAGAAGACCGAGAAGAAGCTGAGCTGGAACACTGTTGGCCCCGCTGGCACCAACGGCACCAACGGAACCAACGGAACCAACGGTGCGAACGGGGCCAACGGAGCGAACGGTGCTCCCGGTCAGCCGCAGAGCGCGCTGTCGTTCGCGGTCTCGCGCGCGACCGACAACACGAACAAGGACACGTTGTTCACTGCGGGTGGTGCCACCGTCAAGTTCAACTGCGGCACGATCCTGCTGGCGAACATCGCCAACGTCGAGGTCAATGCCGCCAGCGGTACGGCACAGGCCGGCGCTGTCTACCTGCGCACCGATGACACCGCCACTCAGTCGCAGCAGGCACAGATCTGGGCACCGACTCTGAACGGGACCGATCAGGTCATCTCACAGGTCGTGACCAACTCAAGTGGGACACTCGGTAACAAGGGGCACGTATCAGGCACGATCAGAACCGCCAGCTCCGTCATCTTCCTTGACTACTTCGTCCAGGTGAGCAACGGATCATCCGCCTGCGTGGTTCGCGGCCACGCGCTGGTGATCCCGGCCGCCACGTAGCCACCACGGGCGCGGGCGGCGACGGTCGCCGCCCGCGTCCGTACCCTGCGCGCGATGCGACCAGGCAAGACGCTCCCGGCGATCGCGATCGCGGTCGCGGTCGCGACCACGGTCGCCGCCGGCTGCGGATCGCAGGCGCCGCCCAAGCCGCAGGACTGCGCGAAGGCCGGGATCTCGAGCCCGTCGATCCCGCGGCCGCAGCGCAAGGAGGGCACCTGCCTGCAGACGCCGACGCAGCTCGTGACGATCGTCAACCGCCGCACGCTGCTGGTGCTGCCGGAGCTGTCGGCCCGACTCGGCGCGATGACCGTCCGCGACCGGGCCGGCGGCTATGCGGCCGATGGCCGCTTCGTCGACGTGACGCTGGCGCTGCAGAGCCGCCTGACCGGCACCGTCACGCTCAAACCCGAGCAGTTCGCGCTCCAACTCGGCGGCGACAGCGACGCCGAGCGCTATCCGGTCGCTGTCGCGATCGCCGACGCGATCGGCTCGCCCTACATGAGCGCCGGGGTCACGCTGACATCCGCCGCCCACGTCACGCTGCGGCTGCTGTTCGACGTGCCGCCGGCGCGGGCCCGCCAGCTGCCGGCCAACGGCACGCTCTGGGTCTACCAGTTCAGCGACGGCGTGCGCGGTGCCGGCCACCCGACCCGCGGCGTGATCCGGATCTACAAGTAGGCGCCGGTCAGCGACGCGTCCGTACGAGCTCGTCACGAGCCCGCCGCAGGTCGGCATCGCTGAGGTGACCACGGGCGTGCAGGCGCTCGACCTGGCGCAGCCGGTCCTCGGGGTCGATCGCCGCACGACCGTTGCGCAGACGGCGCTCGGCCCCGGAACGCGGGCGGTGGCCCGGAACGCGCGTGGCGGCGTCCAGCGGACGACCGCCCCAGATCCCGAACCGCCGCCGCCTCGGACGATCGGCGGCCATCGAGCGGGCGATCATCACCAGCGCCAGCACGCCGAAGATCAACACCGCGCCGAGCGCGACCTGACCTGTATCGGTGGCGGTGGCGGTGGCGGTGGCGGCGAACGCTGCGCCCATACACCCGGTTATCGGCAGCCGTCGCCGTCGCGCGCAGCGGCTACCGGCGGGCGATCACGAGCTCTGCGCCCTCGGCGCGCAGCGTCGCCACATCCGGTGCGCCGAGCAGCGCCATCGTCCGCCGCAGCCCCGAGTCGAGCAGCTCCAGCACCCGCGTCACGCCGCTCTGGCCGCCGGCCATCAGCCCGTAGAGGTAGGCCTTGCCGACGGCGCCGGCGGCGGCGCCGAGCGCCGCGGCGACCGCCAGGTCGGCGCCGGAGGTGATGCCGGAGTCGACGATCACGACCGGCTCCGGGCCGAGCGCGGCGCGCACGGCGGGCAGCACGGTCACCGGCGCGGCGATCCGGTCGAGCTGGCGGCCGCCGTGGTTCGACAGCCAGACGCCGTCGGCGCCGGCCGCGACCGCCCGAACGGCGTCGTCCGATCCCAGCGGCCCCTTGACCAGCAGTTCGCCCGGCCAGCGCTCACGGATCTGCTCGAGGCGGCGCCAGTCGACGGCCGGATCGAACTGGCCCGAGATCTCGGCGACCGTCATCGGCGCCCCGCCACGCGGGGCGTTGGCGAGCCCGGCCGGCGGCCTGCGCACCAGCTGCCACCAGTAGCGCGGGCGTGCCGCGACGCGGGCGATCGTCGCCGCCGTCGGCCGGGGCGGGATCGCAAGACCGTTGCGGACGTCGCGGAGCCGCAGGCCGGCGACCGGCACGTCGACGGCCAGCGCGAGCACCCGGCAGCCGGACTCCCAAGCACGGTCGATCAGCTCCTCGACGAAGCCGCGATCGCGCCATGCGTAGAGCTGGAACCAGCGGATCGCATCCGGAGCGCCGGCCGCGAGCTCCTCGATCGAGGTCGATGCGACGGTCGAGAGCGTGTGCGGCAGCCGCGCCGCGGCGGCGGCACGGCAGACGGCGAGCTCGCCGCCGCCGGGGTTCATCATCCGGTTGTAGCCGGTCGGCGCCAGCACCAGCGGCAGCGCAAGAGCGGCGCCGAGCAGCGTCATCGAAGGGTCGACCGCACCGACATCGCGCAGGACCCGCGGCTGGAACGAGAACCCGGCCCACGCTGCGCGGTTGATGGCCAGCGAGCGCTCCTCCTCGGCGCCGCCGTCGACGTAGTCGAAGATCGGCCGCGGCACGCGCCGGCGCGCCAGCGCACGCACGTCGTCGACCGTCTGGCAGCGGCCGAGCGCGCTCATGCCGCCGGCGGGCGGATCAGCGCCAGCGCGTTGCCGGCGAGCTGGCGGTGCAGTTCACGCTCGTCCAGTCCCGCCGCCGCGAGCGCCGGCCGTACGCGGCGCGACAGGTGGGCGTAGCCGGGGCCACCGTGCGCGTGGAGCTGGGTCTTGGTGCAGACGTCCTGGCTGTGCACGATCCGGTCACCGTATCCGGCCGCGATCAGCTCGCAGACCGCCGCGATCCGTTCGCGGTCGGTCGGCATCCGGACCGGGCCGTAGCGGTCCTCGTCGCCCCAGATGTCGAAGGCGATCGTGGCGCCGCGTTCGATCAGCTCGCGATGCAGACCGGTGCCCTCGATCGCGGCCACGTCGAGGTGGCAGAGCACGATCCGCCGCGGGTCGGCGCCGGCCGCGAGCGCGACGTCGAGCACCGCGTGCTGGTTGCCGCCCCACGGATCGAGATGGATGTAGAGCGGGCGGCCGGTCTGGCGCTGGACCTGCGCGGCGGCGACGAGCGCGCGGCGCTCGCACTCGGCGAGCGGGTCGCTGGTGCCGATCTCGCCGATCACCGCAGGCCGCGGGCCATGCGGCGCGAGCAGCTCGGCGAGCAGCTCCTCGCGGTAGTCCTCGACCGTCAGCGCCTCGTCCTGCGGCCGCGAGACAGCGACGTAACGGCCGCAGCCGTAGACGATGTCGGTGTGGCCGAGCTCGCGGTCGAGCCGTGCGCAGAGCTCGAGGTCGCGGCCGACGTTGACCGGCGTCACCTCGACGACCAGCGTGCGGCCGCAGCCCGCGAGCTCGCCGAGCCCGGCGGCGGCCGCGCTGCCGTCGAGGGCGACGTTGTCGGCGCAGGCGAACGGGTGCGCACGGATCGTCGGAACGTTCTCGGGCACGACCTTCAAGTCGCGCAGTTGCCGAGTCGGCTCATACTCGGTGTCGAGCCAGCAGCGCAGGTCGATCGCCAAGTGCTCATGTGCGAGCACCGTGTCGTAGTGGCCGGCGAGCGGCGCCCCGGACGCCGTGACGACGACACCGGCCGCCGGCGCCGCGTACGCGCTCACCGCGCGATACCGGCGGCCGGATCGGCCTTCAGCGTCTCCTCGCGGATCGAGCCGAGCACCTCGCCCATCAGCTCGCCGAACCGCGGTGTGCCGACCAGCTCGTGATGGCGCGGCCGCGGCAGGTCGACGACGATCTCGTCCTTGATCACGCCCGGGCGGTTGGTCATCACGAGCACGCGATCGGAGATGTAGACAGCCTCCTCGACGTCGTGGGTGACGAACAGCACCGTCAGCCGGTGGCGCTCCCAGACCTGCGTCAGCAGCTCCTGCATCAGGCCGCGTGTGAGTGCGTCGAGCGCGCCGAACGGCTCGTCCATCAGCAGGATCCGCGGCCGGTAGCTGAGCGCGCGGGCGATCGCAACGCGCTGCTTCATGCCGCCGGAGAGCTCGTTGGGCAGCGCGTCGGCGAACTCCTCAAGGCCGACAAGCGAGAGCTGCTCGTCGGCGCGCGCACGGCGCTCGCTGCGCGAGAGCTGCTCGTCGCGAAGCGCGAACTCGATGTTCTTGCGGGCGCTCAGCCAGGGCAGCAGCGTGTAGGTCTGGAAGACGACGCCGCGGTCGCGTCCCGGGCCGGTGATCGGCTCGCCGTCGACGAGCACGGTGCCCGAGGTCGGCTCTTGCAGCCCGGCCGCGACCTGCAGCAGCGTCGACTTGCCGCAGCCCGACGTGCCGACGAGCGAGACGAACTCGTTCTCGGCCAGCGCCAGCGAGGCGCCGTCGAGGGCGCGCACGCTGCGGCGTCTGCTCCCGTACTCCTTGACCAGGTCGTGGATCTCCAGACGTGGAGCCCGCCCATCCGCCCCGCTCATCGCCGCGCCTCCGCGTAGGCGAACATCTTGCGGCCGGCCAGCTTCATCAGCTGGTCGGTGAGCAGGCCGAGCACGCCGAGCACCAGCAGGTAGCCGATGATCGTGTCGGTCTGGAAGAAGCGCTGGGCGGTGGTGATGCGGTAGCCGAGGCCGGAGGTCGCGGCGACGAGCTCGGCGAGCACCAGCCACGTCCAGGCCCAGCCGAGGCTGATCCGCATCGAGTCCCAGATCCCGGGCGCCGCGCCGGGCAGGATGATCCGCCCCAGGATCCGCCGGTCCTTCATCCCCAGCGTGCGGCCGAAATCGATCAGGTCGAGCGGCACGCGCTTGGTGTTGTCCATGATCAGCAGGACCTGCTGGAAGAAGGTGCCGATCCAGATGATCAGGAACTTCTGCGAGTTGTCGGTGCCGGCCCAGAGGATCGTCAGCGGCACGAACGCGACGACCGGCATGTAGCGGATGAAGTCGACGAGCGGCTCAATCGCCGCCTCCCAGAAGCGGTAGCTGCCGGCCAACAGGCCGATCGGGATCGCCATCACGGTCGCCAGCGCGAAGCCGACAAAGATCCGGAATGCGGAGACGCGGATGTCGCCCCAGAGCGTGCCGTCGCGGGCGAGCTGATCGAGCCGGTCCCAGACCGCGCCCGGCGACGGCATGAAGATCGGCTTGACCCACCCCGCCGAGGTGGCAACGATCCAGAGTGCGAGCAGCGCGGCGAAGACCACGGCCGCGATCAGCAGGAACGGGACCGGGCCGATCGTGCCGCCGATGCGAAGCATCGACGGACGACCGCGCCGACCGCCCCCGACCGCAGCCGTGGTCCTCGCCGGCTCAGCCATCTACTTCTGAGCCTCCACGAACCGCGCGACGACGAAGTCGCTCGGGTTGACCTCGCCCTGCAGCAGGCCCGCGTCCTTGGCGGCAGCCTCGACATCCTTCATCGTCTTGTTGACGAACGAGCTGCCGAGCTGCTCGCGGTTGTCGGCGAGGCTGAACAGCTTGACGCCGTCGAACGCGGTCTTGAGCTCACCGGGCTTGGAGCCGACGGCCTTGGTGATGATCGCCTGGCCGTCTGCGGTGTTTGCGTTGTAGTAGTCGACGGCCTGCCCCCAGGACTTGATCAGCGCCGCGATCTGCCCCGGCTTCTGGTCGAGCGTGTCCTTGCTGACGACGAAGACGTCGGAGACGAGCCCCGGATCCTTGCCGGCGGTGTACAGCAGATGGGCCTTGCTGTCCTGCTTGAGCGCGGTCGTCAGGTACGGCTCGTAGGTGACGGCGACCGGAACCTTGCCGGCGATGAATGCGGCGCCCGCGTCGGCGGCCGGCGTCGGCACCGGCTGGATGTCCTTCTTGGTCATCCCGTTCTGGCGCAGCGCGTACGAGAGCAGGATGTCGGAGGTCGTGCCCTCCTCGAAGGCGACCTTCTTGCCCTTGAGGTCGGCGATCGACTTGATGTCCGGGCCGGCGATGATCGCATCGGCCGTCATCGAGACGTCCTCGAGCAGGACGATCTTGATCGGCAGCCCGGAGGCTGCGAAGCGCAGCGCGGTGTGGGTGGCGATGTTCGAGCCGTCGAGCTTGCCGGCCGCGAACGCGGCGTTGATCTGATCGTCGGTGTCGAAGCTGATGATCTTCACGTCGAGTCCGTTGTCCTGGAAGAAGCCCTTGCTCTCGGCGATCCGCCAGGGGCCGTAGCCGAGCCAAGGCTCGATCCCCATCCGGAACGTGCCCGGCTCGGGCTTCGCCGGGATCTGCGCCGACGACCCGGACTCGGTCGAGGTCTTGTTGTTGTCGCTGCTGGAGCCGCAGGCGGCGATCAGGCCGGCTGATCCGAACAGCAGTGCCAGCACGAGGGCCGGCTTGAGGAGTGTGTTGCGCATGGCGTCCTTTGTCTTGGTTGTCAGGGGCGGATTGTCAGGACCGGGTCTCTCAGGACCGGTGGATACGACCGCGGGCCGCGTTGGCGTGAGCCGGGAAGCCCTCATGCTCGGCGAGCGCGACGACGTGCGGCGTCAGCCGCTCGATCGCAGCGGGGCTGAGTCTGGCGATCGACATCGCCTTAAGGAAGGTCTGGGCGGTCACGCCGCCGGTCACGCGCGCGAAGCCGCCGGTCGGCAGCGCGGCGGGCACGCCGACGACGTAGTTGGCGGCCGACATCGGCGTCGCCTGGCCGAGCAGCACCTCGCCGGCGTGGTCGATCATCGCCAGCACCGCCTCGTCGTCGGCGGTCGCGATCTGCATGTGCTCGGGCGCGTAGGCGTTGGCGACCTCGGCGACCTGCTCGATGTCGCTGCAGAGCACGGCGCCGCCGTTCTCGCCGAGCGCGATCCGCGCATAGCCGCGGCGCGGCTCGGGCAGCTCCTCGATCAGCCGCGTCAGCTCGGCATCGGCGCGCGCGATCAGGCCGGCGCTTGTCGTCACCAGCACCGATGAGGAGTCGGGGCCGTGCTCGGCCTCGTTGAGCAGGTCGAGCGCCAGCAGCCGCACGTCGGCGCTGTCATCGGCGATGATCAGGCTCTCGGACGGGCCGAGCAGCATCTGCGTGTGGCAGCCGTAGCGCTGGCATTCGATCTGGACCGATGCGACCGGCGGCGAGCCGGGGCCGACGACCTTGCGGACCTTGGGGATCGACTCGGTGCCGAACGCGAGCGCGGCAACGCCGGCCGGGCCGTTGGCGCGAAAGACGTTGCGGATGCCGAGCTCGGCCGCGGCGACCAGCACCGCTGGGTCGACCTCGCCGGCGCCGCCGGGCAGCGGCGGGACCACGATCGCGAGCTCCGGCACGCCGGCGACGACGGCGGGCGTGCCGAGCTGGATCACGACCGACGGGAATGAGCCCTTGCCGCTGGGCACGAACAGGCCGGCGCTGGCGACCGGCGTCAGCTTCTCGCCGGCCTCGATGCCGGGAGCGATCTCAACCTGCCAGCGGCGCTCGCGTGTCAGCGCCTCGTTGAAGGCGCGGATGTTGGCGATGCCTGCGCGCAGTGCATCCTTGACTCCGGCCGGGACCGCGCGGTCGGCGGCCTCGAACTCGTCGTCGGTGACCCGCAGCCCGCCGGGCGCCACCGCGCAGCCGTCGAACCGCGCCAGCGCGTCGATCACGGCGGCGTCGCCGCGTTCACGAACGTCTTCGACGAGCGCCGCCAGCGACGCCCGCAGCTCGGGGTCGAAGATCGCGGCGGTACCGCGCTCGAGCAGCGAGCGGCGCTCGTCGTCGCTCGCGCTGCTCCAGTCGATCGTTCGCAAGAGTTCAGACACTGCGTCCTCCGTCGATCGTGATCACGCTGCCGGTCATGTAGCCGGCCTGCGCTGAGAGCAGGAATGCCACGAGTGCCGCGACCTCCCCCGGATCGCCGAAGCGGCCGGCCGGAATCTCGGCCAGCAGCTCATCCGCCACCGCCGGATCGTCGAGGTAGGGCGCCGTCATGCGCGTGCGAACATAGCCGGGACAGATGCAGGTCACGGCGATGTTGCGCTCGGCGAGGTCGAGCGCCAGCGTCTGGGCGAGCGAGACGGCCGCCGCCTTCGACGCGTTGTAGTCGGCGAAGCCGGCCTCCGGACGGACGCCGTTGACCGACGCGTTGACGACGATCGCGCCGCCCGCTGCGATCCTGAGTGCGCAGGCACGGGCGAGGATGAAGGCGCCGATCACGTTGACGTCGAGCACGCGGCGGAAGTGCTCGACCGACAGCTCGAGCGCGTTGCGATCCTCGCCGTCGATGCCGGCGTTGACGAACGCGCCGTCGAGGCCGCCCATGGCTGCGGTCGCAGCGTCGACGGCGGCGGTCACCGCGGTCTCGTCGGCGGCGTCGCAGCCGCTGCCGCCTGCGGCGCCCGGCAGCTCAGCGAGCGCGGCCTGCACCGACGCGGGACTCGATCCGAGGATCCATACACGGTGACCGGCGGCGATCAGCCGCTCGGCCGTCGCGCGGCCGAGCCCGCTGGTGCCGCCGGAGACGATGATCGCCCGACTCCCGCCGGTCGCGCTCGCGCTCAATCGAGCGTCCCTTTGACCCCGGCGGTCCGCCCGGCGCGGCGCGGGTTCGGTGCCAGCGCCGCGCGCAGCGCCCGTCCGAACGCTCGGAAGGCGGCCTCCCAGGCGTGGTGGGGGTCTTCGCAGCGCTCGTCGATGTCGAGCTGGATCGTGCAGCGCCCGCCCTGAGCGACGCCGGCGAAGAACTCCGCGAGGTCGGCGCAGAGCATGTCCTCGACGCGCTCACCTGCGGCCGCGCCGCCACGTACGACACGGCAGCCCGAGCGCCCCTCGAAGCTGACCCGTGCTGTCGCCGACGCCTCGTCGATGATCCCGTCGGCCGCGCCGCTGGAATCGACGCCGCCGGCGATCCGGTCGCGGAGCAGCTGCGCGAGCGCGGCGCCGAGCGCCAGGCCCGTGTCCTCGCAGACGACGTGCGCGAGCCTGTAGGTCCGGACCTCGTAGGCGGCGTCGACGGTCAGGTCGGCGTACCAGCCGAGCATCTCGAGCATGTGGTCGAAGAACGCGAGCCCGGTGGCAAGCACCGGCTCGCGTGGCTGGCCAGCATCGACCGTCACGGTGACGGCGGCCTCGCGGCTGATGCGCGTGGTCGTATAGCGGTCACCGTCTCGCTGGACGGTCATCCCGTCGATGCTCATCTGCTGTTTCCGGACGCCATCGGCGGCAGTGTGCCGACTTCGACGTTGTCGTGCTGTGAACGTTTCCAGACGCACCTTGACACACGCGTGTCAAGGTTTCGCTAACCTGGGTCGCCATGCGCGATTTCATGGCCGCCGTCCGTGACCACGTCGTCGTCTTCGACGGCTCGATGGGTGCGACGCTCGAAGAGTTCGAGCTCACGGCCGAGGACTACGGCGGCCTTCAGGGCAAGTGCCACGAGGCGCTCGTCCTGCACCGCCCCGACGTGATCGAGGAGCTCCACCGCTCGATGATCGCGGCCGGCGCCGAGGTCGTCGAGACCGACACGTTCCAGGCCAGCCGGATCAAGCTCGACGAGTGGGGCCTCGGCGAGCACACGCTGGAGATCAACGTCAAGGCGGCCGAGATCGCGCGCCGGGCGGTCGGCGAGCAGAACTTCGTCGCCGGCTCGATCGGCCCGACCGGCCACCTCCCGGCCTCCGACGACCCGACGCTCGGGCAGATCACGTTCAGCGAGCTGGTCGAGGTCTTCACCGAGCAGGCGAGCGGCCTCGTCCGCGGCGGCTCGGACCTCCTGATCATCGAGACCGCCCAGGACATCCTCGAGGTCAAGGCCGCGATCTTCGGCGCCCGCGAGGCGTTCAAGCGCGAGGGCCGGACCGTCCCGATCCAGGCCTCGGTCTCGCTGCTTCCAAACGGCGGCAAGATGCTGCTCGGCACCGACATCGACGCTGTGCTGACGACACTCGAGGCGCTCAAGGTCGACGTGATCGGCCTCAACTGCTCGACCGGCCCCGGCGACATGCGCGACGCGATCCGCTTCCTGGGCGAGCACGCGCCGATGCCCGTCCACTGCATCCCCAACGCCGGCCTGCCGCAGCAGGGCCGCAACGGCGAGACGATCTTCCCCGAGGGGCCGCAGGAGCTCGCGTCGGTGCTCGGCGAGTTCGTCGAGCAGTACGGCGTGAACATCGTCGGCGGCTGCTGCGGCACGACGACCGAGCACATCGCCGCGATCACAGAGCGCGTCAGGGGCCGGGCGCCGAGCACCCGCCCCGCCCCGCGCGCCCCGCGGGTATCGTCGATGATCGCCGCCACGCCGCTGGTTCAGGACCCGGCGCCGACGCTGGTCGGCGAGCGCGTCAACTCGCAGGGGTCGCGCAAGGCCAAGGAGCTGCTGCTGGCCGACGACTACGAGGGACTGGTCCAGGTTGCCGAGGACCAGGTCGAGGGCGGTGCGCACGTGCTCGACCTCTGCGTCGCGCTGACCGAGCGCACCGACGAGGCCGAGCAGATGCGCCGTGTCGCCAAGGCCGTCTCGCTGAGCCAGCCGGCGCCGCTGCAGATCGACTCGACCGAGCCCGACGTGATCAAGCTCGCACTCGAGCAGACGCCGGGCCGCGCGATCGTCAACTCGGTCAACCTCGAGGCCGGTGAGGCCAAGCTGAACACGGTCGTCCCGCTCGCCCAGGCCCACGGCGCGGCACTGATCGCACTGACGATCGACGAGGTCGGGATGGCCAAGACCGCCGCGCGCAAGGTCGAGATCGCGACCCGGATCACCGAGCTCTGCGAGGCTCACGGATTCGACCGCGAGCTGCTGATCTTCGACGTCCTGACCTTCACGCTGACGACCGGCGACGAGGAGTGGAAGCCGTCGGCGGTCGAGACGATCGAGGGCATCCGCCAGGTCAAGGCGGCGCTGCCCGGCGTCAAGACCTCGCTCGGCGTCTCGAACGTCTCGTTCGGCGTCTCCCCCGCCGCACGCGCGGTGCTCAACAGCGTCTTCCTGCACCACTGCGTCGACGCCGGGCTCGACCTGGCGATGGTCAACCCCAACCACATCACCCCGTACGGCGAGATCGCCGCAGCCGAGCGCGAGCTGGCCGACGATCTCGTGCTCAACCGCCGCGACGACGCGCTCGAGCGCTTCATCGCACACTTCGAGCAGAAGGGCGGCGCCGGCGAGGAGGCCGAGGTCGCCGATCCGACCGCCGGGATGGAACCCGAGGAGGCGCTGCACTTCCAGATCCTGCGCCGCAAGAAGGAGGGGGTCGAGGATCAGATCGACCGCGCCGTGGAGAAGATCGGCGCCGTCCCGACGCTCAACGACGTGCTGTTGCCGGCGATGAAGGAGGTCGGCGACAAGTTCGGCGCCGGCGAGCTGATCCTGCCGTTCGTGCTGCAGTCGGCCGAGGTGATGAAGCGTGCGGTCTCGCGCCTGGAGAACTACCTCGACCGGATCGAGGGCTACACGAAGGGCACGGTCGTGTTGGCGACCGTCTTCGGCGACGTCCACGACATCGGCAAGTCGCTGGTCAACACGATCCTGACCAACAACGGCTACACGGTCGTCGACCTCGGCAAGCAGGTGCCGATCTCGACGATCGTCGAGGCCGCCAAGGAGCACGACGCGACCGCGATCGGGCTCTCGGCGCTGCTCGTCTCGACCTCCAAGCAGATGCCGCAGTGCGTCCAGGAGCTCGAGCGCGAAGGGCTGGAGTACCCGGTCCTGATCGGCGGCGCAGCGATCAACCGCGCCTTCGGTCACCGTGCGATCCACGTCAACGGGCTCGACGACGAGAAGCAGTACGGCCCCGGCGTCTTCTACTGCAAGGACGCGTTCGAAGGGCTGGCGGTGATGGATCAGCTGGTCGAGGGCGAGGCCCGTGAGCGACTGGTCGCCAAGCTCCATGAAGACGCCGCCGCGTTCCGCGAGAAGGGCGAGCAGATCGAGGAGCTCGACACCTCCGACGACTCGGTCCGCAGCGCGGTCGACAACGACAATCCGGTCCCCGAGCCACCGTTCTGGGGCGTGCGCGAGATCGAGGTCGACCTCGACGAGGTCTACACCCACCTCGACACGCACGTGCTGTTCAAGCTCCACTGGGGCGGCCGCGGCGTCAAGGGCGAGGAGTGGACGCGGCTCGTCGAGGACGACTTCCTGCCGCGCCTTGAGCGGATGTGGCGCGAGCAGAGCTACCTGCACCCGCGCGCGCTGCTCGGCTACTTCCCCTGCTACAGCGAGGGCAACGAGATCGTCGTGCTCGACCCCGAGGACCGCGAGACCGAGCTGACGCGGCTGGCCTGCCCGCGCCAGCCGAAGGGCGACCGCGTCTGCCTGGCCGACTTCTACCGGCCCAAGGGCCACCCGGACGGGCTCGACGTCGTCGCGCTGCAGGCGGTCACGGTCGGCTCGGAGGTGACCGAGCTGCTCGACCGCCTGCACGAGGAGGGCGAGTTCGCCGAGCAGCTGTTCACACACGGGATCGGCGTCCAGACCGCCGAGGGGCTGGCCGAGTGGCTGCACGCGGTCGTGCGGCGCGACCTCGGCATCGCGCCCGGCCAGGGGCGCCGCTACTCGTGGGGCTACCCGGCCGTGCCCGAGCAGTCAGAGCACGCCAAGGTCGACCAGCTGCTCGGCCTGGAGAAGATCGGGATGGGGCTGTCGGGCGGCTACGCGCCGATGCCCGAGCAGTCGACGCTCGCCGTCGTCGCCCACCATCCGCAGGCGTTCTACTTC
>CAZYMM010000028.1:0-19295 GCA_964648515.1 uncultured Conexibacter sp.
CTGCTGCGCCGCGCGGTCGACCGCGGTGAGTGCGGCGAGCTGCCGGTATCGGAGGATGCGCTCGCGTTCATCGCTCGCAAGGCATCGGGTGACGCGCGGATGGCGCTCGGCGCACTCGAGCTCGCATGCAAGACGGCATCGGCAGACGGTGCTTCGGAGGTCGGCCTCGATGCTGCGGAGGCCGCGCTGCAGAGCACGGCGATCCGCTACGACCGTGACGGCGACCAGCACTACGACACGATCTCGGCCTGGATCAAGGCGACCCGCGCCAGCGACCCCGATGCATCGCTCTACTACCTGGCGGTGATGCTCGAGGGCGGCGAGGACGCCCGTTTCATCGCCCGCCGGATGGTGATCCTGGCCAGCGAGGACATCGGCAACGCGGCACCGCAGGCGCTCGGGGTCGCCACCGCAGCCGCGCAGGCGGTCGAGCTCGTCGGGCTGCCCGAGGCGGCTCACGCGCTGGCTCAGTGCGCGGTCTATCTGGCGCTGGCGCCGAAGTCGAACGCCGCCTACGCCGCGCTCGGACGGGCGCGCGCACACGTCCGCGAGCACGGCGTCAAGCCGCCTCCGCCGTACCTGCGCTCCGGGTCGCGCGCCGCTGCCGGTTACGACTATCCGCACGACCACGAAAGCGGCCTGAGCACCCAGCGGGTGCTGCCCGAGGAGCTCGGCGACCTGCGCTTCTACCTGCCCGGCCCGGCCGAGCAGCGCTTCGCTGAACGCGCCGAGCAGCTTCGCCACGCCCGCCGGGGCGAGCCGCCGGCCTGAGCGCCCCTTTCAGAATGATCTCCATGGCGCTCTGAAACTTCCCGCTCAGAGCGGCTCTTCTGCCGACGATCGCTCATCCCATGCGGCCTGCACGCCGATGCACCCCGGACGTGGCAGACGACCCCCGCCGACATCTGGCAAACGTGTTCGGGCTGTTCGGCGGCGAGAGCGACCGCGCCCGTGCGATCGATATGGGCCGACGGCTGCTCTGGCCGCAGCTCGGCGGCCTCGCCGCCGCCCTGCTCGCCTTCGCGGCCGGCATCGGCGCCCACAACGCCTGGGCGCTGGTCCCGCTCGCGCTGAGCGAGATCGCCTTCGTCGCAGCGCTGTTCATGCCGCACCTGCGTCGCTTCGAGCTGCCGCTGGCCGCTGCCTGGGCAGCTGGACAGACGCTGGTCGTGCTTGCGATCCTGATCGCCGGCGGCGAACGCGCCTACCTCTGGGCAACGGTGGCGATGACGCTGCAGTTCGTCGGCGTGATCTGGACCCGCCGGCTGACCTATGCCGCGGCGGCGGCGACGGTGCTGGCGATCGTGGCCTGCAGCCTGCTGCTCGACTTCGACCAGCTGCGCGCGAACCCCGTCGTGCTGCTGCCGGCGATCACATGCGTGATCGCGGCCGCGCGCGCGGCGACAGCCCTGCGCGACATCGACCACCGCTCGCGCGGGACCGTGCTCGTCGATGTGCTGACCGGGCTGCGCAACCGCGTCGCGCTCCAGCAGGAGCTGGCCGCGCTCAGCGCCGGCGGCGCGATCGCGGTAATCGATCTCGACCACTTCAAGTCGATCAACGACATCCACGGCCACGCCGTCGGCGACGCCGTGCTGCGGGCGGCGGCGGCAAGGGTCGAGCAGACGCTCGCACCGCACGGGAGTGTCTTTCGCTACGGCGGCGAGGAGTTCGTCGCGCTGCTGCCCAGCGCCGGACTCGAGCGGGCCCGCGAGCTGACTGAGATGGCCCGCAGAGCGATCGCAGACACCCCTGTCGGCGGCCTTGCGCTGACGACGTCGGCCGGGGTGGCGGCCGGCGGCACCCCGTTCGCCGCGGCCGATGTCTTCGCCGCCGCCGATGGCGCGCTCTATCGCGCCAAGCAGATGGGCCGCAACCGGGTCGAGATCGGCACGCTGAAAGAGCGGACCCGCACGCTGCCGAACACCGCCGCCGGACAGATCTCGGCGACCGCAATCTCCGAGCCCCACAGCCACGCGCGAGCGCACTCGCGTGGCGGCCGGCGGCTGATCCACAGCGTCGTCCAGCACGACCAGCTGCTCGCGGTCGTCGAGGGCTTCGACGCACGACGGCTGCGAATCCAGAACGTGGGTCTTGTGATCGTCGGCGCGCTGATGGCGCCCTGGCACGGATGGCTGCCAGCCGCAGTGCTCGCAGCACACGCCGTCCTGCTCGACCCGCGCGTGCGGCTGTCGCAGCGGATGACCGGTGCCGGACGGCGAAGTGACGATTCGGCACTGCTGCGTGAGGCGCTGATGTCGATGGCGCTGATCACGACCGCCGTCGTAGCCGCCTCGCGACCGGCGCTGTTCGCGTTGCCGCTGCTCGTGCTGCCCGCATTCCCGGTCGCCGCCGGCTACCCGCGCCGGGTGACGGCGGCGATGACCATCGCCGCCGCGCTGCTGGCGGTGGCCGCGTGCGCGATCGTCGCGCCGCAGGCTGTGATCGACAACCCTGTGATCGTGGCGATGCCGATCGGGATGCTGGTGACGGTCGCGATGGTCGGCGCGACGATCGGCGGCTCGGCCGTCGACCACCGTGCCGCGGCGATCGTCGACCCGCTCACCGGCGCCCTCAACCGTGCCGCACTCGACGTCCGGCTGCCCGAGATCGCCGAGCGTGCCGCCGCACGGCGCACGCCGGTCGCAGTGATCGTCGGCGACCTCGATCACTTCAAGGCCGTCAACGACCTCCACGGCCACGCCGCAGGCGACCGCGTGCTGACGGTCGTCTCCGAGCGCATCCGCGACGAGGTCCGGATCGCCGACGCGCTCTACCGGATCGGCGGCGAGGAGTTCATGGTCCTGCTCGACGCGACCCAGACCGGTGCCGCGACACAGATCGCCGAGCGGATCCGCGCGCGAATCGCCGCCGAGCCGATCGACGGCATCACGGTCACGATCTCACTTGGCTTGTCCGGGTCGCCGGGCCAGCTGTTCCGCTACAGCGAGGCCTTCGCCCGTGCCGACGGTGCGCTGCTCGCGGCCAAGCAGGACGGCCGCAACCGCGTCTCGGTCGCACCGCCGACGCTGCGCGCCGTCGAGGCTGCGTGAAGCGGCGCGCGACCTCCCCCTCCGGCGCCCCCGGGTAATCTCGCCGGAATGCGTGCCTGCGTGCTCACGATCTCGACCTCGGTCGCCGCCGGCGAGCGCGACGACGCCGGCGGCCGGCTCGCGGCCGAGCTCTGTGCGGCGGCCGGGCTCGAGGTCGCCGCGACCGAGACGATGCCCGATGACCGTGCGCTGATCGAGCAGCGGCTGCGTCACCACCTCGACGCCGGCCACGATCTGATCGTCACAACCGGCGGCACCGGCTTCTCGATCGATGACGTGACGCCCGAGGCGACGATGGCGGTGATCGAGCGGCCGGCCCCGGGGATCGCCGAGGCGATCCGCGCGGCAGCGATCGCCGACGGCGTCCAGGCGGCGATGCTCGGCCGCGGCGTCAGCGGCATCGCGGGAGAGACGCTGATCGTCAACCTGCCCGGCTCACCGAACGCGGTCCGTGACGGCCTGGCGGTGCTGACGCCGGTCCTCGGTCACGCGCTGCGGCTGCTGACCTCCTACGGCTCCGGCGGCCTGCATCCGCCGCACGCGCCCGCACCGTGAGCGCCGGCCCCGCGCTCGTACTCGACGGGGTGCGCCGCCGCTACGGCGCGCGAACCGTGCTCGACGGCATCTCGCTGACGCTCGAGCGCGGCGCGACGCTGGTCGTCTTCGGCCCCAACGGCGCGGGCAAGTCGACGCTGCTGCGGGTGCTGGCGACGCTGCTGCGCCCCCATGGCGGCAGCCTGTCGGTACTCGGCCACCGGCTCCCCGGCGAGCGGCGCGAGGCCCGCGGGCGGGTCGGCTATCTCGGCCACGAGCCGCTGCTCTACCGCGACCTGACGGCGCGCGAGAACCTCGCCTACTACGGACGGCTCTACGGCGTCGCGCCCGGGCGCGCCGGCGAGCTGCTCGAGCGCGTCGAGCTGACCGAGCGCGCCGACGAGCCGCTGCACACCTACTCGCGCGGGATGGTGCAGCGCGTCGCCGCTGCCCGCGCGATCCTGCACGACCCTGAGCTGCTGCTGCTCGACGAGCCTGCGGCGAACCTCGATCCGCGCGCCGCGGCGCTGCTGGCGCCGCTGACCGGACCCGGCGGCGGCCGCACCCGCGTGGTCACGAGCCATGACCCGAGCGGCGGACTCAAGGACGCCGACCTCGCGCTCGGCCTGCGCGGCGGGCGCGCGGTGCTGCTCGCAGCGGCGGCGGAGACCGACGCCGAGCAGATCGGGGCGCTGTACCGGTGAGCGGCACGGTCGCGGCGATCGTCGCCAAGGAGCTGCGAATCGAGCGGCGAGCGCCGCAGCTGCTGCCGGCGATGGTGCTGTTCAGCGTCGCGACCTTCGTCGTCTTCCATTTCGCGCTCCAGCGCGACACGCTCGAGGGCCCGCTGGCGGCCGGCGTGCTGACCGCGACGCTGCTGTTCGCGGCGATGCTCGGGATCGGGCGGCTGTTCGTGCTCGACCGTGAGGAGGGTGGCCTCGACGGCATCGTGCTCGCGCCGGTCGAGGCCACCGAGCTGTTTGCCGCCAAGCTCGTGGTGCTCGTGCTCTACCTGGTGCTGGTCGAGCTGATCGCGCTGCCGGCGTTCGCGCTGCTGCTGCTCGGCACCCCGCTCGACGGCGAGCGGATCGGTCAGCTGGCCCTCGTCCTGCTGCTGGCCGATGCCGGGATCGCCGTGATCGGCGTGCTGGTCGGTGCGATCGCCGTCCAGACCCGCGTCCGCGACCTGCTCGTGCCGCTGCTCGGGCTGCCGCTGCTGCTGCCGGTCGTGATCGGCGTCGCCCAGCTGCTGGCCGCGGTCTTCGCGACCGGCCCCTCGCCGGGGCTGCCCGGCCGCTGGCTGGCGATCGTCGCGCTTTATGATGGGGTCTTCGGGCTGCTGGCATACGCGCTCTTCGACGCCCTGATCGAGGACTGACCGCAGCCGAGAAGTGATGTACGCCTCCCACCTGCGCACGCTCTCGATCCTCACGCTCGTAACGCTCACGGCGGGGCTGGCGCTGGCCGCGTTCTACGCACCGATCGACGCCGATCAGGGCGTGATGCAGAAGATCTTCTACCTGCACGTGCCGATGGCGATCGTCGCGCTCGGCGGCTTCGTCTGGGGCGGCATCTGCGCTGCGATCCACCTGCGGACGCGACGCCAGATCTGGGATCTGCGCTCCTACTGCGCGCTCCACCACGCCTTGATCATGGCCTGCGCGGTGCTGCTGACCGGTGCGATCTGGGCCAAGGCATCGTGGGGCAAGTGGTGGGTCTGGGACGAGCCGACGCTGGTCGCGTTCCTGATCGTCTTCCTGCTCTACTGCACCTATTCGCCGCTGCGGTTCGCGATCGAGGAGCCCGAGAAGCAGGCTCGCTACGCATCGGCCTTCGCCGTGATCGCGGCGGTCTTCGTGCCGCTCAACTTCGCCGCCGTCCGCGCCGCGACGTCGCTCGTCCATCCGCGCACCTTCGACTCGGCCGGCAACCTGCCAGGCGAGATGAAGATCACGTTTCTGGCCTGCCTGGTCGGGTTCACGCTACTGTTCGTGACACTGGTCCGCTACGAGGTCGCGCAGAAGCACGTCACGTTCCGGCTGCGGGCGCTGCGGCGCCGGCTCGGCGACGAGTCGGTCGCCGGCCGCTCGGCGGCCCCGACCCTGATCGAGGAGACCGGATGATCCCGCTGGCCGCAACGCTTCCCGGCAAGGGCGGCTTCGTCGCCGCCGCGTTCCTGGTCGTGCTCGCACTGCTGCTCCTCTACTTCGTGCTGATGGCGATCCGGCTCGCCCGGCTGGAGCGCGAGACCGAGCGCCTGCACACGCGGCTGGACTCCGAGTCGCGCGACGAAGGCTGAGACCGGCCTGCTGTGCCGCCGGTTGCGGGCCGGCTGTCGGGTAGCGTCGGCAGCGTGCCGAACCGGACCCAGACGATCACCTTCCTCTCCGACTACGGGCTCGAGGACGACTTCGTCGGCGTCTGTCACGCGGTGATGGCGCGGATCGCGCCGGGCTCCCGGATCATCGACCTGAGCCACGGCATCGGCCGCCACGACGTCCGTGCCGGTGCGCTGAGCCTGCGGCGGACGCTGCCGTACTGCGAGCCGGGGGTGCATCTGGCTGTGATCGACCCCGGCGTCGGGACCCGGCGCCGTGCGATCGCGCTGCGCACGATCGACGAGGACCGAGTGCTCGTCGGCCCCGACAACGGGCTGTTGTCGCTGGCCGCCCAGCGCTTCGGCGGCATCGCCGAGGTCGTCGCGATCGACCGTTCGCCGCTGCGGCTGGAGCCGGTCTCCCAGACCTTCCACGGCCGCGACATCTTCGCTCCGGTCGCCGCCGCGCTGGCGGCCGGCGAGCCGCTGGCGGCGGCCGGCGACCCGCTCGACCCGGATGAGATCGTGCGCCTCGACATGCCGCTGGCCGAGCCGGCCGGTGACGGCGCAGTGATCGCCCATGCGGTCGGCTTCGACCGCTACGGCAACGTCACGCTCGACATCGAGCACAGCGAGCTCGTCAGCACCGGGCTCCGGCTCGGGCGGCGGGTCGCGCTCAACGGCGCCGGCGCGCTCTACGGATCGGCGTTCGCCGACGTCCCGGAGGGCGAGCTGATGCTCTATCAGGACGCCTACCGGACGCTCGCGATCGCCGTCAACCGCGGCTCGGCACGCGAGCGCCTCGCGCTGCGCGAGGGCGACGAGATCGCGATCGTCGCGGCGTGAGCGGGCGCCGTCACATCCACCTCGCCGAGGTCGGTTCGACCAACGCCGAGGCGCGTGCGCTGGCCGCCGCGGGCGCCGCCTCCGGGACCGTCGTCAGCGCCGACCGCCAGACCGCCGGCCGTGGCCGTCAGGGCCGCTCCTGGGCGTCGCCGCCCGGCGCCGTCGCGCTGTCGCTGATCGTCCGCGACCCGGCCGAGCCGGCGCTGCTGCCGCTCGCCGCCGCCGTCGCGACGGCCGGGCTCTGCGGGCCACAGGCGCTGATCAAGTGGCCGAACGACATCTGGCTGGACGCGTCCCGCCCGCCGCGCAAGGTCGCCGGGATCCTCGTCGAGACCCACCCGCCCGACGACTGGTTCATCGTCGGCGTCGGCATCAACGCCGCCGTGCCCGTCACCGAGCTCGGCGACGGCTGGGCGACGCTCGGCCTCCAGCGCTCGCAGCTGCCGGCCTTCCGCGAGCAGCTGGTCGATGCGCTGGACGAGACGCTGCAGGCGTCCGGCGCAGAGATCCTGGCCGCCTGGCGCGCCCGTGACGGCCTGCGCGGCACGACGGTCGCCTGGAACGGCGGTGAGGGGGTCGCGAATGGGATCGACGATCAGGGCCGGCTACTCGTCGCCGACGGCGACGGCGCTCTCACCGGCCTGATCGCCGGCGAGGTCCACCTGCGGCGCTGAACCGTCGGCAGCAGGTTCGGTCGCCTCGCCGTTCTCGTCACCGGTCAGCACCGCCTGCGGCGCGGCATCCACCGCGGACGCCGCTCCGTTGCCGGCCGCACCGCCGCGGCGCTTGCGCCGGCGCGAGCGCGACTTGCGCTTGGGGAAGTTGCGCAGCAGCTCGCGCGACAGCGCGCTCGGCTTGCGCGCCATCCGCGTCCGCGCCCCGCGCACGACGTCCATCGCCTCGGGCGTGTGCGCGACCGCCGCGGCGAGGATCGCCGCGCACAGCCGCCGGTCCTGCTGGCGTGCGACCTGGACCAGCTTGCGCGCGTTGCGCGCGTGCGCGGACCCCGACGAGTTGACGAGCAGGCCGAGCAGCCGCTTGGTCTCCGGCATCCGCTGAACCGCGTACTCCTCGTGGACCTCGCGCGTCATGTCGGCGAGATCCCAGATCCAGTGCGCGGCCTGGTCGCGGCGGCCGATCCGCCGCTCGGCCAGCGCCTGCAACAGGATCTTGACGCCCTCGCGCCGCTCGTCGCGCGACCAGGTGCGGACGATGTCGACCGAGCGCTCGAAGGCGTCGGCGTCCTTGGCCAGGACGATGTCCTGCAGCGCGCGCAGCCGCAGCTGGGAGTTCTTGTTGCGCTCGACGGCGGTCAGCAGGAACGATCGCCGCAGCTCGCCGCCGCGGTCGAAGTGCAGCATCGCGCGCGCCCGCCGCCAGCCGCTCGGCGCGACCCGCGCACCGGCCAGCGCCGCCCACTGGATCTGCTCGCCGTAGTCGAGGTGCTCGACCGCGATCCGCCAGAGCTCGCGCTCGAAGACCTCGATCCGGCGGTCTTCCTCGGCGCAGACGGGGATCACGCGGCGTTCGACGCGGACGCGGCGGCCGCGTCCGCGGCGGACCGGGCCGACGACGATCGCGCCGCCGCGATAGACGTCGCGGTCGAGCAGCGAGTGCAGGGTCACGACCGGGTCGTCGTGCCGGGTCGCGGGATGGACGAAGTCGACGACGATCCCCGACTCCTTGCCGGGGTGGCGCCGCGTGACGCGGCCGACGCGCTGCTGGTAGATCCGCTTGGAGGCCGTCGGCGCCAGATGCATGCAGACTGTGGCCCGCGGCGAGTTCCAGCCCTCGGCCAGCAGCTGCGCGTTGACGAGCACGTCGATCTCGCCGCGCTCGTACTTGGCGAGGACCTCGGCGAGCTCACGCTTCGGCGTCTCGCCGGAGACGCCCTCGGCCTTGATCCCGACCTCGCGGAAGGCCTCGGCGACGTGCATCGCGTGGCGCACGCCGGCCGCGTAGACGACGCCAGGCACGCCCTTGAACCGTGAGCGGTAGAGGTCGGCGATCGCGAGGTTGAACGGCAGCACGTCGAGCGCCTCGGCCAGCAGCTCCTGGTCGAACTCGACGTCGACCTCGCCGCGGCGCAGCGGCACGCGGGCGATGTTCTTGACGCCCTGGGCGGGCGGGATCCGCAGGCAGCGCAGCGGCGCGATCACGCCGCGGCGCGCGGCCTGGGCGAGATCGAAGCGCGATGTCTGGGTCGGGAACAGGTCGGTGACGTGGCGGGCGATCAGCGCGCCGGTCGCGGTCATGCCGACGAAGATCGGCCCGGTCCAGGCGCGGATCGCCGCGCTCGTCTTGTCGCCGAGCGCGGTGTGCGCCTCGTCGCAGATCACGATCGTGTAGGCGTCGGAGATCTGGCCGGCGTTGCGCACGAACCACTGGTAGGTCTCGACCGTGACCGGCCCGTCGGTGCGGTGGCTGAGCCGTTCGGCGGCGGTGTCGCCCTGCAGCAGCGGCGGCGACTCGCGGCTGCCGTAGCCGCGGTCGTGGAGCTCGCCGAGGAACTGGTCGACGAGGTTGCGGCGGTGGGTCAGGATCAGCACGCCGCCGGTTCGAGAGGCCTCGACGAAGCCCATCGCGGCGACGGTCTTGCCGGCTCCGGTCGCGTGCTCGAACCAGAAGCGCTTGCCCGCGTTCGGATCGTCGGCAGCGGCGCTGTCGAGATCCTCGTCGACGTCCTCGTCGCGCTCGTCGTCGTAGGACTCGCTCTCGTCGGGAAGGTCCTGCTCGGGCTCCGGCTCGACGTCGATATCGACCTCGACCGGGCCGTCGTCGTCCTCGTCGTCGTCGTCCTCCTCGTCGGGCTCGGCCGCCTCGGGAGCAGGCGGCTCCTGATCGGAGGCGGTGTCCGCCTCATCCTCCTCGACGGCCAGCAGCGGCAGCGCGTGATCGTGATCGTCCTCGTCGCCGTGGTCCTGCAGCGACGCGATCAGCGCCACCAGCGTGCCGGAGAGCGCATCGACCTGATGCGGGTTCAGCGAGGTGCCGTCGGCGAGGTGCGGCTCGTCCTCGGAGAGCACGCGCTCGAGCCCGAGCATCAGCGCGTAGCGCCGGCGCCACTTGGCGCTCGGCGCGTCGAGCCCTCCGTCGATCTCACGCAGCGCCAGGTCGAGCGCGCGGCGGCGGGCCGCGCCCGGCGCCAGCGCCGCGGCGCGATCTTCGCCCTCGAACACGAACGACTCGCGCGTGAACGCCTCCGCGGAGGCGATCCGCGCAGCGGACGGAAGCGGTGCGGCCTTGTGGGCCGGCGTCGTCGTGTCAGCCATGAACGGCCAGGTCAGGGTGTTCGAAGGCGCGGAACGGGCGAACAGCGATCGGGCGATGCGATGCTGCGCGGTCCGCGATTGGGACCAGCGGCGAGAGGCGATCGTCGCGCAAACCGGCGCGAGCGACACCGCTCGTTCCCTGCAGGGTACCGGATTCCGAGCGGTTTGCGACCCTGTGGGCGTGCACCGTCGCCGGCAGCTGCAGATCCTCGCAGCGATCGTCCTGATCGCAGCCTTCGCGACCGGCATCTGGCAGGTGCTCGGCAGGCACGACGACGAGCACCACAGCGAGCTGCCGAGCGTCTCTGCCCAGCAGCAGAAGCTGAAGGGATCGCCGGGGCCGCTGGCCTCCGTCCACGCCCGTGCCGGGCAGCTGCTGGACGAGAACATCGCCGGCGAGCTGCGCGCGCTGCGCGGCACCCCGGTCGTCGTCAACGCATGGGCGTCGTGGTGCGGCCCCTGCCGTGCGGAGCTGCCGGTCCTCTCGCGCGTCGCGCTGAGCGAGGGTCACAGGATCGCGTTCCTGGGGCTCAACACGCGTGACCCCGATCGCGCCGGCGCAAAGGAGATGCTCGCGATCGCGCCGCCGAGCTACCCGAGCTTCCGCGACCCCGACGGCAGCGGCGCGACGAAGCTGGGCTTTGGCAGCGGCCTGCCCTCGATGCTGTTCGTGCGCGCCGACGGCTCCACCGCCTACATGCACCAGGGCGCATACAGAACCGATCAACAGCTGAAGGACGACATCGTCCGGTATCTGCGATGAGCGTGCGCGTCGTCGTATCAGCGGCCGAGCGCGAGCAGGCGTTCGCGATCCGTCGCGAGGTCTTTGTCGGCGAGCAGGAGATCTCAGTCGACGAGGAGTTCGACGCGCTCGACGACGAGGCCGAGCACCTGCTGGCGTTCGACGGCGGCCGGCCGGCGGGCACATGCCGGCTGCTCGGGGTCGGGACCGCAACCGTCCGGCTGGGCCGGGTGGCGGTCGCGCCACGCTTCCGCGGCCGCGGCCTGGCCGCCGAGCTGCTCGAGCTGGCCAACGAGCGCGCACGTGCGGCCGGCGCCGGGCGGATCGTGCTCAAGGCACAGCTGACCGCCCGCGGCCTCTACGAGCGCTGCGGCTATGTCGTCGCCGGCGACGGCGCCGTCTTTCTCGACGCCGGTATCGAGCATGTCGAGATGGTCAAGGCGCTGACGTGACCGCGCTGCTGTTCGTCTTGATCGTCGGCTCGACGCTGGCCGGCATCGCCTGGGAGCGGCGCGACGCGGCCGCCGCCCACCGCGGCGCCGCACGTGTGATCCGGCTGATCGTGTGGGTGCTGGGGCCGTTCGTCGTGCTGTTCGTGATGCCGCACATCGAGCTGCGCGGCGGGCTCGGGATCGGCCTCGTGTTCGCGTACCTGGAGCTTGCCCTGGTCGGCGTGCTCGCCTACCTGATCTCGACCCGCGTGCTGAGGCGCTCGCGCGCGGTGACCGGCGCCGTCGTCTGCACGTCGATCCTCGGCAACACCGGCTACCTCGGCGTGCCCCTGGTCGGGGCGCTGCTCGGCCGCGAGCACATCGCCGACGCCGTCGCCTGGGACGCGACCGTCTCGGCGGTGATGCTCTACGGACCGGCGTTCGCGGTCGGCGCCGCGCTCGGCAGCGACTCCGGCGATGACCGGCGCGCACGGGTCCGCGCCTTCTTCACCCGCAACCCGGTTCTCTACGCGCTGATCGCCGGGCTGCTGATCCCGCGATCGTGGTCGCCGGACACCGTCTTCCATGTCGCCAAGTGGGTGGCCTCGGTCGGAATCGTGCCGCTCGGGTTCTTCGTGCTCGGCGTCAACCTGATCGAGGAGGGCCATGGTCGCTGGCCGCCGCTGGCACCGCCGGCCGCGCTGGTGACGGCGCTGCGGCTGCTGGCCGCGCCGGCGCTGCTCGGGGCGCTCGTTCTGATCAGCGGCGCCTCGATCCCCAAGGCATTCTTCCTGCAGGCGGCGATGCCGTCGGGGATCAACTCGCTGATCGTCGCGCACACGTTCGGGCTCGATCTGCGCACGACGGCCGGCGCGATCGCCTGGTCGACGGTGACGGCGCTGCTCGGCGCCGCGGTGCTGGCGGTGGTGTTGTAGATGCGGGCGCTCGTGCAGCGCGTGTCGTCGGCGTCGGTGCGCGTCGACGGCGAGCTCGTCGCAGAGATCGGACCGGGCCTGCTCGTGCTGCTCGGGATCCGCGACGGCGATGACGAGGCGATCTGCGACCGGGTCGCCGACAAGGTCGCCGCGCTGCGGATCTTCGCCGATGCCGACGGGCGGATGAACGAGCCGCTCGGCCCCGATCGCGAGCTGCTCGTCGTCTCGCAGTTCACGCTCTACGGCGACACACGCAAGGGCACGCGGCCGTCGTTCGTCGCCGCCGCACCGCCGGCCGTCGCCGAGCCGCTCTACGAGCGGTTTCGTGCCCGGCTCGGCGCGGCCGGCGGCGTCTTCGGCGCGATGATGGAGGTCGCGCTGGTAAATGACGGGCCGGTCACCGTGATGGTCGAGCTCTGAGCCGCGCGGCTAGGCTCCGTCCATGCCGCCGACCGACCGGATCGTCCCGCGTTTTGCCGCCGAGCCGCCGCAGGAGTCGCTGCCCTACGGGCGCTGGGCCGACCGGCTCCGCAGCGAGCTGCTGCCGGCCTTCCTCGCGCTTGAGAGCGACGCTGACGCAGACGAGCTGCCGGACGGCGGTCTCGGCAAGCCGGGCGAGATCGACTGGTTCCCGGACCGCACCTGGGGCGGGCGCACGTTCGTGCCGGCGACCTGCATGACCGACACCGGTGTCGAGCTGTTCGGTGTCGTCTCGTTCGCCCCGGCGACCGCCGACGGCGAGGAGCCCGATCACTTCGCGGCGATCGCCGACTGGACGACGGAGACCGCCGATGCCAACCCCGACTGGGTGATCGACATCTGCGACGAGGTGATCGGCGGCTGGCGCGGCGACGGCGGCGCGGTCGCGGCGATGACGCTGGTCTGGGGCGTGCCGCTGCGCAGCACCGAGGCCTACACCGCGACAGCCGAGCTCGGCGACCTGACCGTCGACCGCTGCAACCTGATCGACGGCCGCTTCACGCTGCTGGCCCCCGACGGCTACCAGGGCGACACGCTGGAGGTCGTCTGCTGGTCGGGCGGCCAGTCCGAGCTGGCGCGCGAGTCGCTGTACGTCGAGGGCGACGACGAGACCGGCGACGGCGAGGCGTGAACGTCGAGGACGCCATCCGCGGCCGCCGCACGCACAAGGCGTTCGGCAGCGAGCCGCTCGACCGCGAAACGCTCGATCAGCTGCTCGACCTCGCCCGCTGGGCGCCGAACCACAACCTGACGAACCCCTGGCGCTTCTACGTCGTCGGGCCGCAGGCGCTGGCACGACTCAAGCTCGCCGACGGCGACCCGGTCAAGGCGCGCAAGTTCGACCGTGCGCCGACGCTCGTAGTGGTTACCGCCCACTCGGCTCCAGACGCCACTGAGCGCACCCGCCGCGAGGACCTGCTCGCCGCCGCCTGCGCGGCGCAGATCGTGCTGCTGGCCGCCCACGCGCGCGGGCTGGCGAGCTTCTGGCGCACACCGGTCGTGCTCGAGCGCACCGAGGGCCTCGCCGCGCTCGGGATCGCCGACGACGAGCAGCCGGTCGGGATGATCCACCTCGGCCCCGCGCGCGGCGAGCCGCGGACGCCCGCGCGCGCACCGCTCGCGGACGTCGTCAGCTACTTGGACTAAGAGGTTGTCTCAGAATGATCTGGTGTCGTGACCGGCACGTCCTGCGGCGCCGTTCACCACCCCGCGAGACTCGCCGTACCACCGGTACGGCTTCGCTCACGGTGCGGCGCACGGCATCCACCGTCCGCACCCGCCACTCCCCATCTCATCTTGAGACAACCTCTAAGCGCCCTCGGCGCTCCCGCCGGGGCCGCCGGCATCCGGGAACATCTCGGCGATCTCCTTGTCGCTGAGCGGGTAGTGGCAGGCGGCGAGCGTGCCGCCCGGATGCTTGCCCAGCCGCGGCACGACGACACCACAGTCGCGCGGCACCGCCTTCGGGCAGCGGGGGTGGAAGCGGCAGCCGGCGGGCGGATCGGTCGGCGACGGCACGTCGCCGCCGAGCAGCCGGCGCTCGGGGTCGCGGACCCGGCCGGGATCGGCGACCGGCACCGCACGCAGCAGCGCGGCCGTGTAGTGGTGGCGCGGATGCGAGTAGAGCAGCTCCGACGGCGCCTGCTCGACGATCATCCCGAGGTACATGACCGCGACGCGGTCGCACATGTGGCGGACGACCGACAGGTCGTGGGCGATGAAGATGATCGTCAGGCCGAGCTCACGCTGCAGGTCGCGCAGCAGGTTGAGGATCTGGGCCTGGATCGAGACGTCGAGCGCCGACACCGGCTCGTCGGCGACGATCAGCTTCGGCTTCAGGGCGAGCGCGCGGGCGACGCCGATCCGCTGGCGCTGGCCGCCGGAGAACTGGTGCGGCAGCCGGTTGTAGTGCTCGGGGTTGAGCCCGACCTGCTCCATCAGCTCCTGCACCCGCGCCTTGCGCCGCTTGGCGTCCGGCTCCAGGCCGTGGATCACGAACGGCTCGCCGATGATCGAGCCGATCGTCTTGCGCGGGTTCAGCGACGAGTACGGATCCTGGAAGATCATCTGCATCTCGCGGCGCAGCGGCTTGAGCTCGCGGCGCGAGAGCCCGGCGATGTCGCGGCCCTGCCAGACGATCTGACCGGCGGTCGGGTCGATCAGCCGCGTGATCAGCCGGGCGGTCGTCGACTTGCCGCAGCCCGACTCGCCGACCAGGCCGAGCGTCTCACCGGCGTAGACGTCGAGGTCGATGCCATCGACGGCGTGTACGGTCGCGACCGTACGCTGGATCGGGAAGCCCTTCTTGATCGGGTAGTGCTTGACGAGCCCGCGGACCGAGACGAGCGCGTCGGGGTCCGGTGGCGGCGACGGCGTCATACCGCGCCCTCCTCGAGACCCGGCGCACCGGCCCTGGCCTTGGCCTCCTCGATCCCTGCTCCCTCACCCAGCGCCCGCCAAAGCTCGCGACGGGTACGCGGCTCAAGGTGGCAGGCGACGGCGTGCCCGCCATCACCTGGGACCGGCTCCAGTGCCGGCACGTCGACCCGGCAGCGGCCGAAGGCGTAGGCGCACCGCGGATGGAAGGCGCATCCGGACGGGCGGTTGATCAGCGACGGCGGCCGTCCCGGGATCGGCTCGAGCTCCAGATCGCGCGGCGTGTCGAGCCGCGGGATCGAGCGCAGGAGGCCCCAGCTGTACGGATGCTCGGGGGCGCCGAAGACGTCGGTGACGCTGCCCTGCTCGACGATCCTCCCGGCGTACATCACAGCAATGCGGCGCGTGACCTCGGCGACGACACCGAGGTCGTGGGTGATCATCACGACCGCCGTGCCCGACTCACGCTGCAGCTCGGAGATCAGCTCGAGGATCTGCGCCTGCACGGTCACGTCGAGCGCCGTCGTCGGCTCGTCGGCGATCAGCAGCTTGGGGTCATTGATCAACGCCATCGCGATCATCACCCGCTGGCGCATCCCGCCCGAGAACTCGTGCGGGTAGCTGTCGGCCCTGCGCTTCGGATCGGGGATGCCGACGCGGTCGAGCAGCTCGATCGCGCGTGCCTTGGCGGCACGCTTGGAGTCGCCGGAGTGCAGCATCCGCGCCTCGGCGAGCTGCTTGCCGACCTTGTAGAAGGGGTGCAGCGAGCTGAGCGGATCCTGGAAGATCATCGCCACGTCGCCGCCGCGGATCGTCCGCATCTCCTCGGCCGGCGCGGTCAGCAGCTCGCGGCCGTCGAACCGGACAGAGCCGCTGATCTGTGCGTTGCCGGCCCGCGTCAGGCCCATCACGGTGAGCGACGAGACCGACTTGCCGGACCCCGACTCACCGACGATGCCGAGCGCGTCGCCGGCGTCGACCTCGTAGGAGACGCCGTCGACGGCCTTGACGAGGCCGTCCTCGGTCGCGAAGTGAACGGTCAGGTCGCGGACCTCGAGCAGCGCCATCTCAGTACCTCACACGCGGGTCGAGGAACGCATAGAGGACATCGACGACGAGGCTCATGATCGCGACCGCGAACGCCAGCACCAGCGTCGTGCCCTGGATCGTCGACAGGTCGCCGCGCTGGATCGCGTCGTAGGAGAGCCGGCCGATCCCGTCGATGTTGAAGACCGTCTCGGTCAGGATCGCACCGCCCATCAGGATCCCGATGTCGAGACCGAGCACCGTGATCACCGGCGTGATCGCCGCGCGGACGCCGTGGCGCAACAGGACCGTGCGCTCGCGCGCCCCCTTTGCCCTGGCGGTGCGGATGTAGTCCTCGCCGAGCACCTCGAGCAGGTTCGATCGCAGCAGCCGCGCGTAGATCGCAGAGAACGACGCGGCCAGCACGACCCAGGGCAGGAACAGCGCCCAGGCCTTGGCGAAGAAGCCTTGCGCGCTCTGATAGGCGCCGGCGCCGGGGAAGATGTGGACGAGGCCGATGTCGGCGGCGAACAGATAGAGCGCGACCAGCCCAAGCCAGTAGACCGGCGCCGAGATCGCGACCAGTGCCCCGCCCATCAGGAACCGGTCCCAGAACGAGCCGCGGCGGCTGGCCGAGACGATGCCGATGCCGACGCCGCTGAGGAACCAGATGACCGCGGCGCCGAGCACGAGAAATGCCGTGTTCGGCAGCCGGTCGAACATCAGCGACTTGACGTCCTGGTTGTTGACGAACGAGCGGCCGAAGTCGAAGTGGAAGAAGACCTGCTTGATGTAGTCGGTGAACTGCTCGAACTTGGGCCTGTTGAGCCCGAGCTGCTCGCGGATCGCGGCGATCGACTCCGGCGTCGGCGCCTTGCCCGCACGCAGCTTGGCGGGGTCCGCGCTCGGCAGCACGAAGAAGATCAGGAACGTGATCGCCGAGATCACGATCAGGAGGATCACGGTCCAGACGAGACGGCGTGCGATGTATGCGCCCATCGGTGCAAGCAGCGGGTGGTCCCGGGCCGGCGCTGGCGACGGCCCGGGACCCCCCAGATCAGCGAATCGACGTGTAGGTCAGGTCCCAGAGGGAGCTGGCGTTGTCGTCGGCCACGCCGTTGACGTTCTTGGACCGGACCAGAGTGGTCTTGTCCCAGACGTACGGGATGACCGGCATCGCCGAGACGACGGCCTTGTCGGCCTCCGCCCACGCCTTCGCACGGTCGGGGCCGGGCGCCAGGATCCCCTTCTGGATCGCGGCGTTGACGTTCGGATCATTGAGCTGGGCGAGGTTGTTGTTGCCGCCCTGCAGGTTGATCGCCTTGCCGTCGAAGATCGGCTGGATCACCGTCTGCGCGTCGTTGAAATCCTTGAACCAGCCGGGGGTGGCGCAGATCGCCACCTTCTTGGCCGGAACCTGACACCAGTCGGTGTAGACCGCGTCCTGCGGCACGAGCCGCAGCCGGACGTTGAAGCCGAGCTTCTGGAACTCGCCGCGTGCTGCCTCGGCGACCGACTTGCCGGGGTCGGCGTTGCCGCCGATCATCAGCAGCTGCTGGGTGCCCGTGTACTTGCCGGACGGGTAGCCCGCGTCCTTGAAGTACTTGGCCGACAGCGCGGCGTCCCCGGTCTCCGACTGCATGTAGGGGAACTCGCTGCCGAAGCCCTTGTAGCCGCCGGCCTCGTCGAAGCCGGGTACGCCCGGCGGGATGTAGTGGGTCGGGATCGGGCCGATGAACTTGCCGCCGCGCGCCTTGCGCAGCGCGTCGCGGTCGATGCCGGCAGCGACCGCGCGACGCACGTTGAGGTCGTTGAACGGCTTGACCGTCGTGTTCATCGAGACGTAGCGCGAACCGCCGGCCGGCACCTGCATGTACTGGCCCTTGATCTTCGTGACCAGCTCGCGCAGGATGTTGGCTGGCGGGTTGGTGTCAAGGATCATGTTGGTGCCGGCCAGGACCTGCCGCGCCGCGATGTCCGCATCCGACGCGTTGGTCTGGATGAAGATCGTGTCGAGATAGGCCGGGCGGAAGTCGGTCGCCTTGTCCCAGTTGGGATTGCGGACGAACGAGATCGACTTGCCGGCCTTGTAGCCGGTCAGGTTGCCCGACGCATCGTTCTTGATCATGTACGGACCGGTGGCCACCACGTGCGTGTTGTACGTGGAGGGGTTCTTGAGGTCGAACTTCTTGGCGTACTCCTCGGGCACCGGCGCCGTGATCGGCATCACCAGCGCGTTGGCGAAGAACGCACCGACCGGCTTGGTCAGCTTGAAGACGATCGTCTTGTCGTCGGGCGTCGTGATGCCGGAGACGTCCTTGGGCCCGTTGGTCAGGTCCTTCGGGTAACCGACGAGCGAGTCGTAGTAGAAGCGGTACTGGTTGTTGACCTGCTTGGAGAAGCCGCGCTCGAAGGCGTACTTGATGTCCTTCGTCGTGACCTCGCGGTTGACCGGCGGCCCGAACTTGATCCCGCCGCGGATCTTGACCGTGACCGTCTTCTGATCGTCGGAGATCAGCGCCGGCGAAGCGGCGATGTCCGGCACCGGGTCATGCTCGGTCGGCTTGTAGTTGAAGAGGAAGCGGCTGATCGCGAACTGCGTCTGGTAGCCGAACTGGTAGTAGGTCTGGCCCGGGTCGAGGTAGTCGACGTCGGAGGCCGCGAGCTCGGTCAGGTTGCCGCCCTGCTTGCCGGTCACGGCGAGCGCCTTGGCATTGTCGTCGGCGCCCGGCGCGGCGACCGTGTCGGGTGCGCCGGGCGAGGACGATGAGGCGGGCGTGCTGGAGCCGCCCCCCTTGCTGCTGCCGCCACAGGCCGCGAGCGCGAGCATCGCGACGCTGAGCACCCCCAACAGCAACAACTTGAGACTCCTGGTCATCGAGTTTCCTTTCGGTGGAGGCGGGCCATCACTTGGCGCCCGCCCGTGGATTGAGCGCGTCCTGCAGGCCGTCGCCGACGATGTTGAACGCCAGCACGGTCAGCAGTAGCGCGAGACCGGGGAAGAGCATGAACCACCAGGCGTCCTGGAAGATCGCGGTCGCGTCGGCGATCATCGCACCCCAGCTCGGCTGGTCGGGGTCGACGCCGATGCCCAGGAAGCTGAGCGCGGCCTCGTAGAGGATGTTCTGGGGGATCAGGATCGTCGCGTAGACGATGATCGGCGCGACGAGGTTGGGCAGGATCTCACGGAAGATGATGCGCCGGTCCGAGGCGCCGAGCGAACGCGAGGCCTCGACGAACTCCCGCTCGCGCAGCGACAGCACCTGACCGCGCACGATCCGCG
>CAZYMM010000029.1:0-16201 GCA_964648515.1 uncultured Conexibacter sp.
AGCGACGCCGCCTCGGAGGCGATCCCCTCCATCAGGTCGCCGTCGGAGACGATCGCGTAGATGTGGTGGTCGCAGACCGCACTGCCGTAGCGGTCGCGCAGGAAGCGCTCGGCGATCGCCATGCCGACCCCGTTGGCGAAGCCCTGGCCGAGCGGACCGGTCGTGACCTCGACGCCGGGCGTGGGGTGGTCCGGGTCGCGCTCGGGGTGGCCGGGGGTCCGCGATCCCCACTGCCGGAAGGCTTTGATGTCATCGAGCGAGAGCTCGTAGCCGGAGAGGTGGAGCGCCGCGTAGAGCAGCATCGAGCCGTGGCCGGGGCTGAGCACGAAGCGGTCGCGGTCGGGCCAGTGCGGATCCTTCGGGTTGTGCTTGAGGATCTTGGCGTAGAGCAGGTAGGCGGTCGGGGCCATCGCCAGCGGCAGGCCGGGGTGGCCGCTGTTGGCACTCTCGATCGCGTCGATCGCAAGCCCGCGGATCGTGTCGATCGCGAGTTGGTCGGCAGAACGCTCGGCGGCGGTGACGGCGGTCATGTGATCGAGCCTACTCACAGCAGCCGTCCGCGGCTCATAGGCTGACCGGGTGACATTGGGTCGGCGCAGGCTCGCCATCGTCGTGCTCGCAGCGATCGTCGCGCTGACCGCTGTCGCGGTCTGGCGCGGCTGCGCCTCGTCGGGATCGCCCGGGACGCTGCCGGCCGGCGGCGGCCAGGTCGCGCGGCTGATCGCCTACACGCCTGCCGACCGCGCCGACCGTGAGCGCCGTGCCGCGGCCGGGCTCGCGCAGGTGCTGTTCGCAAAGTCGCCGGGCGGCGCGGTCGCGACGGCAGCGCGCGTGGCGAAGCTGCGGCCGCTGGTCGATCGCGCCGCTCACGGCTGCGTCGTCCCGGCCGGCACGCTCGAGGCGATCGTCTTCCTCGAGAGCGCCGGCGAGCCCGCGGCCCGCGCCTCGAACGACCTGCGCGGCGCGGTCGGCCTGACCCAGATCCTGGCCCAGACCGGCGCCGGGCTGCTCGGGATGCGCGTCGACTCGGCGGCATCGGCCGCGATCACCCGGCGCCTGCGCCGCACGCGCGACCCGCGCACCCGCCGGATCCTGCTCGCAAGACGGGCCCGCGTCGATGAGCGCTTCGATCCGGCCAAGGCGCTGGCCGGCACCTGCCGCTACCTGCGCTTCGCCAAGAGCCGGCTCGGCGGGCGCGAGGACCTCGCCGTCCAGAGCTACCACATGGGCGTCGGCAACCTGCAACGGGCGCTGAAGGCCTACGGCCAGGGCCCGGTCCCCTACGCCCAGCTCTACTTCGACTCCTCGCCGCTGCGCCACGCCGCCGCCTGGAGCGTGATCGGGCCGCTCGGCGACGACTCCTCGACCTACTACTGGCGGATCCTCGCGGCCGCACGGATCATGCGCGACTTCCGCGCCGATCGCGGCGGGCTGGAAGCCGAGCAGCGGCTGCGCGCGGCGGTGCCGTCGGCCGAGCGCGTGCTGCATCCGCCACCGTCCACGCCGCGGTTCGCGGACGCGGGCGCGCTTGAGACCTCGGCGCTGGTGCTGCTCGACGGCAAGGTGCTCGGTCAGAACGCGGGGCGGCTCTCGAACGAGCTGCTGGGCGCTCCGGCCGGCGAGCGGGCGCTGCGTCCCGCTGCCGCGCAGGCGCTGAAGACGCTGCTGAGCGCCGTCGCGGCGACGGCCCCCGGCGCCGGACCGCTGACGATCACCGCCGCAACGCGCTCTGTCGCCGGTGAGCGCAAGCTCGGCCTGGCGTTCGGCATCGAGGCGGCGCCGTCGATGCACACGACCGGCTATGCGTTCGACATCTCACGCGCCTACCGCAGCCGTGCCCAGGCCCAGGCGCTCCAGTTCTGGCTCGACCGGCTGACCGCACTCAACCTGATCGCATGGGCGCGGCTGCCGGCGACGATCCACGTCGCCGCGGCGGGCCTGAACTAACCTCCGGTCAGCTGCTTGCGCTCCTCGGCGGCCGGCAGCGCGGGATCGGACTGCGAGGCGCGCAGCTGATAGCCGGCGCGCTTGTCCATGTCGACCTCGGCCAGCACCCGGTCGGCCTTCAGCGCCCGTGCCACGAACTCGCGGCCGCCGCGCGGCAGCATGTTCAGCGTCCAGGTGATCGCCGCGACCGAGCGCGGTACGAAGACGTCGAAGCGCTGCTCGCGGACCGCGGCGACGATCTCGTCGGCGACCTCGTGCGGCTCGACCTTGCGCACGCCGCGCGAGTCGGTGCAGCCGTCGGTCAGCTCGGTGTTGACGAGCACCGGCATCACGCAGGAGACCTCGACACCGGAGCCGCGCAGCTCGGCGCGCAGCGCCTCGCTCATGCCGACGACGTAGTGCTTGGTGCCGCAGTAGGTGGCGCCACCGGGGAAGCCGGCCTTGCCGGCCGACGATGCGACGTTGACGATGTGGCCGCTGCGCCGCTCGAGCATCCGCGGCACGGCCTCCTTGACGCCGTAGGAGACACCGTTGATGTTGATGTCGATCATCCGCGCCGTGGTCGTGTCGTCCTCCTCCCACAGCCGCCAGCCGACCTGCATGATCCCGGCGTTGTTGACGAGCACGTCGAGCGGCCCGAGGTCGGCCTCGACGCCGTCGATGAAGGACTTGACCGACGACCGCTCGCAGACGTTGAGCTCGTAGCCGCGGCAGCGGTCGCCGAGCTCGCCGGCGGTCTGCTCGACGGCGGCGCCGTCGATGTCGCCGATCGCGACACGGCAGCCGGCGGCCAGGAACGCGACCGCCGTCGCGCGGCCGATCCCGCGTGCGCCTCCGGTGATGGCGACGACCCTGCCGCCGAGTTCGAGCTGCTGCTTTGCCATGATCGTGCCGGCCTCCGGGGTAGCGGTCTTCTGCGATCGAGCCTGACAGACTGTCAGGCGACGGATGATGGCACAACGACAAGGACGGGACGCGAGATGAGCGAGACCGGGCAGGCGACGCCGATCCTGATCGAGGCCGGCAGCTTCGACCATCGGGGCGGCCGGATCGCCTACACCAGCTACGGCGACGGGCCGCAGGCCGTGGTGCTGATCCACGGCCTGCTGCTGAACCAGAAGATGCACCTGCCGATCGCGACGGCGATCGCCCGCCGCGGCTACCGCGCGATCACGGTCGACGTGCTCGGCCACGGCGCCTCCGACCGGCCGCGCGACATGACGCGCTACTCGATGACGCAGTTCGGCGAACAGGTGATCGCACTGCTCGACCACCTCGGGCTCGACGACGCCGTGCTCGCCGGCACGTCGCTGGGCGCCAACATCAGCCTCGAGGCGGCGGTGCTGGCGCCCGAGCGGGTGCGCGGGATGGTGATCGAGATGCCGGTGCTCGACAACGCGCTGCTCGGCTGCGCGATCGCGTTCACGCCGGCGATGTTCGCGCTGACCTTCGCGCAGGGCCCGCTGCGGCTGCTCGGGGCCGGGCTGAAGCTGCTGCCGACGCGCCGGCTCTGGTTGCTGGACTTCCCGCTCGACGTGCTGCGCCAAGACCCGGCGCCGAGCGCGGCGGTGATGAACGGCCTGTTCTTCGGCCGCGTCGCGCCGCACCACGATCTGCGCGTCACGATTCAGGCGCCGGCGCTCGTGATCGGCCACGAGCTCGACCCGGTCCATCCGTTCAGCGACGCGCTGGCGCTGGCCGAGGAGTTGCCCAACAGCCGCTTCGTCCGCGCCGACTCGATCGTCGAGCTGCGCGTCAAGCCGCAACGGCTGACGAACACGATCTGCGACTTCATCGACGAGACCTGGGCCAGCCAGCCGGCCAGGGCCAAGGTGCAGGCCAAGCCCGCGCCGCGCAAGCGGCGACGCGCCGCATAGAGCCACCAGCGGCGCTACGGGGCGTACTCGCCGGGCAGCCGCTGGCCGGCCGGCGGCGGATTGTCGGCGATCAGCTCCGGCACGGTGACGAACTTGTAGCCCTGCTTGCGCAGCGCCCGGATGATCTTCGGCACCGCGGCGACCGTCTCGGCGCGCTTGCCGCCGCCGTCGTGCATCAGCACGATCGCGCCCGGCGTGACTGCGCTGAGCACGTTCTGGACGATCTGGTCGGAGGAGATTCCGGTGTAGTCCTTGCTGTCGACCGTCCACAGCACGCCGAGCTGACCGATCCGGCGCGTCACCTTCCAGGCGTGCGGCGTTGCCGCACCGTACGGCGGCCGGAAGAGCCGCGGCCGCCGCGCGCCGGCCGCCTCGAGCGCCTTCGTGCCGTCGATGATCTGCGCGTCCTGATCGGCGGGCGAGAGCTTGTCGAGCGCGGCATGCGACTCGGTGTGGTTGCCGACCTCCGCACGGCCCGAGTCGCGCAGCTCGACCTCGACGTTCGGCAGCTGGCGGACCATCGTGCCGACGTGGAAGAACGTCCCGTGCGCTTTGAGATCGCGCAGCTCGCGCAGGATCTGGTCGGTGTACGGGCTCGGGCCGTCGTCGAAGGTCAGCGCAACCTCCTTGTGCTGCGAGCCGGCGCGGGCGATCGCGGGCTGGACGGCGAGCGCGTCGATCACCGCCGCCTGGGTGCGGGAGATCCGCGGTGCCCGCGCGGCCGCGGGCAGCCAGTCGGCGGCATCGGTCTTGGCCGCAGGCTTGTGCACCGGCTCCCCGCTGGAGCCGACCGTCAGCCCGGCGGCCAGCCCGCCGGCGCCGAGCAGCAGCACGGCGACGGCCAGCAGCCGGCGCCGCAGGTACATCCGGCGCCGGGCCGCGGCACGGGCGGCTGTGCGCTCAGGCGATGCGCTCCTCGCACGCGTGTCCCGCCGGTCGGCCATCGGCCGCCCAGGGTAGGCGAGCGCCGGCGCCGCAGCGCCATCAGCCTTGCGGCGGCTGCTCGCGCCAGCCGCCGGTCTCGCCGCGGTAGACCTCACCGCCGCCACCGAACAGCATCCGCGCGGTCCGCCACAGGATCCGGGCGTCGAGCGTGAGCGAGCGATGCTCGATGTACCAGAGGTCGAGCTCGATCCGCTCGGCCCACGGCAGCGACGCGCGCCCGTTGACCTGGGCCCAGCCGGTGATCCCGGGCCGGACCGCGAGCCGGCCGCGCTGGCGCTCGTCGTACCGCTCGACCTGCGCGGGCACCGTCGGCCGCGGCCCGATGATCGCCATCTCGCCGCGCAGGACGTTGACCAGGTTCGGCAGCTCGTCGATCGAGGTCCGCCGCAGCAGCGCGCCGACCGCCGTGATCCGGGCGTCGCCCGCGTCGACCGCGAGCCCGGCGCCGATGTGCTCGGCGCCGGCGACCATCGTGCGCAGCTTGATCACGTCGAACTCGTGGCCGTCGCGGCCGACCCGGCGCTGGCGGTAGAGGGCGCCGCCGCGGGAGGTCAGCACGACGGCCAGCGCGGCGAGCGCGAGCAGCGGCGCGGTCAGCACGAGCCCGGCCGCGGCGACGGCGAGGTCGAAGGCGCGGCGCAGCAGATCAGCCATCTGCGCTCACTGCCGCCGGCTCGGCGACCCGCGTCCCCTCGGGCGGCGACCAGCCCGCCTCGGTGCCGGTGCGCAGATGGTCGTAGAGGCCGAGCGCCGTCGCACGCTGCATCAACACGTAGTACTTGACGAGTGCCAGCGGGCCGCGTGGCCGGCGCAGCAGCACCGGTGCCGCCAGCGCGAGCTGCGCAAGCCGCAGCCGCGGCGGCGCGGTGATCAGTGCGACGAGATGCAGCAGCGGCGACGCGTAGCGCAGCCAGCGGTGGCTGAACATCATCGCGGCGTAGCGCAGCGGCCAGCCGCGCGGGTCGAGCAGACCGCCGCCGAGCACGATCGACCAGGCGTGGCTCATCATCCGGCGCTTGCGGGCGGCCTCGCCCTCGACGTCGGGGACCATCCGCTCGGTCGCCCGGGCGCTGCGCTGCTCGACGGCGCGCGCACCGCTGCGGACGATCGTGAACGGCAGCTTGAGGTCGTGGCCCATGACCGCGTCGACCTCGACGTAGGCCGAGCGCCGCAGCGCGTAGATCGCGCCGTTGCCGGCGGTCACCGACCAGAGCTCGCTCTCGCGCTTGCGGATCGCCATCTCGTAGCGCCAGTAGCGGCCCTCCTGGTTGCTGCCGCCGTCGGGGTTCACAAACCGCACCCGGCCGCAGACATACGCGACGCGCGGGTCGGCACAGAGCGGTGCGACCAGCGCACGCAACGCGTCCGGCTCCCAGAGCGCGTTGGCATCGGAGAAGGCGACGATCTCCGCCGCTGTGGCGGCGACGGCGGCGTCCTGGGTCCGCACCTTGCCGGCGCGCGGCAGCTCGAGCACCAGATCGGCTCCGGCCGCCCGGGCGCACGCCGCCGTCTCGTCAGGCGACCCGTCGCAGGCGACGACGACGGTCAACTTGGCGCGCGGATAGTCGAGCGCAAGCGCGTTGGCGACGCGCTGGGCGATGACCTCAGCCTCGGCATAGGCGGGGATGATCAGCGCGACGTGCGGCAGCTCGTGATCGGCCGGCGCCGGCAGCGGCTCGGCGACGCGCGGACGCAGCAGCGCCAGCAGCAGCGGGTATCCGACCGTCGTCCAGGCCAGCAGCGCGGTCGCGGTCCGGAACAGAAGGCGGCGGATCATGGGCGGAGCAGAGATTCGTAGAGGTCGAGATGGAGCCGGGCCGCGCGCTGCCAAGAGTAGGCGCCGGCCGCCGCCGCGACCGCCGCCGCCGCCAGCTCGGCACGTCGCGACGGATCGGCGAGCAGACGTGCAAGCGCCTGCGCCAGCGCGTCGCGATCACCGGCCGCCACCAGCTCCGCGGCGCCGCTCGCCGCGACCTCGGGGAAGCCGCCGGCATCGGAGAGCAGCAGCGGCCGGCCGAGGCCGAGCGCGGCGTAGAGGATGCCCGACTGGTCGATCTCGCGGTAGGGCAGCACGACCAGGTCGGCGGCGCGGAGCACGCCGGCCAGCTCGGCCTCGCTGACGAACCGCGGCACGAGCCGGACTCCGGCCGGCAGCTCATCGGCGGCCGGCAGCTCCATTCGCGGGCTGCCGACGAGCCAGAGCGTGCCCGGCGGACGGTCACCGAACGAGCGCCAGGCGTCGAGCAGCACGTCGATCCCCTTGTAGGCGCGCAGCAGGCCGGGCAGGACCGCGACCGGCCCGGCGGCCGGCTCCAGCTCCGGCGGCAGCTGCGGCGTCAGTTCGGCGAGACCGGTGAACGCGCCGTGAGCGATCACGCTGATCCGCTGCGGGTCGACGCCGGCCTCTGCGACGAGCCGCTCACGCCCGTGCTGCGAGTGCACGACGATGTGGCCGACGCGGCGGTAGAGGCGGCGCTGGGCGGCGAGCTGACCGGGCCGCGGCTCGCGCGGCAGCACGTCGTGGGCGGTGAGCACGACCGGGACGCGCCGTGGCAGCAGCAGGCCGTCGATGTGCTGAACGGGAAGCCACTGGAAGTGGCTGATGTCGGCGGCGCCGCGATCGACCTCGCGCCGGTAGCCGAGCATCGCCGGGACGTGGGCGATCAGCTTGCCGGCCCGCCGGCGGGCCGAACCCTCGGCGCCGCGCACGCGCGCATAGAAGCGCTCGTCGAGGCTGACGCCGGCGGCGAGCTGCGGGCTGTCGCCGTGCAGGAAGCGCGAGCTGACGAGGCGGACCGACGCGCCGAGCGCGCCGAGCGCGCCCGCCAGCGCGCGATCGTAGGGCGGCGTGTAGGCGGAGGGGTCGACGATGTCGACGCGGAGCGGTTCGGTGATCGCAAGAGCATGGGGCCCGCCCCGGTCGCTGTCAACGCGCGGACCGCCATACCGGGTTCTGATGGAGACGGCCGAAATGCGCTCCTTGCGGGCTACTGTGCGGGCAGGTGCCTGAAGCGATCGAGCTCAGCTACTGCATCGTCAACACGCAGCAGCGTGAGCTGTTGGTGCAGTGCCTGGACGCGATCGCCGCCGAGCGTGCCTCGCTGCCGTTTACGACCGAGGTGATCGTCGTCGACAATGCGTCGACCGACGGCTCGGCCGGAGCGGCGCGCGCCCACGCAGCGGTCGACGAGGTGATCGCGCTCGAGCAGCGGGCCGGCAAGGGCGAGAACGACACCCGGCTGCTGAAGCGGGCGCGCGGCCGCTATGCGCTCTTGCTGAACGAGGACGCGCTGCTCGAGCCGGGCGCGACGGCGGCGCTCCACCAGGAGCTCGACGCCGACCCGGCTGCCGGGGCCGCCGGTGCACGGCTGATGCGCCCCGACGGCCGCGTGCAGCCGTCGGCCTGGCGCTTCCCCGGCCCGGCGACCGCGATCGCCGGAGCGCTCTTCCTGCACCGGCGGCTGACCGTCCAGAGCCGCGGCGAGCGGACCCGCCGCGTCGACTGGGTCCAGTCCTCGGCGCTGCTCGTGCGGCGCGAGGCCGCCGCCGAGATCGACTACTTCGACCCGCAGTTCTTCGTCTACTCCGACGAGGTCGACTTCTGCCGCCGGCTGGCGGACGCCGGCTGGCACACGCTCTGGGTCCCTGCGGCCGAGGTCGTCCACCACGAGCAGCTGTCGACCGGCCCGGTGCCCGAGCCGCGGATCGTCGAGTTCTCGCGCAACCGCGACAAGTACGTGCGCAAACACTCCGGGCGGGCGGCGGCCTGGACAGTGCGCTGGCTGACGGCGTGGTCCTACATGGTGCGCGCCGCCGCGGCGGTCGTGCTGCCCGGCCACAGCCCCCGCCGCTACTGGTTGCACGTTCGCGCCACGCTGCGCCCCGGCCGGCGCGACGGCCTGCGCGAGGCGGCCGCCGACTACAACCGCGGCGGCACGAGGCTCTAGGAGCCTCTACGCAGCAGCGCCTCGATCGCGCTGCGCGGCAGCACCCCGGTTGCGGCGATCAGCACCGGCACGGCCGCGGCGAGCGCGGCGCGGACGAGGAAGCCGTCGAGGCCGGTGTCGGGTGCGATCAGGACGCCGGAGACGGCGGCCAGCGCACAGATCGCGATCACGGCCGTGATCCGCAGCCACTCGAACGGGACCGCGAACAGGTCGCGGGTCAGCGCGTAGAGGACGGCGACCATCACGACGTAGGCGCCGGCCAGCGCGATGCCGGCGCCGGCGATGTCGAGCGGCCCGACCAGCAGCACCAGGAGGACGACGTTGACGACCAGGCCGGCGAGCGCGGCCGGCAGGTTGCGGCTCGTGATCTTGGCCCGGCCGCCGACCGTGATCAGGACCAGCACGAGGCCGTAGAGCGCCCAGCCGAGCGCGACCCAGGGCAGCGCCCGCGTCGCGTCGTAGAAGCGCTCGTTCGCTGCCAGCAACCGCACGAACCAGGGGCCGACGAGCGCCAGCGCGGCGACGACCGTGCCGGTGACCGCGACGTAGGCGGTCGTGACGCGGGCGTAGAGGGTCCGGGCCTGCTCGTCGTCCTCGATCGAGTAGGCGAGCGGCGGCCACGCCGACTGAAAGCCGCGGACCGCCACGATCACAACCGTCGAGAGCTTGGCGGCAAGCGCGTAACGGTCTGCGTAGGCCGGCGACTTCGCATGCAGGATGTAGGAGCGGTCGATCACGTTGAGCGCGAAGATCGCGGCGTCGGCGGGCACGGTCGGTGCCGCGTAGGCCAGCAGTGAGCGGAAGCCGCGCGGGCGCCAGCCGAGGTAGTGGCGCTGGTGGAACCAGAGGCCGCCGAGCACGATCGCGGAGGCCAGGTAGTTGCCGAGCACGTAGCCACGAGCGCCCCAGCGCAGCCCGACGACGAAGGTCACGGTCAGGCCGACCGTCAGCAGCACGTTGGCCAGCGACGTCACGACATAGACGCGCCGCGCCTCCTGGACCCGCAGCAGCGCGTAGGCGACCTCGAGGTTGGTGAACGCGAACAGGCCGAGCACGCCGCAGGCGACCAGCACGCGATCGTCGAGGTTCAGCAGCGCGCGGCCGATCGGCCCGGCGAAGATCAGCGCCAGCGCGCTCGCGACGGTCGTCAGCGTCAGCGTCCAGCCGGTCGCGGTCTTGGCCAGCGCACGGCGGCGGACGGGATCGGCGTCATCGAACCAGTAGCGGACGAGCGCCTCGCCGATGCCGAACCGCAGCACGATCGAGGCGAGGATGATCGCCGTCAGCAGCGACTCTGCGTAGCCGTAGCCGCCGGCCGGCAGATACTTGGTGTAGAGCGGGATCGTCAGCAGCGCGAGCAGGCTCGCGACGACGCTCGACGCCTGGTAGGCGACGGCGCTCTTGAGCAGACGGCGGACGAGGGTGACCATGCGGTTGTCGAGCCGTGCGGAGGGCCGTCCGCCGGCACGGGCGCCTCCGCGGCACGCGGCCAACCGTAACAGCCGGCCCGCCGGACGATCCGGGGCCGCGTAGGCTCCGGCCAGACCGATGGCCGACGATCACCACCGCCCGATCTGCCTGCTGCTGCTGCCGCGCCCACTTGAGTCCTTCCTCTTGCGCGATCAGGCGCAGGACCTCCTGACAGCCCGCGGCGTGATCGCCGTCGAGCCGCCGCGCGGCGGCTACGGCTCGGTGCTGCGCGCGCCGGCGGCAGTGGTTGCGGCGGTCGCCCGGCGTCAGGCCCGCCGCGTGCTGGCGACGGTCGGTTCGCACGGCGACCGGCCGGTCGCGGTCACGATCTTCCATCCGGTCCAGGCGCCGCTGGCGCGCGCGATCCAGGCCCGGGTCGCGGCCCAGGGCGGGACGTGCGAGCTCTGGTACGGGCGTTGGGATCGCTACGAGCACGCCTATGACGCCGGCGGACGCAGACGGGCCCGGCTCGAGCAGCTGCACGAGCTCGCGGCCGGCTGCTCGGACCTGACCTTCGTCGCCTCGCAGGAGCTGGCGCGGCTGGAGCGCGAGGCTGGGCGCGAGGCGACGCTGGTGCCGCTGGCCGCCGACAGCTTCCCGGCCCCCGACCCGTCCGGGACCGTCGTCGCGATCTCGCTCGGCCATCTCGGCTGGCGCACCGACTGGGCGCTGCTGCGGCAGACCGGCGAGCGGCTCGGCGACCGGCTCGTGCTGCTGCTGGTCGGCGAATCGCACCCGGCCGAGAGCGCCGGCGACGAGGATCAGGCGTGGTGCCTGCGCCACCCCGGCTTCGTCTGGCTCGGGCGCCGCTCCGACGAGGAGGCTGCGGCGCTGATCCGCTGCGCCGACGTCGGGATCGTCCCGTTCCGGGTCGAGCCGTTCAACGACGCCGGCCTGCCCTACCGGATCCTCAAGTACGCGCGGCTCGGCCGTCACACGGTCGCGCCGGATCTGGCCGGCGCAAAGACATGGAGCCGCGCCGTGACCAGCACCAGCTCAGCCGCAGAGTTCGCCGACGCGCTGCTCGCGCACGCCGGTCGCGGCGCCGCGCCGGACCTCGAGCTGCGCGACTGGGCGCTGGCCCAGACGGCACGGTCACAGAACGAGCCGCTCTGGGAGCGGCTGCGGGCGCTCGGCGTGGCGAGCTGAGCCGGCGGGACGGGCGCGCCTAGACTGACCGGCCGTGGCGCTCACGATCGGAATCGTCGGTCTGCCGAACGTCGGCAAGTCGACCCTCTTCAACGCTCTGACCAAGGCCTCGGTGCTCGCTGCGAACTACCCGTTCGCGACGATCGAGCCGAACGTCGGCGTCGTGCCGCTGCCGGACGGCCGGCTCGATGTGCTGGCCGGGATCTTCGGCTCCGAACGCAAGCTGCCGGCGACCGTCTCGTTCGTCGACATCGCCGGGCTCGTCCGCGGGGCCTCCGAGGGCGAGGGCCTCGGCAACCAGTTCCTGGCCAACATCCGGGAGGCCGACGCGATCTGCCAGGTCGTCCGCGTCTTCGCCGACGACGACGTCGTCCACGTCGACGGCACGATCGAACCGCGCTCGGACATCGAGACGATCAACACCGAGCTGCTGCTCGCCGACCTGCAGACGCTCGACAAGGCGATCCCGCGGCTCGAGAAGGAGGTCCGCGGCGACCGCACCGCGCAACCGCGCCTCGACGCGGCACGCGCAGCCGCCGACGTGCTCTCGACCGGCACACCGGTCTCCGCCGCGAGCGAGCTCGACGCCGCCGCGCTGCGCGAGCTCAACCTGCTGACCGCCAAGCCGTTCCTATACGTGTTCAACGTCGGCGAGGATCAGCTCGCCGACGCCGCGCTTGCGGCCGAGCTGAGCGCGCTCGTCGCACCCGCCGACGCGATCCTGCTCGACGCCAAGCTCGAGATGGAGCTGACCGACCTGCCCGACGATGAGGCGCTCGAGCTGCTGAGCTCGTTCGGCGTCAGCGAATCCGGCCTTGACCGGCTCGCCCGGATCGGCTTCCACACGCTCGGCCTGCAGACGTTTCTGACCGCCGGGCCGAAGGAGGCGCGCGCCTGGACGATCCACCAGGGCTGGACGGCGCCGCAGGCCGCCGGCGTCATCCACACCGACTTCGAGCGCGGCTTCATCAAGGCCGAGGTCGTCTCGTTCGACGATCTCGTCGCCGCCGGCTCGATGGCCGAGGTCAAGGCACGCGGCCTGCTGCGGATCGAGGGCAAGGACTACGTGATGCAGGACGGCGACGTGGTCGAGTTCCGCTTCAACGTCTGACCTGGCAGTAATGGGATTTGACTGGTAGTATCCCCCCATGGAAGCCGTGATCGACTCCGGCGGGCGGGTCGTGCTGCCCAAGGCGCTGCGCGACGCGCTCGGGCTGACACCGGGTACGACCGTCGACATCTCCCCCTACGGAAGCGGCATCCAGATCACCGCCGGCGGCCGCGGCGCCCGGCTCGCACGAGACGCAGACGGCCAGCTCGTCTCGCGCGGTGACACCGTCGTCACCGACGAGGCGATGTACGCGATCCTCGACGCCGGCCGACGGTGACCTCGCAACCGGTGCGGGCGATCGACACGAGCGTTGCGGTGCCGCTGGTGGTCGCATCCCATCACGAGCACGCGAGTGTCTCGTCGTGGGCGCGAGGGCAAGAGCTGGTGCTCAGCGGCCACGCGCTGATCGAGACCTACGCGGTCCTGACCCGTCTGCCCGGTGATGCCCGTGTTTCAGCCGCGGACGCCGCCACGTTGATCGACGAGCGCTTCGGACCGCCGCTCCAGCTGACCTCGCGTGAGCTTCGCAAGGCACACAGGCGGCTCGCCGAGCGCGGTATCGCCGGCGCCGCCGCCTACGACGGTCTGGTCGCGCTCGCGGCGCGCGAACACGGAGCCGTGCTGGTGACCAGGGATGCACGGGCCCGGTCGACCTATGAAGCGCTCGGCATCGCCTTCGAGCTGCTCGCAACCAGTTGAAAGCATCGCTGTCATTGCTAGCATTGCCTGCATGGCGACGCTGACGATCCGCAACCTCGACGACAAGGTGCGTGACCGGTTGCGCGTGCAGGCCGCCGAGAACGGCCGCTCGATGGAGGCCGAGGCGCGGGAGATCCTGAGCGCCGCGATCGGTGAGCGCAGGAGTTTCGGGCAGGCCCTGCTGGACGAGTTCAAGGACATCGGCATCGAAGGCGGGATCCCCCTGCCGCCGCGATCGATGCCGCGGGACATCTCGCACCTCTTCGACCAGTGATCGTCATCGATACCAACGTGATCTCGGAGTTGACGCGCCCGGATCCGTCGTCGGCTGTTCGCTCGTGGATCGAGCTCAACAGCCATCTCCTCACGACGACGGCGATCACCGTCGCGGAGTTGTTCAGAGGCATTGCGATGCTGCCCGGCGGCAGGCGCCGGCAACGACTCCAGGACGCAACCGAGCAGGTGATCGGGACGCTCGGTGCGGCGACCCTCAGCTTTGACGAAGGCGCAGCGCGCCTCTACGCGCAGGTGGCGGCCAGCCGCACCAAGGACGGCCGGCCGATCGCAACCGAGGACGGCATGATCGCTGCGATCTGCGTCCGCAGCGGAGCAGCGCTCGCAACCCGCAACGTCGCCGACTTCGAAGGTCTCGGCCTGGCGCTGATCGACCCGTGGGCGAGCTGAGCTCTACGGGCAGCGCACCCAGGCGACGAAGCCGCCGCGCCGGGTCAGCGGCCGGAACCCCGCCGGCGGGACGTTGCGGCCGTTGCGGGCGCCCGCGGCCTTCGCGTAGCGGTCGATCAGTCGCCGCGAGGCGTAGGTGATCGCCGCGCCGCCGCCGACCGCCACGTTGCTGCGTGCGACGACCTGGTCCACACCGGCGTCGAGATACCAGCGCGTGTCGGGGATGTTGCGGTAGTTGGGCCAGGAGACCGGACCACAGCGCCGCGCAGCGGTGACCTGCGGCGAGAGCAGCAGCGCGTGCATGTGGTCACGGGTCTCGCCGATGAAGCGCAGCTCGCTCGTCAACCGGCCTAAGACGCTCGACCTGACGACCACGAACGCGATCCCGGCGACGACGGCCAGGGCGACCAGCGCCCGCGACCGGGTCACGAGGTACCCGGCGAGCAGGCAGAGCACGACGGCCGGCACCGTCAGGTATCGCGGCAGCACCGACAGCCCGGCGGCGCTCGTCAGCAGGAACGTCAGCGTGCCGCCGAGCGCGAGCCCGGCGAGCACGTGCACCGCCCGCGCGTCCCGTCGCCGCCAGGCGAGAACCGCACCGACGACCGCAGCGGCCGCGACCGGCTCACGCGCGATCCCGGCCACGAACGTGACGCCCTCGCGCAGCGCGCCGGCGAGCCCACGGGTGCGGCCGAGATCCTCGGCCAGCGCCGATGTCGCGTGCAGCGAGAAGAGCGGATCGCCGGTGACGAGCAGGTCGACAAGCATCCAGATGAGCGGCGCCAGGGCGACGAGCGGAAGCAGCGGCAGCGTGCGGCGCAGGCCGTCGCTGCGCAGCCGCCAGAGCAGCAGCAGGCCGGAGAGGACCCAGGCCTCGGGCCGCAGCAGCCCGGCCGCCGCCAGCAGCACGAACGGGGCCCGCCGTCCGGGGCGCTCGACCTCTGCGACCGCGGCCCAGAAGACGACGGCGAGGAACAGCACGTCGACGTAGGCGCGCGCGACGTAGAGCAACAGCGCGAACGACGATCCGGCCAAGAGCGCCGCCGCCAGGCCGGCGCGCCGGTCCCAGACCGCGCTGCCGAGCCGGTAGACGGCCCAGATGAACGCGACATGGCCGAGCACGGCGACGAGCACCAGCAACCGGTCGGCGATCTGGCCGCAGAGCGCGAGCAGCGCGCAGAGCGCGAGGTAGAGCGGATGCTGAGTCGATGCCGCGTAGGCGGTGAACGACGGCGTCTGGCCGTGCAACAGCTCACGGCCCCAGACGAGGTGGTAGTAGGCGTCGTAGTTGGGATAGGTCGGGATCAGCGCCCAGAGGCAGACCGCGACCAGCGCCAGCGCCGCGACGACCGTCAGCTCGCGACGGCGTGCGCTCACGATGCCGCGCCGGGCTCCGGCTCGAGGCCGGGCGCCGGTACGGCCGCGGGCACGGGCTCGAGCGGGTCGGGTTCGGGCGGCGACGCCAGCGCCAGCGCCAGGCCGACCGCGAGCAGCAGCCACGTCATCGGATCCTCGAGGAAGGCGGCGTACGTCCAGGTGTGAAGGACCAGTGCACAGAACGCGGCTGCGATCGCGGCCCGCGCCGGCCAGCCGCCGGCGCCGCGCAGCAGCACCACCAGCGCCAGCGCGAGCAGCGCCACATAGAGCAGCAGCCCCGGGATCCCCTGCTCGGCGGCGATCGTGACCGGGATCGTGTGCGAGGCCGAGACGGCACGTTCGGCCGACCCGCGCTCGATCCGCCGGTAGGCGCGCGAGAACGACCCCGACCCGTGGCCCCATAGCGGCCGCTGCTCAGCCAGCCGCACGCCGCCGGAGACCAGCGACCAGCGCCCGCTCGTGGCCTTGTCGGCGCCGCCCGCGCCGGTCAGGCCGAGATGGCTCGGCACCGTCACGACCACGGCCAGCGCCACCAGCGCCGCCACCAGCACGCCGCCGATCGCCGCCTTCGCCGACCAGCGCAGCGCGGCGAGCACCGCGAGACCGAGCAGCAGCGCGGCGAAACTCGACTGCGAGAGCGTCAGCACGAGCCCGGCCCAGAGCACCGCCAGCAGCACCCCGGCGACCGCCAGCGCCCGCGGGCGCCTCGTCCAGAGCACGACGGCCGTCAGCCCGAGCATCACGATCGCCAGAAAGCGCCCGTAGATGTTGGGGTCGAAGAACAGCGAGTTGACACGGAAGTACGGCTCGATCTGGTTCGAGGCGATCACCTTCGGGTTCAGCAGCAGGTGCCGCGTCCCGTACTCGACGAAGCCGATCACGACGAAGACGAGCCCGAGCACGACAAGCACCGCAAGCACGCGCCCGAGCAGCGCCACCGTCCAGCGCATCCGCGCCAGCTGTGCGAACAGCAGCGCGAACGGGACATAGAAGAA
>CAZYMM010000029.1:16301-19020 GCA_964648515.1 uncultured Conexibacter sp.
CGGCGGCCGAAGACCCGGGCGAGCACGGCGATCAGCACCAGCCCCGCGGCGACCAGCAGCGCCAACTCGAGCGGCCGCCCGCGCAGCGCGGCGACGGCGGGCGTATCCCAGACCTGAATCGCCAGCAGCACCGGCGCGAACACAAGCGCGCCAAGCGTCGCCCAGCCGCGTGCGCGCGGTCCGCGCACGAGCATCGCGGCCGCGGCCAGCAGCGCGCAGGCGATCAGTGGGCCAGCAGTTGCCATAGTCGTCCCATCAGCGCGGCGATGGCGGGGTCGGTGGACGAGGCGAGGACACGACCGAACTCCGGGATCCCGGTGCGGATCACGCGCCCCTTGCCGTACTGCGCGGCGACGACCACCGTGCGCCCGGGCGGATCGACGGTGACCGCGCTCGACAGCAGCTTGCCGCCGCCGAGCCCGGCCGTCTCCTCATAGGACTCGATCTTCGCGAAGCTGCCGTCCGAGCCCGCGAACAGATCGACGGCCGGATCATCCTTGAACAGCTGCAGCGGCGTCGGCGCTGTCACGACCGGTCGCAGCCGCGCGCCGAACAGATCGACTACCCGGTCACGCGACGGCTTGACGAGCCGGCCACGGCCGTCGAGCTGCACGGTCCGGCGCAGGCTGTCGGTGCCGAGCGAGACGACCGTGCCGCCGGCCGCCGCGAACCTGCGCAGCGCGGTGCGCGCACGCACTGGCAGCCAGCGCGCGTCGCCGGGGATCAGGACCCCGCGATACGTCGACAGGTCGGGCCCGCGCCCGGTTGCGATCTGGACGTCGGTCGTGATGTCGAAGCGGTGCCGGCCGCGATCGAGCCAGACCAACAGCGGCGCCTCCTGGCTCGTGAAGCCCTCGGGCAGCCCCTGCGCCGAGACGCGGAACAGCCGGGCCGGGTTGCCGTGGCTGAGCATGTTCGGCGCGCCGTCACCGTCGTCGTCGAGCGGGTCGTCGCCGGCCCAGCGGATCATCGGCAGCACGACCAGCACACCGTGTGGCGCGGCGCTGGTGCCGGCCTGCGCCTTGCGGCCGGCGACCGGGATCGGGACCGTCATCGACGCACCCTTGGCCGTCGTCGCGGTGAACAGGTAGAGGCCGGAGAACTCGCCCGGGGCGGTCAGCGTCACGACCGGCTTGATCTTCAGCCCGCGGCTGCGCGCCGAGACGACGTTCGAGCCGATCCGGCGCAGCGACCAGCGCCAGTGCCCGCCGCGGGCGTCGACCATCACCGGGAAGCGGCTGCCGGCGCGCGCCGGCGTGACCGGCGCCTGGATCCCGATCCGCCGCACGGTGACGCCGCCGTTGCCGGGCCAGCGCGCGGCCGTGAAGCGCGGCAGGCCGCGGGCGTCGAGCGGGATCGAGGTGCCGCGGTTGCCGGCGACGTTGCGCCACTCGAGCATCACGACGTAGGTGCCGGGGCTCGCCATCCGCAGCGCTGGTCGCGGCGCCCCGGCCCCCCCGCCCGGGCTGCAGATCACCTGGCCGGGCTCCGGCGCCGTGACCGGCAGGCGGCCGTCCCAGCGCCAGTGCCGGGCGCCCGGGGTCAGCGCCTCGTGCAGCACCTGCACCGGCGTCCCCGGGGCGGTGCGGAAGACCCGCACCTGCGGGCAGGCCAGCGCCGGGCTGGCGAAGTGGACGGTCGCCGGCCTGTTCCCCGGCAGCGGCAGGAACTCCGGCCCGTAGCGCCGGCCGGGCCCGATCGATGCGACCAGCGGATGCGGCGGCTTCGTGTCCTTGAGGATCGACCGCGGCACGACGAACGCGCGCCCCTGGCCGAGCAGCGTGATCCGGATGCGGTAGCGGCCGTCGGGCACGAGCCGGCCCTCGTCGTCGCGTCCGTCCCAGCGGATGCCGCTGAGATGGTGGTAGGCGGCGACCGGATGGTCGCTGAGCAGCGTGCGGACCGGGTCGCCGTCGGCGTCGAGCACCGTGACCGTGACGTGGTCGGCGGCGGTCACCTTGAAGCCGATGCGGACGCTGTCGCGGCGGCCGTCGCCGTTCGGCGAGAAGATCAGCCCGTGGCGGCCGAACGTCTCGATCTGGATCGACTGGATCGCCGGCGGCTGATGCTTGAGCCGCTGAGCGACGAAGAAGGCGCCGAAGGTGGCGATCACGAGCGCCGCGAAGACGGCCGCGCGCGTTCCGGTCACGCCGGCTCCACGAGCGTCGCGCAGCCGGGAGCGCTCACCCGGCCGTGTTCTCGTCCGACCCTACGATCACGACGACGTCCGGCACCGTGCCGTCCGGGCGCTTGGCCTGCGCCGCCGATCCCGGGTCGACCGGCTGCACGACCTCCGGGCCCTTGCCCAGTGCGCTCGCGACGCGGACCGCGTCCGCGCGCTTGCCGGGCGAGAACATGACCGCGGTCGCGACCCGGGTCTGGTCGGTGGCGGTGTCGCGGCCGAGCGCCTTGAAGCCCTTCTTCGTCAGCGCCGACTCGACGCGCTGCGCAAGGCCGGTGGTGGTGGTGCCGTTGAGCACGAAGATCTTCGTCTGGCCGTTGAGCTGGGCCCCGGTCGGCTGCGTCTTGCGCGGCGTCGTCTTCGTGGTGGCGCCGGCGGCCTTGGTCGCCGTCGTCGCGACCTTCGCGCCGCCGCCGCCGTCCGAGCTCCCGAACAGCAGGTAGCCGACCGCCGCCAGCGCGGCGATCGCTGCGATCGAGGCCGCGATCAGCGGGCCGCGCGGACGCGACGTACCGCCGGCCGGAGGTGCGCCGGCGG
>CAZYMM010000030.1:0-18867 GCA_964648515.1 uncultured Conexibacter sp.
CCACAGACCCCTACTTGATCGAGTCGTAGACCTTGAACATCGGCATGTACATCGCCACGACGATGAAGCCGACCATCGCGCCGATGATCACGATCATGATCGGCTCGAGGATCGAGGACAGCTGCTTGACGGCGGCCGCGACCTGGTCCTCGTAGAACTCGGCGATCTTGGTCAGCATCGTGTCGAGCGCGCCGGTGTCCTCACCGACCGAGACCATGTGGGTGACCATGCTCGGGAAGACCGGGCTCTGCTTCAGCGGGTCGGCGATCGTGCCGCCGGCCTTGACCGAGGCGATCACGTCGTCCATCGCCTTCTCGACGACGAAGTTCCCGGCCGTCTTGCCGGTGATCTCGATCGCCTGCATCAGCGGCACGCCCGCAGTCACGAGCGCCGACAGCGTCCGCGACCAGCGCGCGAGCGCGATCTTCTGGACGATGTCGCCGATCTTCATCGGTACTCGCAGCTTGAACGCATCCCAGCTCTGCCGGCCGCGGTCGCTGCCCTTCCACTTGCGGAAGCCGTAGACGATCAGGAACGCGCCGCCGATGAACAGGTACCACTGGCCGACGACGGCGTTCGAGAGCGCGACCGTGAACTTCGTGATCGCCGGCAGCTCGCCGCCGAAATCCTTGAAGACGCCGACGAAGACCGGCACCAGGAAGACGATCAGGATCACGAGCACGATCAGCGCGAAGCTCATCACGACGATCGGGTAGGTCATCGCCGACTTGACCTGCCGGCGCAGCGAATCGGCGGCCTCGAGCTGGTCGGCGACCCGCATCAGCGCCTGATCGAGCATGCCGCCGGTCTCACCGGCGCGGGCCATCGCGACGAACAGCTGGTTGAAGGTCTTCGGATGGCGCTCGAGCGCGTCCGAGAACGCGAGCCCCGCCTCGACGTCCTTGCGCACCTCTCCGATCGTTGCCGCCAGCTTCTCGTTCTCGGTCTGGGCCTCGAGGATGTAGAGCGCCCGCAGGATCGTCATGCCGCTGTTGACCATCGTCGCCAGCTGGCGGGTCATGATCGTCAGGTCCGACGCCTTGTGCTTGCCCAGGAAGCCGAGCTTGATCTCGGCCGACCCGCGCTTGTCGGCGATGTCGAGGACGATCAGCCCGCGCTGGCGCAGCTGGTCGGCGACCGCCTGCTTGTTCTCGGCCTCGACCTCGCCGGTCGCTCGCGCGCCGGCCGCATCCATCGCTTTGAAGACGTACGTGCTCATCAGAGGCTCCCCGTCAGACCGCCGTCATCGCCGGCGCCATTCCGCCGCCCATCGCGCCCATCCCGAGCAGCCTGCGCAGCTCCTCGGGGTTCGAGGATCGTGACTCGGCCAGCGCCATCGTGATCGTGCCGGATCGCACGAGCGCACCGAGCGCCATGTCCAGCGTCTGCATCCCGAAGCCCGACCCGGTCTGCATCGCCGAGAAGATCTGATGGGTCTTGCCCTCGCGGATCAGGTTTCGCACGGCCGGGGTCGGGACCAGCGTCTCGCAGGCGACGACCCGCGACTGGCCGTCGGCGGTCGGCAGCAGCGTCTGGGTCAGGATCCCCTGGATCGCGATCGAGAGCTGGACGCGGACCTGGTCCTGCTGGTGGGCCGGGAACGCGTCGATCACACGGTCGATTGTCTGCGGCGCGGACTGCGTGTGCAGCGTCGCGAAGACCAGGTGGCCGGTCTCGGCCGCGGTCAGCGCCGTGGAGATCGTCTCCAGGTCGCGCATCTCGCCGACGAGGATCACGTCGGGGTCCTGACGGAGCGCGCCCTTCAGCGCCGCCGCAAAGCCGCTGGCGTCGGCGCCGACCTCGCGCTGGTTGACCATGCAGCGCTTGTGGGAGTGCAGGAACTCGATCGGATCCTCGATCGTCAGGATGTGATCCGAGCGCTGCTCGTTGATCTCGTCGATCATCGAGGCCAGCGTCGTCGACTTGCCCGAGCCGGTCGGGCCGGTGACGAGCACGAGGCCGCGCGGCTTTGTGCAGAAGTCGTGGACGACGGTCGGCAGGCCGAGATTGTCGATCGGCGTGATCACCGCCGGGATCAGCCGGAACGCCGCCGAGACCGACCCGCGCTGCAGGTAGGTGTTGACACGGAATCGGGCCCGGCCGGGCACCGTGTAGGCGAAGTCGAGCTGCAGGTCGTTCTCGTACCGCTGGCGCTGATCGTTGGAGAGGATCCCGTAGACGATCTCGCGCGTGTCGGTCGCGTCGAGCACCTCGTAATCGGGCATCGGGTGCAGCGCGCCGCGGACGCGGACCATCGGCGGCGAGCCGGCGGTGATGTGCAGGTCGGAGGCCGACCCGTCGATCACCTGGTTGAGCAGCTGGGCGAAATCGATGCGCATTCGTTCTCGTTGGTCGGTAGCAGGATCGGTGGTCTTGAGAGCAGCAGGCGGTCGTGGACACGCGGTCGGCAGGCGAAGGTCGGGCTCACCCCATGCCCGTCACACGCGCGATCTCAGCGATCGAGGTGCGTCCGTCGAGGACCTTGTCGAAGCCATCTTCGCGCAAACTGCGCATTCCGTCACGCATAGCCACGGCGGCGATGCGATCTGCGGGCGCGCGCTCGATCGCGAGGTTGCGGATCTCGTCGGAGACGCTCATCACCTCGTAGATGCCGATCCGGCTCTTGTAGCCCGACCCGCCGCAGCGTGAGCAGCCCCCCGGATCGAATACCTCGACGTCCTGCGCATGGTTGAAGCCGTGATCTTGAAGCACCGCCTTCGTCACCGTGCGCGGTTTCTTGCAGTGCTGGCAGAGCATCCGCGCCAGTCGCTGGGCGACGACGCAGTCGATCGCCGACGCGACGAGGAACGGCTCGATCCCCATCTCGACCAGACGCGTGATCGCGGTCGGCGCGTCGTTGGTGTGCAGCGTCGAGAGCACGAGATGGCCGGTCAGCGCCGCCTCGATCGCGATCTTCGCGGTCTCCTGGTCGCGGATCTCGCCGACCATGATCACGTCGGGATCGGCGCGCATCATCGCGCGCAGGCCGTTGGCGAACGTCAGGCCGGCCTTGTTGTTGGTCTGCACCTGGGTGATGCCCGGGATCTGGTACTCGACCGGATCCTCGATCGTGATGATGTTCTTCTCCGGCGTGTTCAGCTCGGTGACCGCGGTGTAGAGCGAGGTCGACTTGCCCGAGCCGGTCGGCCCGGTCACCAGCACCGCGCCGTAGGCCTGGTGGAAGGCGCGCTTGAAGCGCTGCTCGTTCTCCGGCGCCATGCCCAGCTTCTTGAGGTCGAAACGGACGTTGGACTTGTCGAGGATGCGGATCACGAGGTTCTCACCGTGAACCGACGGCAGCGAGACGACGCGCAGATCGATATGGCGCCCCTCGAGGCTGAGCCCGACGCGGCCGTCCTGCGGCACGCGCCGCTCGGAGATGTCGAGATCGGCGACGATCTTGACGCGCGAGACGACGCCGGAGACCATCCGCCGCGGGATCGACATCGCGTCGGAGAGCACACCGTCGATCCGGTAGCGGACGCGCATCTCGCGCTCCTCGGGCTCGAAGTGGATGTCCGAGGCACCCTGATCGGCCGCTTGGGCGAAGATCTGGTTGACGAGCTTGATCGTCGGCGCGTCGTCGGCCGACTCGCGCAGGTCGACGAGCTCGACCGGTGCCTCGTCCTCTTCGCCGCCGATGTCGAGTTGCGCGGAGTCGGCGAGCACGTCGAGCCGGCTCTGGCGCGCGGTCAGGGCGAGGATGTCCTCGCGGGTGGCGACCGCGACCTTGACGTCGTAGCCGGTCATCAGCGCGATGTCGTCGACGGCCAGCACGTTCGCCGGATCGGCCATCGCGAGCAGCAGCCCGCGCTCGCCGACGAACTGGATCGGTACGGCCTCGTAGCGCTTTGCGGCCCCCGGCGTGATCAGGTTGGCGGCCGCCAGATCGGGCTGGAAGACCGCGAGGTCGATGTGGTCGACGCCGTGGCGCTCGGCGATCGCCCGCGAGACCTGGTCGGCGGTCGCGATGTTGTTGTCGGTGAGGACCGTCTCCGGCGTCAGGCCAACCTGCCGTGCCTGCTCGACCGCCTGGTCGGCGGCCTCGCGCTCGACATAGCCGAGCTCGACCATCACGTCGATCAGCGACCGGCCGGTGATGCCCATCCCCCGCGGCGGCGTGATGCCGGCGCGGCCGCCGGCGCCGTCCGTCTCGTCAGGCACGTCGGAGACCACCGCGAGATGTGGGCTGGCGGTGCTGTCAGACGGCGCCGTCGGCGCCGGTATCTGGGGAGCGGGTTCGGTGGCCATCCAGGCCTGCCTCGGCAGGATCACCCGGGCGGGCCTGTGAGACCGCCGCCCGCATCACCGCGAGCGGCGCCTCGAGCCCCGTCCAGGCTTCGAAGCTCAGCGCGCCCTGACAGACCAGGATCTCCAGCCCGGAGACGGTGCGGACACCACGGCGCTGCGCTTCGTGCAGCAATGCGGTGCCGCCCGGCCTGTAGACCAGATCCACCACGACGGCGCTTTTCCCCAGCAGGTCGGCAGGGAGCGGGAGCTCCTTGAATGATGCGGCCGCCAGACCGACGCTTGTGCAGTTGACGACGATCTCCGCGGCGACGGGTCCGGTGACCGCTTCGCCGCCGAGCTCTGCGACCAGATCGCGTGCGCGTGCGGCCGTCCGGTTCCAGACCGCGACCGGGCCGGCGCCGGCGTCGAGCAGGGCCCAGAGCACGGCGCGAGCGCTGCCACCGGCGCCGAGCACGAGCGCACTGCGACCGGCGACCGGCTCTGCGAGCGCGGCGATCAGACCCGGCGCGTCGGTGTTGTCGGCGACGATCGCGCCGCCGGAGGTGAAGCTGAGCGTGTTCGCGGCGCCGATCGCGACGGCACGGCCGCTGGCGCTGTCGGCGAGTGCGAGCGCCGCCCGCTTGTGCGGGATCGTGACGTTGATCCCGGTGAAACCCAGCCTCGGCAGCTCGCGCACCGTCTCCGTGAACTGTTCGGGCGGGATCGGCAGCCGCTGATAGTGCCAATCGGCTAGCCCTGACGCCGCCAGCGCCGCGTTCTGCATCACGGGCGAGAGCGAGTGTGCGACCGGCCAGCCGGCGACGCCGAGCCTGCTTCGCAGGCTTTGCGACTTCGCTTCGCGAAGATCGCGGCCGCGAGTCGTCCGTCGACGTTCGCTCATGTCACTTACAGGTCGAGGGGTCTTTGCCGCCGAGCTGCTCGCGCTTCTTGTTGTAGCCGTCCACGTCGCGCTGGAACTGCGCCTCGGTCGCCGAGAAGGAGTGGGCGCCGTTGCCGCACGGCTTGACGACGTAGAACCTGTATGGGGTGCGGGCCGGGTGCAGGGCGGCGTTCAGCGCCGATGCTCCGGGGGCGCCGATCGGCGTCGGCGGCAGCCCCTTGTGCAGGCGCGTGTTGTAGGGCGAGGCGATCGCGAGCTGCGACTTGGTCAGCGGCCGCGACCAGTTGCGGACCGCGTAGCGGATCGTGGCGTCGATGCCGAGCGGCGTCCCCGAGCGCAGCCGGTTGCAGATCACGCCCGCGATCAGCGGCCGCTCGCGCGCGAGCTGCGCCTCACGCTCGACCATCGAGGCCACGATCACGACCTCGTAGGGCGAAAGTCGCTGTCCGGGACACGACGCGCGGGCCTGGGCGCGGGTCGGACTGAAGGCACGTGTGAAGGCCTTCAGCTGCAGATCGACGAGCTGCTGCGCGGTTCCGCCCTTGGGCAGCTCGTAGGAGGACGGGAAGACGACGCCCTCGAGCGTCCTGATCGCGCGCGGCGCACCGAGCTTCGTGAGCAGCGGCGAACGGTGCGCGGGTCTGCCTGCGGCCCGCCGGTAGGAGCCGTGGACGCCGGCGCGGTAGACGAGCGGTGCGGCCTCACGGATCGCCAGCCCCTCGGGCAGCGTGACCTTCAACGAGGCCGGCGCGATCGGGTTCGAGGTCAATGCGCTGATCGCGGCCGAATAGCTCATGTCCTTGTGCAGGAAGAAGGCGCCGGCCTTGAGATCCGAGCGGTGCGAGGAGAGCCGGGCCCGCCACTGAAAGAAGGTGGCGGAGTCGATCACGCCCTCGCGTTCGAGCAGCTTGGCGATGTCGGAGACCGTCGCGCCCTTGGGGATCACGAGCCGGATCGTCGTCGCGCTGCTGCTGCCGGCGAACGGCTGAAAGACGCGGTAGGCGAGGTAGCCGGCGACGAGCAGGACGATCAGCGGCAGCAGCAGGCAGGCGCGCCGCAGGTAGCGCGGGCGACGGCGCCGGCGCGGCACGACCGGGATCGCGCCGACGCGAACCCCGGCGGGCCGGGCGCCGGCGGTCTTGACACCGCTGGGCAGCTCGCCGGTGTTCGCCGGGCCGAACGCTGCCGTCGGCTGATCGGCCAGCAGTTCCGGCTCGACGGCGGCGGGATGCTCACCGGTCCGCTCGGCGCGGCGGCGCTCACGTTCCAGCCGCGCGGCCTCGCGCTCGGCCTCGGTCCGTTCGCGCGGCTCGCCGCCGCGTGAGTCACCGCGGCTCATGCGTCACCGGCGTGGGCGGCGAGCCAGTCCTCGAGCAGCACCGCCGCCGCCCGGCTGTCCTCGCTGCTCCGCGCGTGCCCCGATGAGCGCGCGGCGATCGCGGTCGTGAAGCGCTCGTCGTAGAGCGCGACGGGGACAGGCCTGATCCGGGCCGCCAGCCGTTCTGACCAGGCCCGCGTCTCGCGCGTCTGGTCGCTGTCCTCGCCACGGAGCGTCAGCGGCAACCCGACCACCACCTGGTCGACCTCGTGCTCGGCGACCAACTCAGCGACGCGGCCGAGCCCGCGCCGTGTGCCGGGCCGCTCGACGTGGTCAAGCGGTGTCGCCAGCGTGCCGGTCGGGTCGCTGAGCGCACAGCCGCAGCGTGCGGCCCCGTAGTCGAGTGCGAGGACGCGCACGGTTCGGGGTCGGGGTCGCCGTTCACGATGCCGGGATAGTAGATCAGCACCTCCACGGATCGCCGCCGACGCGGCGCCACCGGCACCCGCTCCCGGCCCGCCCCGGCCCCACCACCCCGCCGAACAGGTGAAATGCGACGTCCCAGCGTGCACTTTCGCCTGTTCGGCAGCCGGGTGGCGCCGAACAGGTGAAATGCGACGTCCCAACGTGCACTTTCGCCTGTTCGGCAGCGGGGTGGCAGCGGGGTATGGGGGTCAGCCGGTCAGCGCGGCGGTGATCGCGCTGCGCGCCGCCGCGAGCGCATCGTCGAGCCGCTGCGGTTCACGACCGCCGGCCTGCGCCATCGTGTCGCGACCGCCGCCGCCGCCGCCGATCAGCGGCGCCGCGGCCTTGACGACCTCACCGGCCTTGACGCCGCCGGCCACCGCCGCGGGACCGGCGGCGACGAGCAGCGCCGCCTTGCCGTCGGCGGCCGAGCCGAGCACGACCACGCCATCGCCGATCCGCCCCTTGAGGCGGTCGGCGAGCTCAGGCAACGCCTTGCCGGCAACACCGTCGGCACGCGTGCACAGCACCGCAATCCCGGCGACCTGCTCGGCAGCCGCGGCGAGCGCGTCGATGTCGAGCTCGGCGCCGGCCGCGACCGGCGGGGTCTCGGCCCGCACGGCCTGCTCGCGCAGCTTGGCGATCCGCTCGGCGACGCCGTCCGGCCCGACCCGCAGCGAGGCGGCGATCTCCGCCAGCGTGCTGCTCGCGCCGCGCAGCCGCGCGACGGCGGCCGCGCCGGTGACCGCCTCGATGCGCCGCACGTTCGAGGCACTCGAGCCCTCCGAGAGGATCGAGAAGACCCCGACCTCGGCGGTCGAGCGCGTGTGCGTGCCGCCGCACAGCTCGCGCGAGTAGCTGCCGTCGCCGATCTGAACCATCCGCACGATCTCGCCGTACTTCTCGCCGAACAGCGCCATCGCGCCGAGCGCCCGTGCCTCGTCGAGCGTCGTCGTGATCGGCCGGACCGGATCGGCGGCGAGGATCCACTCGTTGACACGGTCCTCGACGGCGCGCAGCTCGTCGCCGGAGAGCCGTTCTCCGTGCGTGAAGTCAAAGCGCAGCTTGTCGGGGCCGACGTACGACCCAGCCTGACGGACATGCGTCCCGAGCCGCTCACGCAACGCGGCGTGCAGCAGGTGGGTCGCGGTGTGGTTGGCCTGGGTCGCGACCCGGGCGCGGCGGTCGACATGTGCGTGAACACGGGCGCCGGCATCCGGGGCCGGACCGTCGACGACGACCGCCTGGTCCTCACCGGAGCGCAGCACCTCGACAACGGCCAGCTCACGGTCGCCGACGGTCAGCACCCCGGAATCGGAGACCTGACCGCCGCCCTGCGCATAGAAGGGCGAGGCGGCGAGCTTGACGACCGTGCGCCCGTCACGTGTCAGCGCGCCGAGCACTGTCGTGTCCTCGTCGAGCGAGCCGTAGCCGGTGAACTCGCTCTGCGCCGGCGTCACGTCGCGGACCAGTTCCTGGGTGGCACCGACCCGGCCGGTCGCCTGCGCTCCGGCCGACGAGCGCTCGCGCTGGGCGTCCATCAGCGCCTCGAAGCCGGCGTGGTCGACCGGCGCGCCGCGCTCGGCGGCGATCTCGGCGGTCAGGTCGATCGGGAAGCCGTGCGTGTCGTGGAGCGTGAACGCCTCCTCGCCGGTCACCTCGCCGCGCGCGAGCACCTCGTCGAGCATCTTCAGCCCGTGCTCGAGCGTGCGGCGGAACCCCTCCTCCTCGCTGCGCATCCAGCGCACGATCGTGTCGTGCTCGCGGCCGAGCTCGGGGTAGGCGCTGCCCATCGTCTCGGTCACCACGTCGACGTAGCGCGGCAGGAAGCCATGTTCGAAGCCGAGCTGATGGCCGCGTGTGATCGCCCGGCGCATCAGCCGCCGCAGCACGTAGCCGCGATCCTCGTTCGACGGCACGACCCCGTCGGCGATCAGGAAGGTGGCGCCGCGCAGATGGTCGGCCAGAATCCGAAGGGCCCTTTCGGCCCCTTCGGATCCTGGCTTGGAAGTCTGCTCCGCAGACTTCCGGCCTGTGGTCGGCTCCCGCCGCAGCGCACGGTCTTCCTCGCCTGGAGCGCGAGTTTGCGAAGCGAACTCGCCGCGCGAGCCTGAAAGGCTCGCGCCAAGTGCCATCAGCGGCGCGAACTGATCGGTGTCGAAGACGGTGTCGACGCCCTGCTGGATCACGGCCATCCGGTTGAGGCCGAGCCCGGTGTCGATGTTGCGGCTCGGCAGCGGCGTCAGCACCGGGCGGCCGGCCCCGTCCCGCGACTGGTCGTACTGCATGAAGACGAGGTTCCAGTACTCGAGGAAGCGCTCGTTCTCGCCGCCCGGCAGGTCGTCCTCGCTGCCCCATTGCAGACCGCGGTCGATGTAGAGCTCCGAGCACGGCCCGCACGGCCCGGTCGGGCCGGACTGCCAGAAGTTCTCCGATGCCGGGCAGAGCACGATCCGCTCGCGCGGCACACCGAGCGCCTCCCAGGCCGCGATCGCCTCCTCGTCGGGACCGAGCCCGAGCTCGTCGTCGCCCTCGAAGACCGTCACCCACAGGTCCTGCGGTGCAAAGCCGAAGCCGGTCGTCGAGAGCTCCCATGCGAACTCGGTCGCGCCGTCCTTGAAGTAGTCGCCGATCGAGAAGTTGCCAAGCATCTCGAAGAACGTCAGATGCCGTGCGGTGACGCCGACGTTGTCGATGTCGGGCGTGCGAAAGCACTTCTGGCAGCTCGTCAGACGCACGTCGGGGGGCGTCTCGAGGCCCTGGAAGTAGGGCTTGAGCGGGTGCATCCCGGCCGTCGTCAGCAGTACCGACGCGTCGTAGGCGGCCGGGACCAGCGATGCGGACGCAAGCCGCCGGTGGGCCTTGCGCTCGAAGAACGACAGGAAGGTTTCGCGGATCTCGTCGGAGGTCATGGACGCGCGATCGTCGCAGATCCGACGACTACATCGCCGCTGAGAAGGACCGCGGTCTGGCCCGGCGCGGGCGCCGCGAACTCGTGCTCGAGCCGGACCGTGTCGCCGTCGAGACGGCAGGGCACGGCGGGCGCGTGGTAGCGCAGCCGGACGTGATCGACCGCGTCGGGGCTGCGATGGAGCCGCAGCCCGCGCAGCGCGACGCGGTCGGTGAGCAGCGCCTCGCGCGGGCCGATCGTGACCGTGTTGGCCTTGGCGTCGGTCGCCAGCACGTAGCGCGGCTCGCCCCCGTGAGCGCCGATGCCGCGGCGCTGGCCGACGGTGAAGCCGGTGTGGCCGTCGTGGCGGCCGACGACCGCCCCGGACTCGTCGACGATCGCCCCCGGCCGCGGACCGACCGCGCCGTGACGCTCGAGGAACCGTGCCCGGCTGCTGCCGGCAAGGAAGCAGAGATCCTGCGAGTCAGGGGCGCCGGCGGCAGCGAGACCGTGTTCGCGGGCCAGCTCGCGCACCTGCCCCTTGGTCATCGTGCCGAGCGGGAAGCGCAGCCGCGCGATCGTCGCGGGCGCGAGCCCGGCGAGCATGTAGCTCTGATCCTTGCGCCCGTCGGCCGCCGCACGCAAGAGCCCGCCCGGGCCGATCCGGGCGTAATGGCCGGTCGCAAGCGCCTGCGCGCCGATCCGTTCTGCGAGCGCCGCCATCGCGTCGAGCCTGACGTTGCCGTTGCAGGCCACACAAGGGTTCGGCGTCTCGCCGGCGGCGTGCGCGGCGAGCCAGGGCTCGACGACCTTGGCGCGGAACGCGGTCCTTAGATCGAGCGTCAGATGCGGCAGGCCGAGGCGATGAGCGCAGGCCCTCGCGGAGCGCACGGCAGCCGCCGAGCAGCAGGAGCGCTCGCCGTCGTTCTCGGCGTCCCGCCAGAGCTCGACGGTCACGCCGACCGCCTGCGGTCCGGCGAGGACCGCGACGACCGAGCTGTCGACGCCGCCCGACATCGCAACCAACGTGCGGTCTGCCACGGCAGGAAGCGGCGCCATCACCGCCACGGCCTTGCCGAGCGCGCTGTGGAAGGCATCGGCAGCGAGCTCGGCGGCATGGAGCTTGCCCGGACTGAGGCCGCCGAGCTCGGCGGCGACCTCCTCTGCACCGATCCGTGCACCGTCGAGCACGCCGGCGCCCGCGACCAGCGCGCAGAGCGCGGAGCCCGCCGCGATCAGCGCCCCGCAGCCTTCGGCGTCAAAGCCGGCGCTGATCGCGCCGTCGTCGTCGACCGCGACCGAGACGCGGATCAAGTCACCGCAGGGTGCCCCGCCGGCAGCACCGTCGAAGGCGCCGGACGGCCGCTCCCCGTGTCCACACGGGTGGCGCAGGTGCTCCTCGAAGCGGGCGTCGGCCACGGCGCGAGTCTAGGCGGCGGTCAGAGCTGGGACCGCCGTTGCGTCGGCCGTGGACGCCCATCCCTAAACTCGCCCGCCCGTCCAACCGACTACCGATTGTGATGAGCCAGATCAGCCGACCGATGCAGATCGCACTGGGTGCCGCCGTGTTGTTCGCGGCCGCCTGGTTTCTGTTCCTCAAGCCCAAGCCCGAGTCCGATGAGTCCACCTCGGCACCCGTCGCTGCGCAGACCACGGCCACGCAGCCGTCGTCGAGCGCGCCCGGCGTCAGCGGGCTGAAGACCGCGGTCGACAAGGCCAAGAGCGCTCACAACGCCGAGTCCCAGTCGCTGACCAACGCCGCCAACGCGTCGGCCGAGAGCGGCCAGGCGGCGCAGACGAGCGCACCGGCCGTCAAGTCGACCGCGACGACGAAGACCGCACCGAAGGCCGGCGCCGCCGTCACCCCGGTCGGCCCGGCGGTCAAGAACCCGGGCAAGAGCACCGGCGACCCGTCCGATGGCCTGCTCGCCAAGCTGGTCGGCAAGAACGTCGTCGTGCTGCTGTTCGTCGGCCAGCCGCGTGCCGCCGACGACAACGTCGCCGTCCGCTCGGTGCTGAGCGCCGCCCGCTCGGTCAAGGGGACGACCGTCCGCGTCACCGGCATCCGCAACGTCGGCCGCTATTCGAAGATCACCGACAAGCTCGAGATCACCGAGTCGCCGTCGGCGATCATCATGGCCTCCGACAAGAAGGCCCAGGTCCTGACCGGGATCCTGAGCCCGTTCGCCGTCAAGCAGTACATCCTTGACGGCCGCCGCCGGGCGACCGGCACGGCCAAGTAGCGCGGTCGCAGGCTCAGCCGCTCAACCGTCGCCCGTGCCCGGCCGCGGCGGAGCCGTCGAGGCGACGAACAGCTCGCGCAGCTGTCCTTCGTCGACCGCTGCGGGCGCGCCGGTCAAGGGGTCGCCGCCGCTGGCCGTCTTCGGGAACGCGATCACGTCGCGGATCGACTGCCGGTCGGCGAGGATCGCCGTGATCCGGTCGATCCCCATCGCGATGCCGCCGTGTGGCGGCGCGCCCTGGTCGAGTGCGCGCAAGAGGAACCCGAACCGGCGCTCGGCCTCCTGCGCGCCGATGCCGAGCAGCTCGAGCACCTTGGCCTGGACGCCCGGGTCGTGGATGCGGATCGAGCCGCCGCCGATCTCGACGCCGTCGAGTACGAGGTCGTAGCCGCGCGAGCCGAGCGCGCCGGGATCGCCGTCGAGGTCGCCGATCGGTGCGGTGAACGGGTGGTGGATCGCCGTCCATGGATGGGCGCTGTCGCCGGTCGCCTCGAGCAGCGGCGGATCGACGATCCAGAGCAGATCGTGACGGCCGTCCTCGATCAGGCCGAAGCGCCGCCCGAGCTCCAGCCGCAGCGCGCCGAGCGCCGCGCAGGCGACCGGCTCGGCGTCGGCGACGAAGAACAGCGTGTCGCCGGGCGCGGCGTCAAGCGCGGCGATCACCGCCGCCTGTTGGTCTGCGCTGAAGAACTTCGCCAGGTTGCCTCCGAACACGCCTCCGAGTGCGGCTGCGCCGCCTCGGAGGTCGGAAGAACCGGCTTCGCCGCTTCTTCCAGCCGTGGCAGCCCCGTCGCCGCCTCCGAACGCGGCTGCGCCGCCTCGGAGGTCGGAAGAACCGGCTTCGCCGCTTCCTCCAGCCGCTCCGGCTCCCGGATCCTCGACGACCGGCATCGGCGCCGTCGCTTTAGCGCCGTGGCGCTGGACGACCTCGTTGAGGCCGTCCAGCTCAGAGCGCGTGAAGTCGCGAGCGCCCGCGTTGAACGCGCGGACGACGCCGCCGCCGTCGAGCACCGACTGGAAGACCTTGAAGTCGCAGCCCGCGACCAGCGGTCCGACATCGACGATCTCCATCGCAAAGCGGGTGTCGGGCTTGTCGTTGCCGTAACGGAGCATCGCGTCCGCGTACTTCATTCGCGGCCAGGGCGCGGCCGGCGCGGAGAAGCCGGTGGCGGCGAAGACGCCGGTCATCACGCGCTCCATCAGCGCGATCACGTCCTCCTCCGCGATGAACGACATCTCGATGTCGAGCTGGGTGAACTCCGGCTGGCGGAAGCCGCGCAGATCCTCGTCGCGGAAGCAGCGCGCGATCTGGTAGTAGCGCTCGAAGCCGGCGATCATCAACAGCTGCTTGAACAGCTGCGGCGACTGCGGCAGCGCGTACCACGAGCCGGGCTGCAGCCGGCTCGGCACGAGGAAGTCGCGCGCCCCCTCCGGCGTCGAGCGGGTGAGGATCGGCGTCTCGATGTCGAGGAAGCCCTCGGCGTCGAGCGTGTCGCGGATCGTCTTGACGATCGTGTGGCGCAGCGCCAGCGTGCGCTGCATCATCTCGCGCCGCAGGTCGACGGCGCGGTTGGCGAGCCGCGTCTCCTCGGCGACCTCGATGTCGTCCTCGTCGACCGGGAACGGCGGCGTCTGAGCCTCGGCGAGCACGTCCATCGTACGCACGCGCAGCTCGACCTCGCCCGTCGCGATGTTCGGGTTGACGTTCTGCGGCTCGCGCAGCGCCAGCTCGCCGGCGGCGCTGAGCACGTGCTCGGAGCGCAGCCGTTCGGCGGCGGCGAAGACCTCGGGCGGGCAGCCGTCAGGATGGAAGACGAGTTGGATCAGGCCCGAGCGGTCGCGCAGGTCGATGAAGATCAGCCCGCCGTGATCACGGCGGCGGTGGACCCAGCCGGCGACCCGGAGCTCGCCGCCGGCGCCGGCGGCGCGCGGGTCGCCGCACCATGTGTCGCGGTAACGGTTGGCAGCCGGCGCGTTCATGAGAGGTGCCGGGCCTTCAGTGCGCGCGCGACGATCGCCTCGCGGGTGCACGGCTCCTGCTCGCCTGTCTCCATGTCCTTCATGATCGTCTCCCCATCCTCGTAGAGCACAACGTGACGCGCACCGCAGCGGCCGGCCTGTTTGAGCGCACCCTTCAGCGAGCGTCCGGCGAGCTCGACCCGCACCGACAGGCCGGCTCGGCGGGCCTGGACGGCGATCGCGACGTCGGCCGGGCTCGACTGCGTCAGGTACAGATCGACCGATTCGCCCCGCGGGCGGTCGCCGGCGGCGCCGTCGGCTGCCAACAGGATCCGCTCGATGCCGGCGGCGAAGCCGACGCCCGGCGTCGGCCGTGCACCGAGCTGCTCGGCGAGACGGTCATAGCGGCCGCCGCCGCCGACGCCGGACTGCGCGCCGAGCGCGTCGGAGCTGAACTCGAACAGCGTGCGCGTGTAGTAGTCGAGGCCGCGCACCAGCGTCGTGTCGAGCTCGTAGGCAACGCCGGCGGCGTCGAGATGAGCGCGGACGGTGGCGAAATGCTCGAGGTCCTCGGCGCCGAGGTGGTCGATCAGCCGCGGCGCCGAGGCCATCACCGCGGCGGTGCCGGGGTCGGTCGAGTCGAAGGCGCGCAGCGGGTTGCTGTCGATCCGCGCACGGACCTCGGCGCTGAGCCCGGACTCATGCGCTCGCAGGTGGCCGATGAGCAGCTCGCGGTATGCGCTACGCGCCTCCGGGCTGCCGAGCGTGCCGATCCTCAGCCGCGTCCCGCGAACGCCGAGCTCATCGAGCAGCTCGGCCAGCAGGCAGATGATCTCGGCGTCGGCGGCCGGATCATCGGAACCGATCGCCTCGGCGCCGACCTGCCAGAACTGACGGAAGCGACCGGCCTGCGGACGCTCACGACGGAAGAACGGGCCGAGGTACCAGAGCTTGACCGGCTGCGGCTCACGGTGCATGCCGTGCTCGTGATAGGCGCGCATCACCGGCGCGGTGCCCTCGGGACGCAGGGTCAGCGACCGTTCACCGGGGTCGGTGAACGTGTACATCTCCTTGGCGACGATGTCGGTGCCGGCGCCGACTCCGCGGGCGAACAGCTCCGTGTCCTCGAAGACCGGCGTCTCGATCCGCCGGTAGCCGGCGCTGCCGAAGATCCGTGCCGCCGCCCGCTCGATCCGCTCGCGCGCCTCGGACTGCTCGGGCAGGACGTCGTAGGTGCCCTTCGGGGCCTGGATCCGCTCGGCCATCGGCGCTCAGCGGACCCCGGTCAGGAACGGGTTGATGGCGCGCTCACGGCCGATCGTCGTCTGGCCCATGTGGCCGGGATGGACGACGGTGTCGTCGTCGCAGCGCGCGAGCAGCTCGGCGAGCGACCGCATCAGCCGCTCGTGGTCCGAGCCGGGCAGGTCGGTGCGCCCGATCGACCCTTCGAACAGCACGTCGCCGGAGAAGATCTGCGCGGGCCGCTCACCATCGGCGGCGACCAGGTAGCTGACATGGCCGGGGCTGTGGCCGGGCGTGAACAGCACCTCGAACGACAGGCCGGCCAGCTCCAGCGTCTCGCCGCCGGCGACGGTCTGCTCGGGATCCCAGCTCTCGAACGGGCCGAACCCCGGCCAGCGCACGAAGCTGTTGATGTCCTTGAGGATCGGCACCTCGAGCCGGGGGCAGTAGACGGGCGCGCCGCTGGCACGCGCGACCGGCGCGACCGCGCCGACGTGATCGAAGTGGCAGTGGGTCAGCAGGATCGCGTCGAGCGTGGTGCCGAGCTGCTCGAGTGCATGCAGCAGCCGCGGCCCCTCCTCGCCCGGATCGACGATCACCGCGCGACCCGGATCCTCACCGCGGACGATGTAGCAGTTCTCCCCGATCGGGCCGACCGTGAAGCAGCGGACGTCCATCGTCAGCGCTTCCCGCGGTTCTGCCGCCAGCGGAAGAGCATCGCATCGAGGCCGTAGCCGAGCGGGATGTACATCAGGAACATGAAGACGACGAGGGGCAGCGTCTGCGCGATCGAGCGCTTGAGGATCAGCAGCATCACGACCAGCAGGAAGACGGCCGTGATGCCCGAGCGGGTGACTGCGGTGCGCCATGACGGCGGGCGCTCGAAGCGCTCGCGGCGCCGCTCGGCCGCCGTCTTCGGCGCCTGCCGCGAGGCCTGCGCGCTCGAGCGCCCGGTGCGCCCGCGAGCCTCGACCATGCCGGCGGCATTGCCACGATGTTTGCGCTTGCGCTTGTTCTGCGCCATCGCGGCCTGACGATATCGGGGCGCCGCGCCCGGCCGGAGTGAGGTCAGAGGCCCGCGCCGGCGAGCGCGTCCTCGAGCGTGCGCCGATTGCGCACAGGCAGATCGGCCGGCAGCCCCTCGAGCGCATCCGCCGGGGGCACGCCGACCAGCTCGGCGCCCGCGACCGGCGCCGAGGAGTGACGGCCCACTGCGGCAAGCACCGTCGCCGCGCGCACCCGGCGGTGATCCTCGATGTTGGTCGAGACCTGGATCACGCGCAGGCCGTCGGCTCGTGTCAGCTGCAGGCCGATCGCGCGGACACCCGGCAGGCCGTCCGCCCCACCCTCGCGGATCGCGGCGGCGATCGCGCGCGCCTCGGCGAGCGTGGCGCCGGCGGCGAGCTCGATGTTGAACGCGACGAGCGGGGGCCGTGCGGCGACGAGCACTCCACCGGCGCTCGGATGCAGCTGCGGCGGCCCGAAGTCGGGAGCGAGCTCCGCGGCGGCAAGACGCCGCGCCAGCTCTGCCCGTCCGCCACGCCGCAGCTCGGCCCGTGTGCGGCCGGCGCCGAGCTCGCCGTAGAGAAAGACCGGCACGCCGAGGAGACCGAGCTCCTCGGCGGCGGTCAGCGCAGCCGCGCAGGCCAGGCCACGCTCTGACTCGTCGCCGTAGACCACGGGTGCGACGTCGATCGCACCGACGTGCGGGTGCAGGCCGCGCTCGGCGCCGAGGTCGATCCTCGCGATCGCCTGCGCGGCGCCCGCCGTCAGGACGGCGGGGATCCGGGCCGGATCGGGCACCGCAAGCGTGTGCACGGCACGGTGATGGTCGGGATCGGCGTGGGTGTCGAGCAGCACCGCTCCCGCGGCGGCGTAGGCGCCGCCGATCGCGTCGATCACGGCGCGGTCACGGCCCTCGGAGACGTTCGGGATCACGAGCAGCACGAGCTGTCATCGTACGCACGGTGGCCGTTGCTCCAGCGGTGACGATCACCGATACTGGCTGCCGCCCGCCCGCGTCGCCATGTCTCTGATCCGTCGCCGACCACCGCCGCTCGCTGCTCTGCTCGCCACGGCCGGCGCGCTCTTGCTGCCAACCCCCGCTGCGGCGATCGTCGGCGGCCAGCACATCCCGATCACCGCAGCGCCCTGGCAGGTGAGCGTCTTCTCCGATCTCGCCGTCTGCGGCGGAGTGATCGTCTCGCCGACGCGGATCGCGACGGCCGCGCACTGTGTCGTCGCCGCCGGCTCGGCCACGATCGACGGCGCCGACACGCTGCGCATCTATGCCGGCACGCAGGACCGCCGTGCGCTGCCGGTGCCGCTGCGGCCGGTCGCCGTCTATGCCGACCCCGGCTACGGCACTCCCACGCTCGAGAGCAACGACGTCGCCGTGATCGAATTGGCGCCCGAGGATGCCCTGACGCCGACGGCAACCGTCGCGCCGGTGCCGGTCGCCGACAGCACGCAGGACGCCGCCTATGCCGCCGCGGGAGAGATGGTGACGATCTCCGGCTGGGGTCTGACGGCCCCGTTCAGCGGCGACCCGGGTGCGCAGCCGCTCGACCCGCTGCTGAAGTCCGCGCGGGTCGGCGTGATCGCCGCCGGCGTCTGTGCGCCGTTCTCGCCGTCGGTGCCGATCGCCGCCGATCAGATCTGCCTGCTCGATTCCGACAACAGCTTCTGCAACGGCGACAGCGGCGGTCCGATCACCTCAGCGACGCCGGGCGGGCCGCTGCTGGTCGGCATCATCAGCGCCGGCCCGAAGGGCTGCACCGACGGTGTGCGGCGCGTCGGCATGCGGGCCGCGTCCTATCGCGGTCTGCTGCTCGGCCCGGCACCCACGTTCGTACCGGCCGTGCAGTCGCCGGTCGCGATCGGCGGTGACGCGGTCACCGGGCAGACTCTCACCTGTACCCCGGGCAGGTTTGCCGGTGGAGCGGCGGCGAGCTCCACCGGGTTCACGCTCGGCGACGGCAGCCTCGTTCGCGGCGCGCAGTGGACTCCGTCAGCGGCCGATATCGGCATGACCGTCCGTTGCTGGTCGCAGCTGACGATCGGGTCGGCCTCGGTCCAGAGCCGCAGCGCAGCGGTGACGATCATCGCCGCTGCGGCACCGACGGAGCCTGCGCTCCTGCCACCGATCGTGGACGAGCCGAAGCCGCCGGCGGCTCCGGGTGCCGCCGGGCCGCCGCGCCCGTCGCTGCGCTCGCTGCGGCCGGTCTGCGTGCGTGGCCGCTGCCGGATCACGGTCACGCTCGCTCGGCCGGCCCGCGGCTCGCTGACCGCGACCTTCCGCGTCCGCAGGCGCTGCGCCGGCGGCCGCCCGCACTGCTCGTGGATGCAGACCGTTCGGGTCACCCGCATGCTGCACGGCACCCGAACGCTGACGCTCTCGCTGGGCCGGGTGCCGCGCGGCGTCTACCACCTGACCGTCGCCGCCCTCGGCGCCGCATCACGGACCGCTACGAGCTCGCGCACCGTGACGCTGAGGGCCTGACGGCCCCCGATCTCAGGCCGGTAGACTCGCGGCGCCCGTGGCTGGGTAGCTCAGCTGGTTAGAGCGCACGACTCATAATCGTGAGGTCGGGGGTTCGAGTCCCCCCCCAGCTATCAA
>CAZYMM010000031.1:0-18044 GCA_964648515.1 uncultured Conexibacter sp.
CGCCAAATGCGCAGCCCACGCCCCGGAAAGTGGAGACGGCGGGAATTGAACCCGCGTCCGCGACCGCGTCCTGATGGCTTCTACGAGCGTAGCCGGCGCTCTGTTCTCGCTCCGCGGTCGCCGTGCCGGCAGGGTTCCGCAGCGCCAGCCTCCTGAAGATTTCCCCGGTTCGGCGGAGGCGCACGTCCCCAGGTGAGCCGGCGTTCTGAATCCGGATCCCCGACGGCCGGCAGGCCGGGGGCGGATCCTTCACCTACCTAGCTTGTGCTAGGCGGCGAGGGCGTACTCGTGAGAGTCCGCACATATGGTTTTCCCGGTGTTTTACGAGGCCTCCGGGTCCTCGGCTCGCAACCACCCGAACGAAACCGACCGCGTCGAAGCCTGTCGTCCCCGTGGGTGTGTTGTGGAGCGAAGGGTATCGCGCGGTGCGCTCCCCTTGATTTGATGCTCGCAGCCCCTCAGGGCACCCGAGGCAGTGCCACCACCTCAAGCCCGCCGATCCCCTCGAAGTCACCGGCATTGAACGTGTAGACAGGTAGCCCGGCTGCCTTGGCGGTGGCCGCGATCATCGCGTCGAGCGCACGCGCCTTGGGCTTGCGGCCCGACGCGCGAAGGTCGGCCGCCACCTCCCCGAACGCACGTGCCGCCGCCACGTCGAACGGCAGGGGCTCACCGAAGTTGGTCTCGGCGTTCTGCAGGTGAACCTGCCGGGCAGCACGAGTGGCCGCATCTTTGGCAACGAGCGGCCCAACGCTGAGCTCGGCCAGCGTGACCGTACCGATCACCGGCTCGACCGGCAGATCGTCCGCGTCAAGCTCGGCAATGCGAAGCACCGTCGACGTATCGAGCATTCCCTTCGCGTGCTTCACAGCGACTGATCCAGGAGCTCGTCGATGTCCTGACGCAGTCGCTGCGGATCGACCTGTGGCAGTCGCCTGGCCCGCTCGATCAGCTCGGCCGCCGGCAGGCTCCGGCGACGGATGGGGCGCAGCTCGGCGATCGGAGCTCCGTCCTTGGTGACCGTGAGGCACTCCCCACGCGCGACACGGTCCAAGACGCGCCCTCCATGGTTGCGCAGCTCGCGCACGCTGACCTCCGGCATTCCACGCATCATCGTCATCGTATCACCCGTGAGACGGTAGGACAACTGAGACGCGCTTGCCACGCCACAACCTCCGCTCGGCGTCAACTGGCCGCATGACGATCACTTGACGCCGAGCAGCGGCCGATAACGGACAGCCGCCGACCCGTCGCCCCCGCCCCTACCCTCTCGCCATGGCCGCGACCGACAGCGCACCGACCGCACCCGACATCGCCTGGCAGCTCGAGGATCTGCTCGACGGCAGCAGCCCGGGCGAGCTGCTCAGCGAGGCAGCCGCGCGTGCGTCGGCGTTCGCCGAGCACCGACAGGGGAAGATCGCGGAGATCGACGGCCCCGGCCTGGCCGCCGCGACCGACGAGCTCGCCGCGATCGCCGAGCTGGTCGGCCGTGCCGGCACCTACGCGGGGCTGCGCTATTCGGTCGACACCGCCGATCCCGAGAACGGCCGCCTGCTGCAGCAGATCCAGGAGCAGGCGACGCAGATCGAGACGACGCTGCTGTTCTTCGAGCTCGAATGGGCGGCACTGCCCGATAAGCAGGCCGGCGAGCTGCTCGGTTCAGACGGCCTCGACCAGGTTCGCCACCACCTGCGCACGATCCGTCGCTTCCGCCCCCACCTGCTGTCCGAGCCCGAGGAGCGGATCCTGGCCGAGACCGCCGTCACCGGCTCAGACGCCTGGGAGCGGCTGTTCACCGAGCTGGCGAGCGCGATCGCGGTCGCGGTGCCGGGCGCCGAGGAGCCGGTGCCGCTCGACGTCGCCGCCGCCCAGCTCAGCTCACCGGACCGCGACCATCGCCGGGCCGTCGCCGCCGCGATCACCGACGCGCTCGAGCCGACGCTGCGCACGCGCGCGTTCGTCTTCAACACGCTGCTGGCCGACAAGGCGACCGGCGACCGGCTGCGCTCGTACCCGACCTGGCTGTCGAGCCGCAACCTCGCCAACGAGACCAGCGACGAGGCGGTCGCCGCGCTGGTCGAGGCGGTCCGCTCGTCCTACGAGCTCCCCCGCCGCTGGTACCGGCTCAAGGCGCGGCTGCTCGGCCTCGACCGGCTCCGCGACTACGACCGGATCGCGACCGTCGCGACCAGCGAGGAGACCTACACGTGGGAAGAGTCACGCGACCTCGTGCTCGGCGCCTTCGCGGACTTCTCCCCCGTCCTGGAGTCGGCGGCAAGCCGCTTCTTCGACGAGCGCTGGATCGACGTTCCGCCGCGCCCCGGCAAGCGCGGCGGCGCGTTCTGCTCATATGCGGTCCCGGCCGTCCACCCCTACCTGATGCTGAACTTCACGGCCAAGCGCCGTGACGTCACGACGCTCGCGCACGAGCTCGGGCACGGCCTGCACGCGCTCTTGGCCAGGGACCGCGGCATCTTCGAGTTCCACACGCCGCTGACGCTCTGCGAGACGGCGTCGGTCTTCGCCGAGGAGCTCGTCTTCGCACGGCTGCTCGAACAGAGCACCGAGCCGCAGGTACGGTTGGCGCTCTTGGCCGAGCAGCTCGAGGGCTCGATCGCGACTGTCTACCGGCAGATCGGCTTCAACCGCTTCGAGGATCTCGTCCACAACGAGCGCCGCGAGGCCGGTGAGCTGTCGGTCGAGCGCTTCGGCGAGCTCTGGCTCAAGGCCAGCGGCGAGCTGTTCGGCGACAGCGTCGAGATGACCGACGGCTACGAGCGCTGGTGGTCCTACATCCATCACTTCGTCGGCATGCCCGGCTACGTGTATGCCTACGCGTTCGGCCAGCTGCTGGCGCTGTCGGTCTACGGGCGCTACCGCGAGCAGGGCGAGGCGTTCGTGCCGAGCTACATCGAGATGCTGTCGGCCGGCGGGTCGAAGTCGCCGGAGGAGCTGGTCGCGATCGCCGGGCTCGATCTCACCGATCCCGGCTTCTGGCAGCAGGGGCTGGCGCTGATCGAGGCGCAGCTGACCGAGGCCGAGCAGGCCGCGGAGGCCGTGCTCGCCGCGCGATGAAATCGGCTGGCTGCGTTGTCCGAAAACCGCTAGCCAAACTGCATCCGATGCGCGACGATCGTGGCGATGCAGCCCCCGGCCACGATCAGCGCTCTTGATGGTGATCGCTGCTACCGCGCCGTCAGCTCACGTGACCGGCGCTTTGACGGCACGTTTGTGACCGCCGTCCGCAGCACCGGCATCTACTGCCGTCCGTCCTGCCCGGCGCGGACCCCGAAGCGCGCGAACGTGACCTTCTTCAAGACTGCTGCCGGCGCCCACGAGGCCGGCTACCGGGCCTGCCGGCGGTGCGCACCGGATGCGGCCGCCGGCTCGCCGGAATGGGATCTGCGCGCCGACCTCGTCGGCCGTGCGATGCGGCTGATCCGTGACGGTGTCGTCGAGCGCGAGGGAGTCCCGGGACTCTCACGACGGCTCGGCTACAGCGAGCGTCAGGTGCTGCGCGCGCTGCGGGCCGAGCTCGGCGCCGGACCGCTGGCGATCGCGCGCAGCGAGCGCGCGCACGCCGCGCGCACGCTGATCGAGACGACGGCGATGCCGTTCACCGACGTGGCGTTCGCGTCCGGTTTCTGCTCGATCCGGCAGTTCAACGACACGATCCGTGCCGTCTACGCGCGTACCCCGACCGAGCTGCGCAGCGCCCGCGGCAACCGTGCCGCCGGGACCTACCGGGGCGCGATCACGCTGCGGCTCGGCGTCAGGGAGCCGTTCGACCGGCGACGGCTGCTCGCGTTCCTGGCGGCGCGGGCGATCCCCGGTGTCGAGACGGTCTCCGATTCGGGGTACTCGCGCACCGTGACCGGATCGCACGGCGATCACGTCCTGTCGATCGATCTCAGCGGCGGCGAGGTCCGGCTCAGGGTCCCGGCGAACGCACTCGGCGACCTGCAGCAGCACGTCGCCGCGACGCGCCGCCTGCTCGACCTCGACGCCGATCCGGCCGCGGTCGCCGGCACGCTCAGCGCTGCTCACCCGGCGATGGCAGCGATCGTCGCCCGCGGGCCCGGTCTGCGCGTGCCGGGACAGACGAGCGGCTTCGAACTCGCGGTGCGGGCGATCATCGGCCAGCAGATCTCGGTCGCCGGCGCCCGCACCGTCGCGCTGCGGCTGACCGAGCGCCACGGGGCGACGCTGCCCGAACCGGCGGGCGAGCTGCAGCTCGTCTTCCCGCGCGCCGAGGCGCTGGCCGCCGCCGACCCGGGCGCCCTCGGCATGCCGCGCCGGCGCGGGCTGGCGCTGGTGACGATGGCCAACGCCGTCGCCGGCGGTGAACTGGACCTCTCTGTGGGCGCCGACCGTGACGAGAGCCGGTCGCGGCTGCTGGCGATCCCCGGTGTCGGTCCATGGACGGCGTCCTACATCGCGATGCGGGCGCTGCGTGATCCGGACGCCTGGCCCGAAGGCGACCTCGTCGCCGAGCGTGCGCTCGGCGTCCACGGGATGACGACATCGGACCTTGAGGCGATGCGCCCGTGGCGGGCGTATGCGGCGATGCAGCTCTGGAACTCGACGACGGAAGGGCCCTGACCGATGACGACCCACAGGCAGATCGAGACCCCGATCGGCCCGCTGACGCTGGTCGCGGCGGGCGGCGCGCTGACGCGGATCGAGTTCGGGGCGCAGGCGATCGCCGGCGAGCCTGCCCGCGAGCACGACGACGAACTCGTGCTGGCAGCCGCCGAGCGCCAGCTCGACGCCTACTTCGACGGCGAGCTGGAGCGGTTCGATCTGCCGCTGGACGCGGCCGGCACCGACTTCCAGCAGCGCGTCTGGGCACAGCTGCGGCAGATCCCCTACGGCACGACCACGACGTACGGTGCGCTCGCCACCGCACTCGGGCTGACCGGGCACGGTGCCCGCGCAGTCGGTGCCGCCAACGGCCGCAACCCGATCCCGATCGTCGTCCCCTGCCATCGCGTGATCGGTAGCGACGGCACGCTGACCGGCTATGCCGGCGGCCTTGAGATCAAGCGGACGCTGCTGGAGCTCGAGGGCGTGCTGATACCTGAACCCACAGCACCGTGAGCCTGGTCCGGACGCGGCGCCGCGCGCGTCACACTGTGGCCGAATGAGCGATCGCGACGCGTTCGGAAACCCGATCCTGCCGGCCGGCGCGCCACACGGCGGCGCCTGGCATCCGCCGGTCGCGCCGCCTGCCGCCCAGCCTGCCGCACCGCCCGCCCCGCGACAGTCCGAGCCGCCGGCCGGGAAGCCAGCCGTGCCACACGAGCCGCCGGCCGCGCACTCTGCCGCGCCAGACGAGCCACCGGCGGCACCGCCCCACGCGCATCCGGACCCGGTGCCCGAGCCGCGCACGCTGCTGCGCCGGCTGGCGGCGCCGCTGATCTTCCTGCTCGCGCTGCTGAGCAAGCTCAAGGGCCTGCTGTTCGTACTGCTGAAGCTCAAGTTCCTGACCAGCGCCGCATCGATGCTGGTCTCGATCGTCGCCTATGGAGCGATCTGGGGCTGGCAGTTCGGGGTCGGGTTCGTGCTGCTGCTGTTCATCCATGAGATGGGCCACGTGATCCAGCTGCGGCGCGAGGGGCTGGAGGCCAGCGCACCGATGTTCATCCCGTTCATGGGCGCCGTCGTCTGGGCCAAATCGCTCGGCGACAACGCGGTCGCCGAGGCCCGCGTCGCGCTCGCCGGCCCGATCCTCGGCTCGATCGGCGCCGCCGCCTGCCTCGCGATCTATCTGGCCGGCGGTGGCGAGCTGTTCCGGGCACTGGCGTTCACCGGCTTCTTCCTCAACCTCTTCAACCTGCTGCCCGTCTCGCCGCTCGACGGCGGGCGCGCAGCGGCGGCGATCAGCCCCTGGATGTGGCTGCTCGGCGTCTTCGGGGTCGCCGTGCTCGTCTTCACCCATCCGAACCCGATCCTGCTCTTGATCGCGTTCGTCGCGATCTGGCAGACCTACCACCGCTTCAAGGCCTTTCGCGAGGGCGGCGAGGAGGCCAAGGCCTACTACGAGATCGGCGCCCGCGCGCGGACGATCACGACGGTCGTCTACTTCGCGCTCGTGCTGGTGCTGGCGATCGCGATGTACTACACGCACCTCGAGCGCACGCTCTGAGACCGAGACTCCTGAACGCCGTCAACGGCCGGCGTCACTGAGGCTGCGGCTCAGGTCACGCTTGATGTCGCGCTCCTTGATCGCATGGCGCTTGTCGTAGCGATCCTTGCCTCGGGCGACAGCGACTTCGACCTTGGCGCGGCCGCCGGAGAAGTAGATCCGGGTCGGCACCAGCGTCAGGCCGCGCTCGCGCGTACGGACGCCGAGCCGCTCGATCTCGCGCCGGTGGGCGAGCAGCTTGCGTGTGCGCTCGGGCTCGTGGTTGTTGCGCGATGCGGGCGTGTACTGCGGGATGTGCACGTTGTGCAGCCAGAGCTCGCCGTCGCGGACGCTGACGAAGCCGTCCTTGATCTGGGCGCCGGACTCGCGCAGCGCCTTGACCTCGGTGCCGAGCAGGACGAGGCCGCACTCGATCTTGTCGAGCAGCTCGTAGCGGTGCGACGCCGACCTGTTGGTCGCCACGTCCCCCGCCGCGATCTTGCGTTTGCCGCGCTTTGCCATCGCCGCCCGCAGCGTAGCCGCGCGGTCTGCGACTCACGCCAGGGCGAGCTCGACACGCCCGCGCGGCGGATCGACAGCGCGCACGCTGACGCTCAGCCGCTGGCCGATCCTCAGCGAGCGGCCGGTGCTCGCACCGAGCAGCACCGTGCCCTCCTCGTTGAGGTCAAACCAGTCGCCGCCGACCTGCCGTGCCGCGAGAAAGCCTTCGTAGCCGTCGCCGAAGCGGACGAACGCGCCGGCACCGACGAGGCCGACGACCTCGGCGGCTGTGAACGCGGCCGGCAGCTCGCCCTCGTGCAGCCGCCGTTCGAGCAGGAACGCGCGCGTGATCGCGTCCGCGTCGCGTTCGATCACCATCGCGTCGCGCTCACGCGCCGACGTCCAGCTCGCCGCCTCGGCGAGGCGGTGGCCGCCGTGCGGCGCGCTCTCGCCGCCGCCGATCGCGCTCAGCAGCGCCCGGTGGCAGACGAGGTCCGGGTAACGGCGGATCGGTGAGGTGAAGTGACAGTAGGCCTGCAAGTGAAGTCCGGCGTGACCGAGGTTCGCCGGGTCGTAGCGGGCCTGCTTGAGCGCCCGGAGCACGAGCGAGGTCAGGCCGGCGCGCCCGCTGCCGCCGCGCCGCTCGATCTCCTGCGCGACGAGCTGCGAGGCGTCGGCGACGAGCTCGGCGGCCTGCTGCCCTGTGATGTGGTCGGGCGCGGGCGGCGTCGGCACGCCGAGCGACGTCAGCTGCGCGAGCAGCCGCTCGGCAGCCTCCGGTGCCGGTCGCTCGTGGACCCGGTAGAGCGTCGGCACCGACCGTGCCGCCAGCAGTCGCGCGACCGCCTCGTTGGCGCAGATCATCAGCTGTTCGATGACGCGGTGGGACTCGGTCTGCTCGGACTGGCGCATCGCGCTGACGTTGCCGGCCCGGTCGAAATCGAACTCCGGCTCGCTGGAGAGCACGGCGAGGGCGCCGGCCTGCTCACGCGCGGCGGCGAGCGCGGCCGCCGCCGCGCGTGCGGTCTCAAGCGCCGTGGCGAACGGCTCGGCGAGCGCCTCGCCGGCGGCGATGATCCGATCGACGCGGTCATAGTCGAGCCGCAGGTCCGAACGGATCACAGAACGGCAGAACGCGGCGCTGATGACCTCGGCGCCGTCGAGCTCGATCTCGCAGCTGACCGCGAGGCGGTCCTCGCCCGGCACCAGCGAGCAGGCGCCGTTCGAGAGCAGCTCGGGCAGCATCGGCTCGACGAGGCCGGGCAGGTAGACCGACGTGCCGCGCAGGTAGGCCTCACGATCGACCGGCGAACCGGGCCGCACGTAGGCGCTGACGTCGGCGATGTGGACCCAGATCCGGCGCCGCGCGCCGCCGAGCGGCTCAGCCGAGATCGCGTCGTCGAAGTCGCGGGCGCTCGCCGGGTCGATCGTGAAGGTCGTGAGCGCGCGCAGATCGTGCCGTGCGCCGCCGGCCGGGTCGTCTGCGAGCACCCGTTCGACGGCCGCGGCGGCGGACCGCTCGACCCCGGGGGGGAAGCGGCGCGCCAGCCCGCGATGGAGCGCGTGGGCTTCGAGCACGGCGGCGGCGTTGGCGGGATCACCGAGGTCACGGGCGACGCGCGCACCACCGCGCGAGCGCCGGCCGAGCGTCGCGAGGACCAGTCTCCCGGGCCGCACGTCGCTGGTCTTCTCGACCGCCAGCGGGCGGCCGCGCTCGAAGAACGGCGACACGACGGTCAGCCGACCGCGCCGCTCCAGCACACCGACGACCGCGTCGGCCAGCGCGCCGGGGCGCCCGTCGGGCCGCGGTTCACGGCCCGGGTCGCGGCCCTCCATCCCGCGTGGCTGGCGGCCGTGGCCACGTTTGGGCCGCGACGCACCGCGACCCTTGCGGCTCATTTCACCTCGGCGGCGACCGTCCGCAGCGCGGTGTCCAGAGCCACGCCGGGCCGGTCCATGTCACGGGCCGAGATGCGGACGTCCGGTGTCAGGCCCTTGCCCTCGCGAACGCCGCCGGCGCCGAGGTTGCGGCCGTTGGGCGTGAAGTACTCGCCTGCGGTGAGGTCGAGCGCGCCGCCGTCGGGCTGCGGCAGCACCTGCTGGAAGACGCCCTTGCCGTAGGTGTTGGTGCCGACGAGCTTGGCGCGGCCGTGGTCCTGGAGCGCCCCGGCGACGATCTCCGCCGCCGACGCGGTACCGCGATCGACGAGTACGACCATCGGCGTCGTCAGGTCAGCGGGCTTGCCGCTCGTCTTCAGCGTCGACGGCGCGACCGCCCGGCCGTGGGTCGTGACGACGACCTTGCCCTCGGGCAGGAACAGGCTTGCGACATCACCGGCCTGGTCGACGAGGCCGCCGGGGTTGTGACGGAGGTCGAGCACGATGCCCTTGATGCCGGCCTTGCGGCCCTTGTCGAGCTGGCGACGGACCTGTGCGGCGACGTCGTTCTGGGTGAAGGAGCCGATCGCGAGCTGCAGGTAGGACTTGCCCTCGAACGTTCGCACCCGCGAGTCGACCGACGGCACCACGACCTGCCGCCGCTCGACCGTGACGAGCCGCCGCGGCCGGCCGGTCCGGGCGATGCCGAGAACAACCTTGGTGCCCTCCTTGCCCTTGACGAGCGCGACCGCCTCGTCCTCGGGCAGCCCCCCGAGCGCGCGGCCGCCGGCGCTGACGATCACGTCGCCGCGCTTCAGGCCCGCTTCGCGCGCCGGTGCACCGGCGTAGACCTGCATGATCCGCAGGCCCTTCTTGTCCGGCTGGACGGCGACGCCGATGCCGGAGAAGCTCTGCGCCTGACGCGACAGGAAGCTGCGGTACTGCTCGGAGGTGAAGTACTGCGAGTACGGGTCCTTGAGGCTGCCGACCATGCCCGAGATCGCACGGTCGACGAGCTGGTCCTTGGACAGCTTGCGGTAGTAGGTGCGCTGGATCGTCGCGAGCGCCTCGTTGAACCGTCCCTCGGCGCCGCTCTGGCCTGCGACCGAGGAGCGGATCGGCTCAGGCAGCCAGCGCGGGTTCGCGCCCAGCCAGATCCCTCCCGCGACCAGCGCGAGCATCACCAAGACCAGCACGAGCAGCGATGACATCGCGCGCATGAACATCCGCGCGGAGGGTAGCCGGGGCACCACCAACCAACGCCCGGCCACAAACCGTGGGTCTCGGCAACCGGCCACCACCGGCCAACGCCCCCGCCACAAACGGTGGGTCTCGGCGCAGCCGAGACCCACCGCCGTCGTGGTTGCCAGGGCCATGTGGCCCTGACAACCACGACGGCCCTAGACCCGCAGGAACCTGCGCAGCGAGAGGCTCGAGCCGAGCCCGGCGACGAGCACGCTGGCGCCGAGCAGCAGACCGGCCAGCAGCACGAAGCCGACCGTCTTCGGTGTCGAGATCAGCGCGAAGCCCGATGCCAGCGGGTCGATCAGCGTCACCTTGGCCAGGCCGAGCAGGCCGACCGCTCCGAGTCCGCCGAGCGCGCCGAGCGCGACCCCTTCGAGCACGAACGGCCAGCGGATGAACGAGTCGGTCGCGCCGACCAGCTTCATCACCTCGACCTCACGCCGCCGGGCGAACAGCGACAGCCGGATCGTGTTCGAGATCAGCAGCACCGACGCGATCACGAGCAGCAGCGTCAAGAGCCCCATCGCGATCTTCACGAACCGCGTGATCGTCAGGATCTTGTCCTTCTCGCGCTTGCCCGAGACAGCCTTGTCGATCGAGGCGTCGATCGGCACCACGCCGCCGGCGACGCCGCGCGGCTGGATCTGGTCGACGATCTTCTGGATGTTGTCGGCGTTGTCGGGCGTAATCCGCAGCGTGTCGGGCAACGGGTTCGTGCCGTCGAGCAGCGCATACGCCTCGGGGTTGAGCTTCTTCTGCTCGTCGTAGGCCTGCTGCTTGGAGACGAACAGGACGCTCTTGACGTGGTCGATGCGCGTCGCCAGCAGGTTCTTGACGCGCTGGGTGTCGGCCGGCGTCGCCGCCTGCTTCATGTAGACGTTGACGACGAGCCGGTGGCGGACGTCGTTGGCGGCGCCGGTCGTGGCCTGCACGACCGGGATGAAGACGCCGAGCACGAGCACCGTGACCAGCACCGATGCGGCCGCCGCGAAGCTCGGGATCGCGTTGCGCGAGATCGAGCGCAGCGCCTCCTTGACGAAGAAAGCAGGGCGCATCGGTCAGTCCTCTCGGTGCGACGGGAAGATGTCGTCGAACTCGTCGTCGGGGTCGATCAGCTGCTTGCGCTGCGCACGCGACTCGCCGCTGTCACCGAGCAGCTGGACCATCTCCGACGTGTTCATCGCGTCGTGCTCGCCGGTGTCGGACGAGTAGCCGGCGTCGTACTCGTCGCGGACCAGCGTGCCGGCCGACAGCTCGAGCACGCGGCGGCGCATCCGGTCGACCATCTCGGCGTCGTGCGTGGCGACGAGCACGGTGGTGCCGGCACGATTGATGCGGTGCAGCAGCTGCATGATCCCGACCGACGTGTCGGGGTCGAGGTTGCCGGTCGGCTCGTCGGCCAGAAGCAGCGGCGGATGGTTGACGAACGCCCGTGCCACGGCGACGCGCTGCTGCTCGCCGCCGGAGAGCTGGTTGGGATAGTTGTGGAGCTTGGTCGAGAGCCCGGTCAGGCGCAGCACGTCCGGCACCTTGGCGCGGATCTGCTTGCGCGAGTGGCCGGTGACCTGGAGCGCGTAGGCGACGTTGTCGTAGACGGTGCGGTCGGGCAGCAGCTTGAAGTCCTGGAAGACCGTGCCGATGTTGCGGCGGTAGAACGGCACCTTCTTGCGCGTGATCTCGCGCAGGTCGTGGCCGGCGACGAGGATCTGACCCGCGTCGGGCTCGATCTCCTTGATCAGCAGCTTCATCAGCGTCGACTTGCCCGATCCGGTCGCGCCGACGAGGAAGACGAACTCGCCGCGCTGGATCTGGAAGCTGACGTCCTCGACACCGCCGTTGGTCGCCCCGTAGGACTTGGTGACGCCGCGGAAGCGGATCACGGCGGTCCCGCTGTCGCGCGGGGCCGCCTTGGCGGCGTCGCGGTCGAGCCTGCGTTTGTGACGTTCGATGATGGCCATGGCTATCCGGTCGTTGGTTCGCCGTCCACGACGAGGATGCCTGCCATCCGGGAGTCGGCTGCAAGCCTCCTTGCGACGCAGCGCCGTCAGGGTAGAGGGTCCCGTAGCCCGCACCGGCGATAGCCTGCCGCGATGGCGACGATCACGACGCAGACGCTCGACAACGGCCTGCCGCTGCACCGGATCGCGATCGCCGGTACGCACGCGGTGACGATCCTCGTCGCGTTCGATGCCGGCGCCCGCACCGAACGCGCCGAGGAGAACGGGATGGCCCACTTCCTCGAGCACCTGGTCTTCAAGGGCGGCGAGAAGTACGACCACTACAAGAAGGTCAACGAGACCGCGGAGCGGATGGGCGGGATGCTCAACGCCTACACCTCGCACGATCTCGTCGCCTTCCACATCACCGTGCGAGCCGAGGCCGCGCCGGCCGCGATCGATCTCTTGACCGACTTCGTCGGCCGGCCGCTGCTCGATCAGGCCGAGCTCGACAAGGAGCGCGGCGTCGTGATCCAGGAGATTCAGCGCTACAAGGATCAGCCGGCCGCCGTCGCCGAGGAGCTGATCGACCGGGCCGCGTTCGGCGATCATCCGCTCGGCCGCACGGTGCTCGGTCCCGAGCAGCATCTGCGCACGTTCTCGCGCGAGGCGATCGTCGCGTTCCGCGAGCGCCGCTGGTCGGGCGCGCGCGGCGGCGCCTTCATCGCCGGCAACCTCGAGCACGTGCCGGAGAACGGCGCGACCGCGGCGCTGTTCGAGCGCTTCCCGCTGCTGCCCGCACCCCAGGCCGCCGAGCCCGCCCCCGCACTCGACGCCGGCACCCTGGTCGAGCACAAGGACACCAACCAGTCGCACCTGCGGCTGATCTACACCCCCGAGCTGGCGGTCGGCGATCGCGCCGAACGCGCGGCCTTCTCGATCTACTCGACGCTGCTCGGCGGCTCGATGGGATCACGGCTGTTCGACGAGATCCGCGAGCAGCGCGGGCTCTGCTACTCGGTCTGGTCGCTCGACCACGTGCGCGCCGACAGCGCCGTGCTCCAGCTCGGCTCGGGGCTCGAATCCGGCAAGGTGGTCGAGGCCTATGCGCGGATGCGCGAGATCATCGCCGAGTTGCGCGCCGACGGCCCGACCGAGGAGGAGGTCGAGCGCGCCCGGGCCTACGCGGCCGGCCGCCGCGTGCTGGCGTTCGAGAACACGAACGCCGTCGCCCGCCATGCCGCAACCCAGTCGATCGTCTTCGGCGACGAGATCGACCCCGACGCGGCCGTCGCCGCGCTCGACGCCGTCACCTACGACGAGGTCGCTGCGATCTGCCGCCGCGTTGACCCAGACGCCGCCGCGGTCGCGTGCGTGGGGCCGCACGAGGCAGGCGACTTCGCGCTGTCGTAGCAGCGGTGGCATCCCACTCGCCCCACGGCGAGCACGCCCCGCCGGCGCCTTCTCCGGGCAGCTACGGTCAGCCCGTGGCAGACCACATCGAGCTGAACCGCAGCAACTGGGACGAGCGCGTCTCCGCACATGTCGCGTCGCCCGACTACGCCGTCGACAGGCTCGTCTCCGAACCCGACTTCATCAGTGGCGTCGTCGCGTTCGACCGGCCGCGGCTAGGTGACGTCGCGGGGTTGCGCGGCGTCCACCTCCAGTGCCACATCGGCACCGACACCGTGTCGCTCGCCAAGCTCGGCGCGCGGATGACCGGCCTCGACTTCTCCGCGCCCGCGATCGAGGCGGCACAGCGGCTCGCAGCGGATTGCGGGCTCGATGCCGATTTCGTCCACGCCGAGTTCCACGACGCACCGAGCGTGCTCGAGCCTGGGTCGTTCGATCTCGTCTACACCGGCATCGGATCGCTCTGCTGGCTACCGCGGATCGACGCTTGGGCCGATGTCGTGACGGCGCTGCTGAAACCGGGCGGACGGCTGTTCGTCCGGGAGGGTCATCCGATGCTGTGGACGATCGACGAGCGCACCGAGACGACCGGCAGTCTGACTCTGCCGGTCGAGTTCCACTACTTCGAGACGGCGGGCGGGCTGCAGTGGACCGAGGAGGGGACGTACGTACACACCGATCGCGCGTTCAAGCACAACACGACGATCTCGTTCAACCACGGCCTCGGCGAGATCTTCACCGCCCTGCTCGATCGCGGAATGACGATCACGCAGTTCGTCGAGCACGACTCGGTCCCGTGGGAGGCGATCGACGGGCAGATGACGCGCGACGAGCACGGCGAATGGCGGCTCAACGACCGCCCAGAGCGGTTGCCGCTCAGCTACACGCTGCAGGCCATCAAGGCGCCCTAGCCGATCGCGACCATGCGCTCGATCGGCAGCAGCGCGCGGCGTGCGATCTCGGGGTCGACCTTGACCTCGCCGGTCATGTCGCGCAGGCAGTCGCGCAGCTTCGGCAGCGTGATCATCTTCATGAACCGGCACGCGGCGCGGTTGTTGGCGGGGATGAACTCGATGTCGGGCGCGGCCTGCTCGAGGCCGTAGATCATCCCGGTCTCGGTCGCCATGATCGCCGTCCGGCCCTCGCCGGCATGCTCGCGCGCGTAGGTCAGCATCTGCCCGGTCGAGAGCATGTGGACGCCCTCGGAGTCGACATCGCCGGCGGCCACGTACTCCATCACCTGGGTCGAGCAGCCACACTCCGGATGGATCAGGAAGTCCGCATCAGGATGCTTGGCACGCATCTCGCTGATGTCAGCGGGCCGAATGCCGGCATGAACGTGGCACTCGCCGTCCCAGACATGCATCCTGACCCCCAGCGCCTTGGCGACGTACGACCCGAGCCACATGTCCGGCCCGAACAGGATCGGCAGCTGCTCGCCGGCCGCGACGCGATCTGACCAGCCGTACTCGGCGATGATGTGCTCGACGACCTTGGTCGCGTTCGAGCTCGTCACGCAGTAGTCGGTCAGCGCCTTGACCTCGGCCGTCGTGTTCACATACATCACGGTCACCGAACCGGGATGCTTGGCCTGCCAGGCCTCGAGCTCGGGCGCGGTGATCGAATCCGCCAATGAGCAGCCGGCCGCGTGGTCGGGCAGCAGCACGGTCTTCTCCGGCGCCAGGATCGACGCCGACTCGGCCATGAAGTGGACGCCGCAGAACGCGATCACCGGCTGCTCGACGGCGGCGGCCTGGCGGCTGAGCCCGAGGCTGTCGCCAACGAAGTCGGCCACGTCCTGGATCTCCGGCACCTGGTAGTTGTGGGCCAGGATCACCGCGTCACGCTGCTTGGCGAGATCACGGACCTCGGCCTGCAGCGCCGCGATCTCCTCGGCCGGCAGATCCGGCGGCACGAGCGGCGCCATCGGCGCGAGAGGCAGATCTTCACGGACGCGGCGGCTCATAACCACAGACTAGCTTTCGCGCTCTAGCCTTCGCGCTCCAGCAGCAGCGAGAGGTCGAGCGCGGGCGCCGAGTGGGTCAGCGCGCCGACCGAGATGAAGTCGACGCCGGACATCGCGACCGCGCGGACGTTCTCCAGCGTTACCCCGCCGCTGGCCTCGAGCTCGGCCCGTCCGCGGGCGAGCTCGACCAGATCGGCGAGCTCGTCGGGCGCGAAGTTGTCGAGCAGCAGCCGCGGCGCACCTGCCGCCAGCGCCTCCAGCAACTCCTCACGGGTCGAGCACTCGACGTCCATCGGCAGCTCCGGGAACGCCGCCCGGGCGGCCTCGACGGCGGCCCGCACCCCGCCTGCGGCCGCGATGTGGTTCTCCTTGATCAGCACCATGTCGTAGAGGCCGGCGCGGTGGTTGACGCCGCCGCCGGCGACGACCGCCGCCTTCTCCAACGCCCGCAGCGTCGGCGTCGTCTTGCGCGTGTCGAGGATCTGTGCACGGCTGCCGGCGACAGCCTGCACGTAGCGGGCCGTCAGCGTCGCGATGCCGCTCAGCCGCCCGAGGAAGTTGAGCGCGGTGCGCTCGGCGCGCAGGATCGCGGCGGCGTCACCGGCGATCGTCGCGACCGTCGTGCCCGGCTCGCTGTGGGCGCCGTCGGCGACGGACAGCTCGACGGCCAGCGCCGGACCGGCCTGCGCGCAGACCTCACGCAGCACCTGGACGCCGTAGAAGACCCCGGGCGCCTTCTGCACGATGCTCGCGCGCGCCTGCGCGCCCGCAGGCACGGTGCTCTGGGTCGTCACGTCGCCTGTGCCGATGTCCTCGGCCAGCGCACGCGACACGAGCTCGCTCAGATAGGCACCGTCGACGTCCATCGGCCGAGGATATGAGGAACGCAGACCGGGGAGCTCAGCTCGCCGGCGTGACCCAGATCGTGATCTCGGCGTGGACGACCTCGCTGCCGGCCTTGTCGCGGATCGCGACCGGGACGACGATCTCCGCACCCTCCGTCAGCTGCGGCCAGTCGGGCTCAGGATCGATCACGGCCTCCGCACGCAGGCCGGTCGTCGCCTTCGCCAGGTAGCCGACCGTCATCGCCTTCGGGATCCAGCGGTGGCTGCGCGGGACTGTCGCCTCGGCGACCATCCCCATCGCGAACTCGGCGAGGTTGCAGGCGGCGATCGCGTGGAAGGTGCCGATGTGGTTGTGGACGCCCCACCACTTCGGCGCACTGGCCACGCAGCGCCCCGGCTCGAGCTCGTGCACCAGCGGCGTGATCGTACGGAAGTAGGGCGCCTTCATCGCGACCCCGGCCGAGAACGCGCGCTTGCCGCCAGGTCGGGACGAGAGCTTGCGCCAGAGACCGTAGGTCGATGTGCGCACAGTGGTGTCCTCCATCCCCGCAGTCTGCCCGACCGGTGCTATCTTGAGTCCTACCGACTGAGATTTTCAGACGGTTTTCTCTCAGGAGACCGAACACACAATGAGCCAAGAACCTTTCAACAACCACCCCCCGTGCGCGGTCTGCGGCGAGCGCGCCGCTGACACCCAGGTGCTGATCACTACCGAGCAGGGCCGCCGCCTCGTGCCGATGTGCGAGAGCTGCGCGCGCGAGATCGCCGAGGGCATGGCCCAGGCCGGCGAGCGGTTGATCGCAGAGCGCCAGGAGCGCGGAACGACCAGGACGCAGACGCGCACCCGCACCGAGGAGCGTTCGAAGACGCCCGCGCTCGACGCGTTCGGCCGCGACCTGACCGCCGAGGCTCGTGCGGGACGGATCGATCCCGTCGTCGGTCGCGACGAGGAGATCGCCCAGACGGTCGAGATCCTCGCGCGCCGCCGCAAGAACAACGCCGTGCTGATCGGTGAGGCCGGGGTCGGCAAGACCGCGATCGCCGAGGGCCTGGCGCGTCGCGTGGCCGCCGGCGACGTCCCCGAGACGCTGCACGGCGCCCGGATCGTCGCGCTCGATCTCGGCGCGATGGTCGCGGGCAGCCAGTACCGCGGCCAGTTCGAGCAGCGGCTCAAGACCGTGCTCAAGGAGGTCACCGACGCCAACGATCCCGCCACCGGCGACGGCCGTGTCGTGCTGTTCCTCGACGAGCTCCACACGGTGCTCGGCGCCGGCGGCTCGGAGGGCGCGATGGACGCCGCCAACCTGCTCAAGCCCGCGCTCGCTCGCGGCGAGCTGCAGCTGATCGGCGCCACCACGCTGGCCGAGTACCGCGCCGTCGAGCGCGACGCAGCGCTGGCGCGCCGCTTCTCGGCGGTGACGATCGACGAGCCGACCGTCGAGCAGACGGTCGCGATCCTGCAGGGGCTGCGCTCCGCCTACGAGCAGCACCACGGCTGCACCTACACGGACGCGGCGCTGGCCGCCGCGGCGCGGCTGTCGGATCGCTACCTGCCCGAGCAGCAGCTGCCCGACAAGGCGATCGACCTGATCGATCAGGCCGGGGCCAAGCTGCGCCTGGCCCGCCCCGCCGACCCCAGGCAGCGCGAGAACAGGCTGCGCGAGGAGCTTCAGGCGGCGGTCAAGATCGAGGACTACGAGCACGCCGCATGGTGCAAGCAGCAGCTCGCCCAGCTCGACGCGCAGACGCCGGACGGCGCCCTCGGAGCGCCGGAGGACCCGGCCTCCGACCGCATCGACGAGGCCGAGATCGCCGCGATCGTCGCAGCGCGGACCGGCATCCCGGTCGGCGAGCTGCAGGCCGACGAGCTCGGCCGGCTGGCCGGCCTCGAGGATGACCTGCGCGCCCGCGTCGTCGGTCAGGACGAGGCGATCGCCAAGGTCGCGGACACGATCCGGCGCGGCCGCGTCGGCCTCTCGGAGGCCGACCGCCCGCTCGGCTCGTTCCTCTTCCTCGGCCCGACCGGCGTCGGCAAGACCGAGCTGGTCAAGACGCTGGCCGCACGGCTGTTCGCCCGCGAGGACGCGCTGGTGCGGTTCGACATGTCCGAGTTCCGCGCGCCGCACACGGTC
>CAZYMM010000032.1:0-17907 GCA_964648515.1 uncultured Conexibacter sp.
TCACCGGCGGCGTCGTCTCATCCCTCGGCAAGGGCATCGCCGCCGCCTCGATCGGGCGTCTGCTGGTCGCCAAGGGCTACTCGGTCGCGCTGCAGAAGTTCGACCCCTACATCAATGTCGATCCGGGGACGATGTCGCCGTATCAGCACGGTGAGGTCTTCGTCACCGAGGACGGGGCCGAGACCGACCTCGACCTCGGCCACTACGAGCGCTACACCGACAGCAACGCCAGCCGGGCCTCGAACGTCACCGCCGGCGGCATCTACAACGCCGTCATCAGGCGCGAGCGCCGCGGCGACTATCTCGGCGCGACCGTCCAGGTGGTCCCGCACATCACCGACGAGATCAAGCAGCGGATCCGGGTGATCGGCGAGGCCGGCGACGCCGACTTCGTGATCACCGAGATCGGCGGCACCGTCGGCGACATCGAGTCGCTGCCGTTCCTCGAGGCGATCCGCCAGTTCCCGGTCGACGTCGGCCGCCGCAACTGCATGTTCCTGCATCTGACGCTGGTGCCGTACATCGGCCACGCCGGCGAGCTCAAGACCAAGCCGACCCAGCACTCGGTCAACGAGCTGCGGCGGATCGGCATCCAGCCGGACATGCTCTTCTGCCGCGCCGAGAACGAGCTCGATCTCTCGATCCGCAGGAAGATCGCGCTGTTCGCGTCGATGCCGACCGAGGCCGTGATCTCTGCGATCGACGTCGACAACATCTACAAGGTGCCGCTCTGGTACGCCGAGCAGGGTGTCGACGACTTCATCTGCGAGCACTTCGGGATCACCGATGCACCGGCCGCCGACCTCGACGGCTGGAGGCACCTGATGGAGGTCTGGTCGGCGACGACCCAGACCGTGCGGATCGCGCTCGTCGGCAAGTACGTCGAGCTCGAGGACGCCTACAAGTCGGTGACCGAGGCACTGGCCCACGCCGGGCTCCACCACGGCTGCCGGGTCGTGATCGATTGGGTCGATGCGGAGGCGCTGACCGACGACGATGCGGCGGCCGCACGGATCGCCGGCGCCGACGGCATCCTGATCCCCGGCGGCTTCGGCGGTCGCGGGATCGAGGGCAAGATCCGAGCGGCCCGGGTTGCGCGTGAGCGCGGTGTCCCGTTCCTGGGGATCTGCCTGGGGATGCAGGTGGCGGTGTTCGAGTTCGCCCGTCACTGCGCCGACATGCCGGGCGCCAACTCGACCGAGTTCGATCCCGAGACCGAATGGCCGGTCGTCGATCTGCTGCCCGAGCAGAAGGAGGTCGCCGACCTCGGCGGCACGATGCGGCTCGGCGCCGACCCGGTCAAGGTTCACGACGGGACGCGCGCACGGGAGCTCTACGGCGAGGCCGTGATCTACGAGCGCCACCGTCATCGCTACGAGGTCTCGATCGCGTTGCGCCGGCGACTGGAGTCGGCGGGCCTGATCGTCTCCGGCACCTCGCCCGACGAGCGGCTCGTCGAGATCATCGAGATCGCCGGCCATCCGTTCTTCGTCGCCTCGCAGTTCCACCCGGAGTTCAAGTCCCGGCCCGAGCGGCCGGCGCCGCTGTTCGACGCGTTCGTCGCCGCCGGGCTCGAGCGTGCGCTCACCAGTCACCCCGAGGAGGGCGACGTCAAGGTCACGCGCGGCGAGCGCGAGCCCGCCGAAGCGCGCTGAGCACGTCGCGGGGCGACGCATCACTGCGGTGCCGGCCGGCGGCGGCCGTCAGCGCCGGGCCGCGTCACAGGACCTCCGCGCGGGCCGCCGAACCAAGGATCATGCCCGTGGCCGCGACAGCACCGACGACGGCGTTCGAGCAGCTGCTGCTCGACTATCTCGCCTACCTGGAGTTCGAGCGCCGGCTGGCCCGCAACACGCTCGCCGCCTACCGTTCAGACGCCAGCCAGCTCGGCGCCCACCTGGCCACCCACGGAATCGACCCGCTCAAGGCCTCCTACACGGACCTGACCGCGTTCGTCGACGAGCTCGCCGCCCAGGGGGCAAGGCCGGCGACGATCGGACGCAAGATCGCCTGTGTGCGCTCGTTCTACCGGCACCTGCTGCGCGAGGAGCTGATCGATCACGATCCGGCCGCCGATCTGCGTGCGCCGAAGCCGCGGCCGACGCTGCCCGTCGTGCTGACACGCGAGCAGATCGAACTGCTGCTGCGGACGGTCGCCGCGGACGATCCGGCGTCGCTGCGCGACCGCGCCCTGCTCGAGCTGATGTACGCGTGCGGCCTGCGCGCCAGCGAGGCCACGGCGCTCGAGTTGACCGACATCGACCTGCGGGCCGGGATGCTGCGTGCGACCGGCAAGGGCGACAAGCAGCGGCTGGTGCCGTTTGGGCGTGCGGCGACGGCGGCGCTCGTCCGCTACGGGCGCGACAGCCGGCCGGTGCTGGTCGGGACGCTCGAGACCCGGACCGTGTTCGTCAATCGCCGCGGCCGGCCGCTGACCCGTCAGGGGCTCTACAAGATCGTCAAGCAGCGGGCGCACGAAGCCGGCCTCGACGAGCGGATGACGCCGCACACGCTGCGTCACACGTTCGCGACCCATCTGCTTGCCGGCGGCTGCGACCTGCGTGTCGTCCAGGAGCTGCTCGGCCACGCCGACGTCGCCACGACCCAGATCTACACGCACCTCTCCTCCGACCGCCTCAAGGACGTCTACTTCGACTCGCACCCGCGCGCCGTGGCCTGAGTTCGCGCCGGGGGAGGAGCGCCCGGATTCGGGCAGTAGCGTTGGGGTGGTGCCCGAGCTGCCCGAGGTCGAGACGATCCGCCGCGCGCTCGAGCCGGTCGTCGCCGGGCGCCGGATCGAGCAGCTCTCGATCGCCGATCCGCTCTGGTGCAGCCCGCTGGCGCCGGACGAGATCGCCGGGCCGCTCACCGGCCGGCGCATCGCCGGGCTGGCGCGCCGCGGCAAGTACCTGATCCTCACGACCGACGCCGAGCTGCATCTGATCATGCACCTGCGGATGACCGGGACGATCCTGATCGACCCACCCGCCGGCGTCCGCTACTCACGTGTCCGCTTCGCGCTGTCGGGCGGTCGTGAGCTTCGGTTCTGCGACCCGCGCCGGTTCGGCACCGGCACGCTGCTGCTCGGCGACCGGGCCCGCGACGCCTACCTCGATGCCCGGCTCGGGATCGAGCCGCTGGAGGACGGTGTGCTGACCGGCGAGCTGCTGCGCTCGCTGGCTCGCGGCCGCCGCACCGCGATCAAGGCGTTCCTGCTCGATCAGCGCAAGGTCGCGGGCATCGGCAACATCTATGCCGACGAGGCGCTGTTCGCCGCCGGGATCCATCCGCTGCGGCCGGCTGGCTCACTGCGGCCGGCACAGTATGCGGCGCTGGCCCGGTCGGTCCGCGACGTGCTCGAGCGCGGGCTTGCCGCCGGCGGCGCCACGATCGACGACTTCCGCCATCCCGACGGGGTGATGGGCGCCTTTCAGCACGACTTCAGCATCCATCTGCGGGCCGGAGAGCCGTGCACGGCCTGCGGGACCACGGTGCGCAAGATCGTCGTCGCCGGCCGCGGCACCTACGTCTGCGAGCGCTGCCAGCCGCGCCCACGGCGCTGAGCGGCTGTCTCAGGGGAGCCTCAGCCGCCGTTGAGCAGCACCGCGAGCCGCCCGTCGCGATCCGCGGCCGCGGTCTCGTCGAAGCCGCCGACGAACGTGTCGCCGATGAAGACCTGGGGGAAGGTCATGTGCCCTGTCCGCTGGACGAGCGCGACGCGCGCGTCCGTGTCGTCTGCGATGTTGATCTCCTCGAATGCGACGTCGCGCGCCTTGAGCAGGCTCTTGACACGGATGCAGTACGGGCAGTGGTTGGTGGTGTAGACGATGACTTCGGCAGCCATTACAGATCACGCTAGCGGGCCGCCTGCGGCACCTGCCTGGACGGGGTGTCCAGGCTGATGGCGACGACGCTGAAGACCGAGGCGATCGTGCTGCGGGCGCTGCGCTACGGCGAGGCCGACCGCATCCTGCACCTCTACACGCCCGACCGTGGCCGGCTCTCTGCGATCGCCAAGGGCGCGCGCCGCCCCAAGAGCCGCTTCGGCGGCCGGCTCGAGCCGTTCATGCGGCTTGCGCTTGTCGTCCACGAGGGGCGCTCTGAGCTCGTGACCGTCACTGCGGCCGAGACGATCGCCGCCTATCCGCGGCTGCGCGAGCACGGCGCCGCGATCGACATCGCGGCCCGCGCCTGCGACGCGACGGCGCGGCTGTTCGGCGACGGTGAGCCCTCGCAGGAGGTCTTCAACCTGCTGGCAAACGCGCTGGCGCTGCTCGACGCCGATGCGCAGGCGCACGCACACGAGGGGTTTGCGCTCGCGTTCCGGATCAAGCTGCTGGTCGCCGCCGGACTGACGCCGGAGCTGGCGCTCTGCGCACGGTGCGGCCGCAGCGACGAGCTCGAGGCCTTCAGCGGCGCCGCCGGCGGCGTCGTCTGCGCCGGCTGCTCCCAGGGCGCCTTCCCGCTCGACCAGACGGCCCACACGCTGTTGGCCGACGCGCTCGCCGCGCCGCTCGCGCGGGCGCCGCGCAGCGACGACGAGCGCACGCTGCGGGTCGCCGGACGCGTGATCGGCGAGACCGCCGAGCACCACGCCCACGTGCGCCTGCGGGAGGCGGTCGCGCCGATCTAGTCTGTGGGCGTGGACGCAGCCGCAGCCCCCGGTCAGGTCGCCGCGCGCTTTGCGGCGCAGGTCGCCGAACGCGAAGAGCGCCAGCTGAGCCCGCTCGCGGCCCGCTCCTACCCCGAGCGGCGCCGGCATGACGAACCGGCCTGCGCCCTGCGCACGCCGCTGCAGCGCGACCGCGACCGGATCGTCCACAGCAAGGCGTTCCGGCGGCTGGCCGGCAAGACGCAGGTCTTCATCGCCCCCGAGGACGACCATCATCGCACGCGGCTGACGCACACGATCGAGGTCACCGAGATCGCGCGCACCGTCGCCCGCGCGCTCAACCTCAACGAGGATCTGACGGAGGCGATCGGCCTCGGCCACGACCTCGGCCACACCCCGTTCGGACATCTCGGCGAGGACGTGCTCGATCGCTGTCTGCGTGAACGCTACGGGCGCGGCTTCCGCCACTTCGAGCACTCGCTGCGAATCGTCGACGTGCTCGAGCGCGATCATCGCGGCCTGAACCTCACCGACGACGTCCGTGACGGCATCCTCTGCCACTCCGGTCGCTCGCCGCAGCCGCGGACGCTCGAGGGCGCGATCGTCCGGCTCGTCGATCGTGTCGCCTACATCAACCACGACATCGACGACGCGCTGCGAGCCGGGGTGCTGCGCGAGGACGAGCTTCCACGACACGCGATCGACGTGCTCGGGACGACCGGCTCGAAGCGGATCGACCTGCTCGTCCACGATCTCGTCGAGAGCTCCGAGCTCGCCGGCCGGATCGTCCAGGGCGAACGCGCGGGGGCGGCGATGGACGAGCTGCGCACGTTCATGTTCGAGCAGGTCTACCTCGGCCCCGCGGTGCGTGCCGAGCAGGAGCGGATCGTGCGAATGCTGGAGGCGCTGTTTCACCACTACGCAGCCAGCCCGGAGCTGGTCCCCGACGACGGCGGCGCGCCGGGTGCGAGTCCGGCCGACCGCGTCGCCGACTACCTGGCGGGGATGACCGACCGTTTCTGCCTGCGTGCGTTCCGCGCGCTGGCCGAGCCGCATACGGTGGCCGGCTAGCAACTAACGTTGCGGGCCGATGCCCCGCTACGCCGCCGACAGCCGCGACCGGGTTCGCGACGCCGCGGACATCGTCGAGCTGGTCTCGGCCAGGACCGAGCTCAAGCGCTCAGGGCGCGGCAGCTTCAAGGGGCTCTGCCCGTTCCACGAAGAGCGGACACCATCGTTCTCGGTCGACGCGAACGAGGGCTTCTACCACTGCTTCGGCTGCGGCAAGGGCGGCGACGTCTTCAGGTTCGTGCAGGAGACCGAGGGCCTTGACTTCGTCGGCGCCCTCGAGTGGCTGGCCCAGCGCTACGGCATTCAGCTCGAGGTCGCCGACGAGGATCCGCAGGCGGCGGCACGACGGCAGCAGCGTGAGCGTCTGTACGCGCTGCTGGAGCGGGCGACCGGGTTCTACGAGCGCTGGCTGTGGGAGTCGCGCGAGGCCGCGCCCGCGCGCGTCTATCTGGCCGAGCGCGGACTGAGCGACGAGACGCTGCGCACCTTCCGCGTCGGCTACGCGCCCAGCTCCTGGGACAAGCTGATGAACGCCGCCCGCCGCGAAGGCTTCTCGAACCGCGAGATCCACGACGCCGGGCTCGTCCAGCGGGCCAAGGGAAAGGGGCGCATCTACGACCGCTTCCGGCGCCGAATCATGTTCCCGCTGAGCGACGCACGCGGCCGGGTCGTCGGCTTCGGCGCGCGCAAGCTCGACGGCGACGAGGACCCGCGCAAGTACGTCAACTCGCCGGACAGCGAGCTGTTCCACAAGGGCGACATCGTCTACGGCGCCCACCTCGCCCGCCCGTCGGCGACCAAGGCCGGCGAGGTGATCGCCTGCGAGGGCTACACCGACGTGCTCGCGCTGCACCAGGCCGGGATCCCGAACGTGGTCTGTGTGATGGGGACCGCGATGACCGAGCGGCAGATCGGCGAGCTGGCGAAGCTCGGCGATCGCGTGCTGCTTGCGCTCGATGCCGACAGCGCCGGGCAGGAGGCGATGCTGCGCGCCGAGCGGGTCGCGCAGGGCAGAGAGCTTCAGCTGCGGGTCGTGCCGCTGCCCGGCGGCAGGGATCCGGCCGAGCTGGCCAGGGAACAGGGCGCGGAGGGGCTGCGCGACGCGATCGCGGCCTCGCTGCCGTTCGTGCGCTTCCGTATCGAGCGCGAGCTCGAGGCCGGCGACGTGACGCACGCCGAGGGCAAGGATCAGGCGATCGCTCGGCTGCGCCCTGTCTTCGCCGGACTGCCGCCGAGCGCGCTGCGCGAGGAGCTGCTCGAGCTCGTCTCGGGCCGGCTCGAGCTGCAGCCGGCGCTGGTCTCGTCCTGGCTGCCTGCACCGGGCGCCACAGCCGCACCCGCTCCGGCACCGGTCCGCGCCGAGCAGCCGTCGCCGGCGCGAGGAGCGACCGTGCCGCCACGGGTCGCCGCCGAGCGCGACCTGCTCGTCGCCTGCGTCGCGGCTCCCGGAGCCGGTGAGCGGCTGCTCGCCGGGATCGAGCGCGAACGGATCAGCGGCGACGGGATGTGGCGCGTGCTCTGCTTCCTGCGCGATCATCTGACCGACCCGGTGACGGCGCTGCCGCCCGGCGACGAGGCGCTGCAGCGGGCGGTCACGGGGATTGTCGCCGATGCGCGCGAGATGGACGGAGCCGACGTGGTGCCCGCCCGGCTCGATGCGTTGCTGGTCACGGTCGACATCGCGGCGCTCGACGCCGAGATCGCCGCGGCCCGTGCGGCCGGCAGCGGCGGTGTCGCGGAGCTTCGCAGCCGCCGTGACGGGCTGGTCGCCGAGCGCGACCGCCTGATCGCCCGTTCGCTGGCCGGTTGAGCGCCTGCGCCCGACGGCGGCCGGTCGACCGGCTAGGATCGAGCGCGCCGTTCCGGGGTAGCTCAATGGCAGAGCATTCGACTGTTAATCGAAGGGTTGTGGGTTCGAGTCCCACCCCCGGAGTGACCGGGCGCAGGCTGCGCCGGCACCGGCGTCAGGCCGCGATCGATTCGACCAGCGCCGCGGCGGTCGCGGCCGGGTCGTGGTCCGCCGCCCACGCGGCGAGCTGACCGGCGCGGTCGTGCAGCGGCCGCTCGCACAGCGCGCGCTCGGTTGCAAGCCGCAGCGTCGTGGCGCTGAGAAAGCGGCGCGGGATCCTGACGCCGGCTCCGGCGTAGTCGGCGCGGGCCGCGTTCTCGCCCATGTCGCCCGCCACCGGCCAGATCACCGGCACCGCGCCGCACGCGAGCGCTCGGACCATTGTGCCGTGGCCGCCGTGGCAGATCACGGCATCGGCGTGCGCGAAGGCGCGCGAATACGACAGCCAGTCGACGACGGTCGTGTTGGTGCCGGCGCGCAGGCCGGACGCCGGCGTTCGGTGGTTGGTGCTGATCAGGAGCCGGATCGGCAGCTCCGCGAGCCCGTCGGTGGCGGCCCGCACGAGCCGGCCGCCGGGGTCGTGCGCCGTCGACGGGGCGACGACGACGAGCGGGCCGTCGCCGCCTGGCATCGTGAATTCCCCGTCCGCGGGCTCCCAAAGCAGCGGCCCGACGACGTGGGTGTTCGGCTCGGGGACCGGGCGCGGATACTCGAGCTGGGGGAAGGTCGCGCAGATCGCGAGCGTGCGGCTGATGCCGTTGTGGATGTGGCCCTGTGGCGCAAGCCCGACCCGGGTCCGCACGCCGTTGAGCTCGTCGCGGCCGAGCGCGCCGCCGTGGCTCACCAGCCGGTGAAAGCGAGCCCACCACCAGCGGCCGATCGCGGTGCGCGGCAGGCGGGCACCGACCGAGTAGGGCGGGAAGCCGCGCACCGGGCGCGGGTCGAAGTGGGGGATCAGTGTCGCCGACGGGATCCCTTCGAGCTCGGCTGCCAGCGGCGGTGCGACCGTCAGGATGTCGGAGACGACGACGTCGGGCCGCCACGAGCGCAGCTCGGAGCGGGTCAGCGGTACGGCACGGCCCGCCGCCACGAACGGCGGCAGAAACCACGCCGGCTCGTCGGCGGGCGGATCGAACTCCGGCGCGGCCACGAACCGCAGGCCCTCGGCCTCCACGTCGGCCTGCCAGCGGGTGAACGTCTCGACCGTGACCTCGTGACCGCGGGCGCGCAGAGCCCGCCCGAGCGCCAGCACCGGGAAGACGTGCCCGGCATCGCCGAACGCGGCGAGGAAGGCCCGCACCGGAGCGTCGTCAGGCCGATTCGGCCAGCTCGGCGATCAGCCGCAGCTGCTCGATCCGCTCTGCGCGCGTCCACGACCACGGTGTGATGATCAGCGTGCCGACGCCGGCGTCGCGGTAGAGCCGCAGCTTCTCGCGGACCACGTCTGGCGGCCCGCAGAGCGATACGAGATCGATCAGCTCATCTGGGATCGCCGCGGCGGCCTCGTCCTTGCGGCCCTCGAGGTAAAGGTCCTGGATGCGGCGGGCGGCGTCCTCGAAGCCGTAGCGACAGACGACCTGGTTGTAGAAGTTGCGCTCGCGCGAGCCCATGCCGCCGACGTAGAGCGCCAGGAACGGGCGCATCGCGTCACGGGCGGTCGCGACGTCGTCGGTCACGCAGGCGTTGACGGCCGGCGCGATGTCGATCTGGTCGAGCGGCCGCCCGGCCCGTGCGGCGCCCGCTCGCAGCGGCTCGGTCAGGACGTCCATGTGCTCGGGGCTGACGATCGTCGGCAGCCAGCCGTCGGCGATCTCGCCCGTGAGCTCCGTGTTCTTCGGCCCGATCGAGGCCAGGTAGACCGGGATCTCGTCCTGGACCGGCGCGATCGTCAGCTTCAGAGCCTTGCCCGGGCCGTCCGGCAGCGGCAGGCGGATCGTCTCGCCCTCGTAGGTCAGCCGCTCGCGTGAGAGCGCCTTGCGCACGACCTCGACGTACTCGCGAGTGCGCAGCAGCTGGCGGCCGAAGCGGACGCCGTGCCACCCTTCGGAGACCTGGGGTCCGGACGGGCCGATCCCGAGCAGCATCCGACCGCCGGAGAGCTGGTCGAGCGTCGCCGCCGTCATCGCCGTCATCGCAGCCGAACGGCCCGGCATCTGCAGGATCGCGGTGCCGAGCCGGATCGTGGTCGTCTGGGCGGCGATCCAGCCGAGGATCGTGGCCGCGTCCGAGCCGTAGGCCTCTGCAGTCCAGACGCTGTCGTAGCCGAGCCGCTCGGCCTCGCGGACGATCGCGATCTGATCCTCGCTCGTCAGGCCGAGCCCCCAGTAGCCGATGTGGACGCCGAGCTTCAAAGCGCACCGTCCTGCTGTGGACGGATGAAGCGGATCTCGGGCACGATGCAGGCGGGGGAGAGGCGCAGCAGGAAGCGCACCGACTCGGCGACGTCCTGCGGGGTGATCATCTCCTCGGCGGCGACTCCGTGCGACTTGGCGAAGTCGGTCATCGGCGTGTCGACGAACGCCGGCATCAACGCCGTGTTCTTGATCCCGTCGGCGGCCAGCTCCTTGTGCATCGCCTGGGTGAAGTTGATCACCGCGGCCTTGGTCGCCGAGTAGACCGACAGCCAGGGCTGGCCGCTGGACCCCGCGATCGAGGCGGTGTTGATCACGTGTGCGCCGCCGTGCTCGGCGGCCGCGGCCCGCAGCATCGGCACGCACTCGCGGTAGAAGAGCACGATCGCCCGGACGTTGAGGTCGAGCATCATGTCCAGCCGGCTGGTCTTGGTCTCGGCGACGGGAGCGCCGAAGCCGACGCCGGCGTTGTTGACGAGCACGTCGAGGCGGCCGTCGAAGCGTCTGCGGTGCGCCTCGGCGACGGTCCGGATGACGTCCTCGTCGCTGAGCGAGCCGGCATGGTGCTCGACGTCGTAGCCGGCGTCGCGGAGCTCGGTTGCGGCGGCCTCGAGCTTCTCCGGGCGTCGGGCGGCGATCGTCAGGCCGTAGCCGAGCTCGCCGAGCAGGTGGGCGATCGCAAGGCCGATGCCGCTCGAGGCGCCGGTCACGATCGCTGATCTCTGTGCTGCCATGGGGTGGGCCTCCTGGCCGGGAACGGGACACGTAATCCAATCAGCTGACTAGCCTGCCGCGCATGGAGCGCAGATCGATCTTCGCCGTCGCGCTGCTGGTCGTAGCGCTCACGGGCGGTTGCGGTGGCGGTGGCAAGGCGCCGGCCGGCACCACGAGCGCGGCCTCCGGAGCGGCTTCCGCGGCGCCCGTGAGCGCGTTCCCGGCGGTGCGCCGCGGGCAGAGCATCGAACGCGTGCTCGCCGGCGTGCAGGCGGGCGGGCCGGAGCTGGCGCCGAGCGTGTCGGTGGTCGTTCCCGGGGTGAACCGCGTCGGCTTCGGCCTGTTCGGCGCCGACGGCAAGATGGCGCGCGAGGACGCGGTGGCGCTCTACGCCGCGCGCCGTGACGGCAGCCGCGTCGCTGGTCCGTTCCCGGCGCGGCGTGAATCGCTGGCCGTCGGCGCACCGTTCCGCTCGCAGCAGACGGCGAGCGACGCGACGCCATACGTCTACGTGAGCTCTGTCCGCTTCCCGACGACCGGGACCTTCGGTCTGATCGCCGTGACCCGCAGCGGCGGCGCGCTGCGTGCAAGCTCGCCGGTGCCGGTCAAGGTCGGGCCTCCCGGCTCGGGGCCGCCGGCGCCCGGCGACATGGCGCCGGTGATCCACACGCTGACACCCGAGCAGGTCGGCGGCGACCTCGCCAAGCTGACGACGAGGCTGCCGCCGCTGCGCTCGCTCGTCGACACCGACTTCGCGTCGGTCGCCGGGCGCAAACCGGTCGTGATCGCGTTTGCGACGCCGCAGCTCTGCCAGTCGCGTGTCTGCGGCCCCGTCGTCGACGTGCTCGCCGAGCTTCAGGCGCGCTACGGCAAGCAGGTCGCGTTCATCCAGCAGGAGGTCTACGTCGACAACGACCCGGCCAAGGGGCTGCGGCCGCAGCTGCTCAGCTACCGGCTGCGGACCGAGCCCTGGACGTTCGTGATCGACGCGCGCGGCCGGATCACCGCGCGCTTCGAGGGTGCCGCCTCGCTCGAGGAGGTCGGGGCCGCTGTCCGCGGCGTGCTGCCGTAGGGTCCGAGTCTGTCGCCGGCAGAGCGCGGGCCCGTAGCTCAATGGTCAGAGCAGCCGACTCATAATCGGTCAGATCCAGGTTCGAGTCCTGGCGGGCCCATAGCGCAACCCCGCCGCCCGGCGAGCGTTTCTGGACAGATGCCCGATTGTGTGGTGTTGCCGACGCCCGATCGCTCCGATCAACAGAGCATGAGCAGGCGCGCCCTGCATCTCAGCATCGCTCTCGCGGCCCTGCCGCTCGTCGCGGCGGCCGGCTTCGCGCTGCTGCTCGAGTCGGCCGAGTTCCTGCTCTGCTCGCTCGGCGCGATGGCGCTCGTCTGCCTCTTGATCGCGCACATCGTCGTCAGCCCGCTGGCCGCGTTCGTCGCCGGGCTCGAAGCGGTCGCCGATCCCAGCACCGCGCCGGCCGAGGTGCTCGCGGCGATGCCGGCCGAGCCGCTCGGCGCATTCGCGCTCGCAGCCGGCGACGCCGGCGCGGCGCTCCAGCACGCCACGCTGGGGGCCGGCCTGGCGCTGCAGCTGGCCGCAGGCGAGGCCGCCGAGGCGCTGCAGCATGCGGCGGCCGGAACCGGGCTCGCCCTGCATGATCTGACCGGCCGGGCCGATCGCGCCCGCCGGCTCGTCGCATAGCGGCCGGTCCCGCACGCGCCGCTGCTTCTTGCAGGACTCGGCGACGGCGGGGCGAAACAAGCGAGCGCCCATGAAGACGACCGCCACGCTCCCCGCTCCCCCGCACGAGGCCCGCGGCCATCAGACGCTCTCGGCCTATGTGCAGTCGCGTTTCGACGAGTTCTCGCGCTCGCAGAAGGACGTGGCCCAGTACATCGTCGACCACCTCGACGAGGTCGCGTTCCAGACCGCAGAGGAGCTCGCCCGCCGGGCGAGCACCTCGAGCTCGACGGTCGTGCGATTTGCGCAGGCGCTCGGGTTCGAGGGCTTTCCCGAGCTGCAGGGCTCGGCCCGTGACGAGTACCGGCGCCGTGTGGCAGCCGGCGAGGCGAGCACCGGAGCCAGCGCCGAGCCGCTGTTCGCGCTCGACCAGAACGCATTCGAGACCGTGATCGCATCCGACCACCAGAACGTCGAGGACACCGCGCGGCGGGTCTCGCGCAGCGAGGTCGAGCATGCGATCGAGGCGCTGGCCGGCGCCGAGCGCGTGGTCGTCTGCGGCACCGACCAGCTCGCCTTCTTCGCCAGCTACTTCCGGCACCTGCTGACGCTGCTCGACATCCGCGCCGAGGTCGTTGCATCACCGTCGCAGGATGCGCTGACCAAGCTCGCCCGCGTCGACGAGCAGACGCTGCTCGTCGGCCTCTCGGCCGGGCGGCCGAGCCCGCTCGTGATCAGGGCGCTGAAGCTCGCCCGCCATCGCCGTGCGGCATCGCTGGCGATCGTCGATGCGACGCTCTCGGAGGTCGCCAAGCTCTCGCAGCACACGCTCTACTACTCGTCCGACAGCCCCGCCTTCATCCGTTCGCACACCGCGCTGCTGTCGACGATCCAGGCGCTCGCCTACGGCCTCTACAGTCGCGACAGCGGCCAGTACGCCGATCGCATCAAGGCGTTCCGGCTCAAGTAGCGCTGCGGTCGCGTCCGCTTTGGCGTGCCCGGCGCCGCCGCCTGCTCCGCCGTCCACCGGCGCCTGCTTCGTACACTGGGCGCTGATGCGTGACGATCCCAAGTTCCGTGAGAAGGTCGGCCTGGCCGAGATGCTGAAGGGCGGCGTCATCATGGACGTCGTCGATGCCGACCAGGCGCGTGTCGCCGAGGCCGCCGGTGCGGCCGCGGTGATGGCGCTCGAGCGCGTCCCCGCCGACATCCGCCGTGACGGCGGCGTCGCGCGGATGAGCGACCCGGCGATGATCAAGGGCATTCAGCAGGCGGTCACGATCCCGGTGATGGCCAAGGCGCGGATCGGCCACTTCGCCGAGGCTCAGGTACTGCAGGCGCTCGAGGTCGACTTCATCGACGAGTCCGAGGTCCTGACCCCGGCCGACGAGGCCAACCACATCGAGAAGTGGGGCTTCACGGTCCCGTTCGTCTGCGGTGCGACGAACCTCGGCGAGGCGCTGCGGCGGATCGGCGAGGGTGCCGCGATGATCCGTTCCAAGGGTGAGGCCGGCACCGGCGACATCGTCGAGGCGGTCCGTCACATGCGCCAGATCCGCGCCGACATCCGCCGTCTGACGATCCTGGCCGAGGACGAGCTCTACGTCGCCGCCAAGGAGCTGCAGTCACCGCTCGACATCGTCCGTCAGGTCGCCCGCGACGGCAGGCTGCCGGTGCCGCTGTTCTCGGCCGGCGGCATCGCCACGCCGGCCGATGCGTCGCTGATGATGCAGCTCGGTGCCGAGACCGTCTTCGTCGGCTCCGGCATCTTCAAGAGCTCCGATCCGGAGGCGATGGCCAAGGCCGTCGTCGAGGCGACAACCCACTTCGACGACCCCGAGCGCGTCGCCGCCGTGTCCGAGGGACTCGGTGCCGCGATGCAGTCGCTCGAGGCGCGCAAGCTCCGCGAGGACCAGGTCTTCGCGGGCCGCGGTTGGTAGTGCTCGTCGGCGTGCTGGCGCTGCAGGGCGACTTCGCCGCGCACGAGGCGGTACTGGCCCGGCTCGGCGCGCGGACTCGGCGCGTCCGCACACCGCGCGATCTTGAGGGCATCGACGGCCTCGTGATCCCCGGCGGCGAGTCGACGACGATGACGCTCGGCGTCGAGCGCGAGGGGCTGGCCGGGCCGATCCGGGCGCTGGCCGCGGCCGGGACGCCGATCCTCGGGACCTGCGCGGGCCTGATCATGCTCGACCGCGACCATCTGGCGATCATGGACATCCGCGCCACGCGCAACGCATTCGGCCGACAGGTCCACTCGTTCGTCGGTCCTGTCGAGGTGGCCGGGGTGGAGGGCGGTCCGCTGAGCGCTGCGTTCATCCGCGCACCCTGGATCGCCGAGCACGGGCCGGGCGTCGAGATCCTCGGTGCCGTCGATGGCCATCCGGTCGCCGCCCGGGAGGGGAACGTGACCGCGGTCTCGTTCCATCCCGAGATCACCGGCGATGACCGGTTGCACGCCGCCTGGCTCGCCGGGCTGGCGCGCTGACGCCGCGATCAGGCCGCGGCTACGTCGGCGTCGTCGTCGGCGGCCTCGAACTCGGGCTCGGCCTCGGCGGGCGCCTGTACATGCGCCTCGTGGCGGCGCAGCAGCCGCCGCAGCCAGCCGTGGCGAGGCTCGCCGGCGTCGGGGACGAGCGCGATCACGACCGCGGGCTCGCCGTCCTCGCCATCTTCGGCGACGCCGAGCGGCAGCTCGTCGGCCAGTGCCGGCAGCAGCGGGAAGACGCTGCTCGCGACCGCGTCGGGTTCGCGTGTCGGGGGCGCAGCCACCCCGGGCCCGTCGGCCGGCACCGCTGCCATCGCGCTCGTGAACCGCTGCACGTTGTCGGGGCCGACACGGTCGTCGGCGGGGTCGGAGAAGGCGTTGTCGGCGCGCAGGACGATCTCGGCCAGCGCCGAGCAGCGTGGGCACGCATCGATGTGATCGTGCAGCCGGGCGTGCTGCTCGTCGGTCAGCTTTGCGTCGGCGTCGGCGGCCAGTGCGACGGCGACATCGAGGCAGGTCATCGTCTCGCGCCCGGTGATCGGGCCTCCGGGCGGCGGTCCGAGCGGTGTCCGTGCGGCCGCGGCGGCCGTGTGGCGCGTCGCGCGGCGCAGCAGTCCGTCGGGGTCGATCTGCGTCACGTTGACGTCGTCGCGCAGGACGGCGCGCATCCGCGCGAAGCTCTCGGCGGCCGCCACCGGCGCGCGTTGCGGGCCGCAGACCTGGCTGCAGTAGGCGAGCACGTTGGCGCCGCGACGCTGCGCCAGCCCGTTCAGGGCCGCGGCATCACCATCACGAACACCGACGACGTCGATCTCTGCACGCTCCATCACACCTGTCGTCGGCGCTTTGCCGGTCGTCCGGAATGGCCCGGACGCCGCACTGGACGGATGGGCATCAGGGCGCCCGCACCGTGATACTGGCGCAGCGATGACGGCCGCGGGCTCCACTCAGGTTCTGATCGACGCCCGCGCCGCGGTCCGCCCGGAGCTCGGCGGGGTCGAGCGTTGGGCCCGCGAGCTGGCTGACCGGCTCCCGGCCGCCTTCCCCGATGTCTACGCCGCGGTCAGGCCGCCTGTTGCGCTCAGCCATCGTGCCGGCCAGATCTGGGAGCAGTCGGTGCTGGCGCTGCGCGCCCGGAGCGCGCTGCTGCTCTGCCCGGCGAACCTCGCGCCGCTCGCCGCTCGTCGCACCGCCGTCGTGATCCACGACGTCGCACCGCTGCGTGAGCCGTCCTGGTACTCGCCCGCCTATGTCCGCTGGCAGCGGTTCGTGTTGCCGCGCATCGCCCGCCGTGCCGAGCTGGTGATCACGCCGTCGCAGTTCGCACGGGATGAGATCGCCGAGCTGCTCGGGGTCGCGACGGGGCGGATCACGGTCGTTCCCGGCGGCGTCGACCCCGCGTTCTCGCCTGCGGCCGACGCTGGCGTGGCGCGTGCCGTGCTCGGCCTCGGCGACCGTCCCTACGTCCTGACGGTCGCCAGCCGCACCGCACGCAAGAACCTCGCCGTGCTCGCGGGCCCGGCGGCAGCGCTGGCCGAGCACGGCATCGCGCTCTTTGCCGCCGGCGGTGACCGGCCGCAGTTCCGCGGCGGACGGCTCGGCGGTCACGTGCTCGAGCTCGGGCATGTCGACGACCGCCTGCTGCCCGGCCTCTACGCCGGCGCCGCCGCCTTCGTGCTGCCCTCGCTCTACGAGGGCTTCGGTCTGACCGCGATCGAGGCGCTCGCCGCAGGCGTCCCGGTCGTCGCGGCCGACCGCGCCGCCCTGCCCGAGGTGACCGGCGGTGCGGCCGAGCTCGTCGATCCGACCGACCCGGATGCGATCACGGCCGCACTGCTGGGCGCGATCGCCGCTCCAGGCCGGAGGCGCGAGGCGGGCCTGACGCTGGCCGCCACCTACAGCTGGGAGCGGACCGCACGCGAGGTCGACGCGGCGCTGCGCCCGCTCACAGCGCCCTGAAACGCTCGATCCCGTCGTCGCCGACCGGATCGCAGGTCGCGCGTCCGTCGCGCTCGAGCATGTCGATGTGGCCGAGCACCTCCGACAGCGTCAGGTAGGCCTGCGTGATCGCGACCGTGCCCCACATCGCCTGAGCGATCTGAAACGCCGTCGCACCGTCGCGCTCGCCGAGCAGCCGGTGGATCTTGTCGGCGCGACGCTGATGACCGGCGATCCGCTGGTCGATCAGCGTGCGGTGATCGCCGACCGGCGGGCCGTGACCGCCATGGGTGACCGTGACGTCGAGCTCGCGCGTGCGCAGCATCGACTCGATGTAGATCAGCAGCGCCGGCGGCCGCTGGACCTCGTCGTCGCCGGCGACGGAGCCGAGCGGGCGCGAGACGAGCGGATTCGAGGAGATCTCCGACAGCAGATGGTCGCCGGCGAAGAGCACACCGCGGGCCTCGTCCTGAAAGACGGTGTCGCTGGGGCTGTGGCCGGGACGGTGGTGGACGCGCCAGCTGCGCGCGGCAAAGGCGAGCGTGTCACCGTCGGTGACCGTCGCCCCTGCGATCGCGGCCGCACCCCAGGCGCGGACCCCGGCGGTCACCGCCCGCAGACCGAGCACGACCTCGGCCGGAACGCCGTGTCGAGCCATCACCCGGGCGCTGAACGCATCGTCGCCGTCCATCGAGGCCGAGAAGTCGGCCAGCCAGGGCGCGAGCGCATCCAGACAGACGATCTGCGCTCCCGAGCGGTCGGCCAGGATCTGCGCCAGGCCGACGTGGTCGAGGTGCTGGTGGGTCAGCACGATCCGCTCGAGATCGGCCGCGCGGCGCCCGGCCCGCTCGATTCCGGCCTCCAGATCCACCAGCGAGGTGCCGGAGTTGGGCCCGGTGTCGACCAGCGTCAGCGGGTCGTCGTCGACCAGATAGCAGTTGACGCGTCCGACCGCGAACGGGGTCGGCACAGCGATCCTGGTGACGCCGTCGCCGAGTTCGGTGACGTGCTCGGTCCGCAGCGTCACGAGCGGATCCGCTCCAGCAGCTCGTCGCGGCGGTGCTCCATGTCCTGCCGTGAGACGAGCGACTCCATCGTCAGTCGCAGCAGCGGCTCGGTGTTCGACGGCCGGACGTTGAAGTGCCAGTCGTCGAAGTCGACCGAGACGCCGTCGACGTGGGTGACGGCCGCGCCCGGCAGCGC
>CAZYMM010000033.1:0-2698 GCA_964648515.1 uncultured Conexibacter sp.
CTGGCGGTCGCCGGGCGGCGTCCGCGGCGGCTGCTGGCGCTGACCGCGATCGTGGCGGTCGCCGGGTTCGGCGCCGAGCTGCTGGTGCCCGTCCAGGCTGACGTCACCCAGCTCGCGCCGCAGGACCTGGCGTCGCTCGAGGCACTGCGCTCGCTGCAGCACGAGACCGGTGTCGCCGGTCAGATCGACGTGCTCGTCGAGGGCCGCAACCTGACCGATCCGGCGATCGTGCGCTGGATGTCCGATGCCCAGCGCCGGATCCTGGCGCGGGCCGGGTACGGGCCCCGGCGCGGGTGCGGCCGCGCCGACCTGTGCCCGGCGTTCTCGCTGCCGGACCTGCTCTCACGGCTCGGCGCCAAGCCGACGAAGGCGCAGATCGACGGGCTGCTGGCGGCGATCCCGGCATCGTTCAGCCGCAACGTCATCACCGCCGACCGCAGCGCCGCGACGCTCGCGTTCGGCATCCGCCTGATGGACCTCGGCCGCCAGTCGGACGTGATCGCGATGGTCCGCCGTGAGCTGCGCCCACCGGCCGGCGTCCGTGCGACGCTTGTCGGGCTGCCCGTGCTCGCCGCCGACGCCGGCCGCGCCGTCGCCTCGCCGCTGCGCCGCCTGCTGACGACGCTCGCCGGCCTGCTGCTGGTCGCGGGTGCGCTGCGGCTGCTGCTCGGCGCCTGGCGCCGTGCGCTGGTCCCGCTCGTCCCGATCGTGCTGGCGACAGGGATCGCATCGCTCGTCGTGCTCGCGACCGGCGTCGCGCTGAACCCGATGTCGGTCACGCTCGGCGCACTGGTACCGGCGATCGCGACCGAGTTCAGCGTCGTGCTCGCCGAGCGGCGCCGCAGCGAGATGGCCGGCGGGCTCGACGCGGCGGCGGCGCTGCGCCGCGCCTACGCGACGACCGGCAGCGCCGTGCTGGCCTCCGCGGCCACAGCGATCGCGGGCTTCCTGGTCCTCGTCGCAGGCACGATCCCGATGCTCCGCGACTTCGGGATCGTCACCGTCATCGACCTGACGATCGCGGTCGCTGCGGTGCTGCTGCTGCTGCCCGCCGCCGTCGCCGTCTTCGCAGCAGGGGGCCGCGATGACCGCTGAGGACGAGCCCGGCCCCGCCGCATCGCAGCCGTCGCAGCCGCGGCGAACGTGGACCTGGGCGCTGGGGCTGATCGTGATCGTGATGGTCGTGCTGCTGTCGGTCACGCTGCTGCGCAAAGGCGTCGGGCACGGGGCGCGCGGACTGCCGCCGGGCACGATGCTGCCGCCGTTCGCGGCGCCGCTCGTCACATCGCAGGTCGACGGCGACGTCAACCTCGCCCGCCGCGCCGGCTCCGGCAGCGCAGGCCGGATCGCGGCCTGCGACGTGCGCATGACCGGGGTGTTGACGAGCTGCGAGCTGACCGCGCGGGCGCCGCTCGTGCTCGGCTTCTCGACCTTCGGCGGCCGCTGCCTGCGCCAGCTCGACCTGCTGCAGCGGCTGCAGCGCAGCGAGGGCAGCCGGATCACGGTCGCCGTGGTCGCAATCCGCGGCGACCGCGACCGCTGGCGCCGCCTGGCGGACGGTCGCTGGAGCATCCCGCTGCTCTACGACCGCGACGGCGGCTTGACGACCGCCTACGGCGTCGAGGTCTGCCCGCAGACGCTGTTCGTCGAGCGCGGCGGTCGCGTCCGGTCGGTCGCGATCGGCGAGCTCGACGAGCAGGGGCTCGCCACGCGGGTGCGGGCGCTCCTTACCATGGAGCCGCGATGACCGGGCGTCCGAGCATCAAGGCGCCGCGCGACGAGGCACCGCCGGCGCCCTGGGATCCGTTTCCGCTGACCGAGCTGATGATCCTCGGCGGCATCGTGCTCGCGCTGCTCGGGCTGCTGGTCGCCGGCGGCGCACGGCAACTCGCGATGATCGCCGGAGGGCTGGTGCTGATCGGCCTGGCATCGGCGGAGTTCGCGTTCCGCGAGCACTTCGCCGGTCATCGCTCGCACACCACGCTGCTGGCCGCGATCCCAGCCGTGATCGTCGCATCGGGGCTCTGGCTGCTGGCCAACAAGGCGGACCTGATTCCGGCCTTCGTCGCACCGGTCGCGCTGGTCGTCGTCTTCGCGCTCTGCTTCTGGCGGCTGCGCGAGCTGTTCAAGCGTCGCAGCGGGGGCCTAGGCTTCAGGGCATGAGCGACGACGTGACCACGCCCGAGGCCCCGCCGGCCGCTGCCGAGCCGCGCCGGATGCGGATCCAGGGCATCCACCATCTGACCGCGATCGTGCGTGATCTCGACCGCACGACCGCCTTCTACCGCGAGGTGCTCGGGCTGGCGCTGGTCGAGGCCGGCCGCAACGAGGACGATCCCGACGCGCGCCTGTTCTGGTTCGGAGACGGCGCCGGCACGCCCGGCACGCTGCTCTCGTTCATGGAGTACCCGGCGATGGAGGAGGCGACGCAGGGCCGCGGCGGCATCCACCACTTCGCGCTGCTGGTCTCCGGCACCGACGAGCTCGAGGCCTGGGCCGACTACCTCGACAGCCAGGACGTCGCCTGCTCGGAGATCTACCACCGCGGCCGCTTCAGCTCGCTCTACTTCCGCGACCCAGACGGTCACCTGATCGAGCTGGCCACTCCTCCTCACTGACGCTGACGCGTCTGGGCTGCCCATATCGCGCCGATGCGGCGCTCGCGGCGGCGGTCACGGACATCAGTCCGCTCCCTTGC
>CAZYMM010000033.1:2798-17711 GCA_964648515.1 uncultured Conexibacter sp.
CGCTCGCTTGCCTCGCCACGATCTGGTTTGCCCAGACGCGTCAGGGCGCGGGCGGGGGTTGCCTGACCCGCCTGGATGCGGCGCTCGCGGCGGCGGTCACGGACATCAGTCCGCTCCCTTGCCGCTCGCTTGCCTCGCCACGATCTGGTTTGCCCAGACGCGTCAGGGCGCGGGCGGTTCCCGGCGGCCCCGCATCGGCGCGATATGGGAAGGCCAGGCGCGTCAGGCGGCGAGGCTGTGAGCCAGCGACTGCCGCTGGCGCTCGGTCATCGCGCCGATCGGCTTGTGCTCGGGGACCGGGACGGCCTGTAGTACGCGGCGGCAGCGGTTCTCGCCCCAGCGGCGCTGGCTCATCAACAGCTCAGCCACCGGCATCGACGCGACCTCCCACGGGCACTCGAGGATCACCTCGCGGACGCTGACCTCACCGCTCGCGACCCGGCGCTTGATCGCGGCACGGGCCAGGCGCACCTCGTTCGCGCGGGCAAGGGCGCGGAGGTGCTGGGGGGCAGGGGCAGTCGCCAGCGTGGCTGTTTCGGACATCGCTTCTCCTCTCGCCCGGCTGGAGGACCGGGCGCTACATGGACCGTCGGTAAGGAAGCGTCCGTCGGGGCCACGTGTGCGGCGCTGAGAACCCGGAGGCCGCACACCCCAAGATCGCCGCACAGCGGTGCTTCGGGTGAACGGTCTCGCCGGGCGCCTCTCTACGAGCGCCCCGTCGAACGTGGACTCAACCTAGGACAGCACCCGCAGGTCTGCAACCGGCGCGGCGCACAAGATCCGCTCACAGCAAGAATTTCGCACGCAACGGCGCGCTCAGCGGTGCGCGGCGCCGGGGCCCGGCAGCGGGCCGTGCTCGGCCTCGAAGGCGGCCTTGACCGCTGCCATCGTCTCGAGCGCGCGATCGATCGTCGCGTCGTCGTGGGTGGCCATCACGCTCGTGCGCAACAGCGCGCCGCCGGGCGGCACCGCCGGGTGCAGAGCGACGTTGACGAACACGCCGGCGTCGAACAACCGCTTCCAGATCAGGGCCGCCTTCCAGTCGTCGCCGATCGTGACCGGCACGATCGGCGTGACGATGTCGCCGCCGCCTTCCAGCGGCTGGGGCGCGACGACGTCGAGCCCGAGCGCCGCCAGCCCGTCACGCCAGCGGCGCGCCTGGCGCAGCACCCCTGCGAGCAGCTCGCGGCCCTCGCCGGAGCGCACCACGCGCAGCGCCGCGAGCGCGGCGCCGGTCGCGGCAGGAACCGCGCTTGCAGTGAACAGGAACGCGCGCGAGCTGAAGCGCAGGTACTCGATCACCTCGCGCGGCCCGGCGACAAAGCCGCCGCAGGAGGCCAGCGACTTCGAGAACGTGCCCATCCGCAGGTCGGCTCGGTCGGCGACGCCGAGCAGCTCGCTGGCGCCGCAGCCGGTCGCGCCGAGCACGCCGGCGCCGTGGGCCTCGTCGACCATCAGCCGGGCGCCGTAGCGCTCACAGAGACGGGCGATTTCGGGCAGCGGCGCGATGTCGCCCTCCATCGAGAACACGCCGTCGACTACGCAGAGCACGCCGCCGCCGTCGCCGGCCGCCCGCTCGAGCATCGTCTCGAGCTTGTCGAGCCGGTTGTGGCGGAACGGGCGCAGCTTCGCGCGGCTGAGGATGCAGCCGTCGAGAATCGAGGCGTGGTCGGCGGCGTCGGCGACGACGGTGTCGCCGGGGGCCAGAATCGTCCCCAGCGTGCCGACGTTGGCCTGGTGGCCGGTCGTGAAGACGATCGCGTCCTCGGTGCCCATCCAGTCGGCGATCTCGGCTTCGAGCTCAAGGTGCAGGCCGAGCGTGCCGTTGAGCAGGCGCGAGCCGGTCATGCCGGTGCCGTAACGCTGCAGCGCGTCACGCGCGCCCGCGATCACGCGCGGATCCTCGGTCAGGCCGAGGTAGTTGTTACCGCCGAGCATGATCCGCTCGGCGCCCTCCATCGTCACCACCGGGCGTGCCGGCGACTCCATCACGCGGAAGTAGGGCAGCACGTCGGCCGATCGTGCGGCCTGCAGCATCGCGGCGCGATCGTGGTCGCGGGCCTTGGCGAAGACGTCCGGTGGGGCGGCGGTCATGAGCCTGAGCCTACGCGGCGCGGCTCGGCTAGGGTCGGTACGTGAGCGCGATCGAGATCAGGACGGCCCGCGGCTGGCGCGAGGTCGGCGAGTTCATCGAGCTGCCGTTCCGGCTTCATGCCGGGACGCCGTGGGTGCCGCCGCTGCGGATCGAGCGGCGCCTGTTCCTCTCCCGCCGCCCGCGGCTCGGGACCTACGCCAAGCGGATGGACTTCGAGCTCTTCTGCGCCTTTCGCGGCGGTGAGCTGGTCGGGCGGATCTCGGCTCACATCGACATCGCCTACAACGCCCACCACGGGGCGCGCTGGGGCTGGTTCGGCTTCTTCGAGTCGATCGACGACCAGCAGGTCGCCGACGCGCTGCTCGACGCCGCCGAGGCCTGGCTGGGGGCCAAGGGGATGGAGCGGATGGTCGGTCCCGCCGACTTCACGGTCAACGACGAGTCGGGGATCGTGATTGAGGGCGCCGAGGAGCCGCCGATGGTGCGCGAGCCCTGGCATCCGGCCTACTACCGGACGCTGATGGAGAAGGCCGGGATGGGCAAGGTCGTCGATCTCTACATGTATGACCTGCCGGTGACCGAGCGCGAGAACCTGCACCCGGCTGTCGAGCAGATCGGCAAGGCGGCGACCGCCGAGCACGGCGTAACGATCCGGCTGATGTCGCGGCGTGAGCTGCGCAAGGATCTCGACGTCTTCCAGAAGGTCTACAACCACGCCTGGCGCAAGAACTGGGGCTTCGTCCCCTACTCGGACGAGGACATCGACCAGTACGCGCTCGAGCTCCAGCTCGTCTTCGACCGGAAGTGGTTCATGATCGCCGAGAAGGACGGCGAGCCGGTCGCGATCGCGATCACGGTCCCCGACATCAACCGCGCGCTGCAGCGGATGAACGGGCGCGTCCTGCCGTTCGGATGGATCCACTACCTGCGCCGGCGCCGCTACATCGATCGCGTCCGCGTCGGCTTCCTCGGTGTGCTGCCCGGCGCCCAGCACACCGGCGTCGCCGCCGCGCTCTACCTCGAGCAGTTCGACACCTGTGCCCGCGACCCGCTGGTCAAGGCCGGCGAGACCGGCTGGATCCTTGAGACCAACCGGGCGATGAACAACGCGATGGAGGCGATGAACGGCCGGATCAACAAGCGCTACCGGATGTACGAGCGGCTGCTCGAGGATGGTGCCGAGCGCCAGCAGCTCGGCGAGCCGGCCTGACCGGCGGGCGCTCCGTCGCCCCGATGCGCGACACTCTGAACCGTGCGCGCTGACCAGATCCCCGAGGCCATGATCGACGAGTTCGAGGTCGTCGATGCCGAGCCGGTCGTCCGACGGATCGCGGCGCCGCAGGCGGTTGAGCCCGCGCGTCCCGCAGGGACGCTGACGCTGCGCGCCTCGCAGGCCGTCGCGCTGACGCTGTCGAGCGTCGCCGCCGGCGCGCTGACGGTGCTGTTCGGCCGCCGCTTCGCCTCGCGCCGGCCCGGTCTGCGCCGGCGTGGCTCGCGCGTCGGAGGCAAGGTCGTCGCGAGCCGCTCGTTCGTCGTCGACGTGCATCTGCTCGACCGCCGGTGAGCGCGCCCGGCGCTGCGGGCGCTGAGCTGCGGTGCGAGGTCAGGCCGGCCTGGCCGTTTCAGCTCGGCGGTGGCGGCCTCGACGGAGTGGCCCGCTTCCGCGGCGGCGTGCTTGAGCGGGCGGTACGGACACGGGCCGGCAGCGCCGTCGTGCGCGTCGCACAGCCGGCGGCAGAGCGTGTCGTCTTCGGCGCACGGGCCGGCAGCACCGAGGCGGCGGCCGGCGCGATCGCCGCGATGCGCGCCGCGCTCGGCGTCGACCGCGATCTGCGCCCCTTCCACGACAGCTTTCGCGACGATCCGTGGATCGGGCCGTCGGTGCGCTCCCGCCCGCAGCTGCGCCCGAACGGGCGGCCGGACCCGTTCGAGGCGCTCGCCTGGGCGGTCTGCGAGCAGCTGATCGAGTACGAGCGTGCGGCCGCGATCGAGCGGCGGATCCTGCGGCGGTTCGGCAGCGCCGTCCCTTCCTGGGACGGCACGCGGACGCTGTGGCTGGCGCCGGATGCCGCCACCGTAGCCGCACTGTCTGCGGCCGAGCTTCAGGCCTGCGATCTGTCGGCCGGGCGCGCCCGGGCGCTGATCAGCGCCGCGCGCGAGATCGTGCGCGGCCGGATCGATCTCGATGCAGGCGACCCGCGCGACGGCTGGCGGCGGCTGCGCGCGATCTCCGGGATCGGCGCCTGGACCGTCTCGGTGCTTGCGCTCCACGGCCACCAGCACTACGACGCGCTGCCCGCCGGCGACCTGGCCTACCGCAAGCTGGTCGGCCGGCTGCTGCGCCCCCAGGACGGCCCGCACGCCCGTGCCGGCGAGGACGAGGTCGCCGCCGCGTTCGAGCGCTTTGCGCCCTGGCGCGGCCTCGCCGGGCTGCACGCGCTCGGGGTTCGTGCCTCCGGCGGCGGCGCCGGCCTGCGCTTCGCCGCCTGAGGTTCTCAGATCCCCTGGCCGGGCAGGTACTCGTTGGTCAGCGAGGTCGGCGTCGGCAGCGTCCCGATCAGTTTGTGGTCGACCATCCACTGGCCGTATGCGCGCCACTCCTTGGTGTTCATGAAGCCCCACGGGAACTGCGGGTCGCTGGGGCGGAAGGCGGGCATCGTCGCCTTGACCTGCGCGGTCAACGTCGCGCGGTCGAGGCCGGGATCGGCCTTCAGCAGCGCGTCGATTGCAGGTTTCGGATCCTGTTCGAGCGCGCGCTCGCCGTCGGCCAGCGCCTGGAAGAACCGCCTCAGCACCTCACCGTTGGAGCGCAGCGCGTCCATCTGGCCGGCGAAGACGAGCTCCTGGTAGGTCGGCACGCCGAGCCGGTCGACCGGCGTCACGCGGACCTTGCGGCCCTTGCGGCGCAGCTCGATCCCCTCGATGTTCCAGAACGCGCCGAGCGTCGCATCGACCTTGCGGCCGAGCAGCGCCCCGTTGAGGTTGAAGCCGACGTCGACACGGTGGACCTGTGCCGGGTCGATGCCGGCACGCTCGGCGATCGTCTTCAGGTAGGCGGCCTGGTAGGGGATGCCGGCTGTGCCGACGGTGCGGCCGGCAAGGTCGCGCGCGCTCCGCAGCGCGGGGTCGAGCGTCATCAGCGAGGTCAGCGGCCGCTGGATCAGCGCCGCTGCCGCCGCGATCCGCGCGCCCTTGTCGCGTGCCAGCAGGAGATCGGGCTGGTAGGTGATCGCCAGGTCGACGCGCCGCGACTCGAGCAGCTTCAGCCCCAGCGTCGGGTCGCTGGGGACGATCAGCTTGACGTCGAGCCCGGCGGCTTTGAAGGCGCCCGACGCCTGGGCGGCGTAGATCGGCGCGTGGTCGGCGTTCGGCGTCCAGTCGAGCAGCACCCGCAGCGTCTGCGGAGCGCCGGGGCCGGCCCCGAGCTGCTCGCGCTTCTCGCCGCAGCCGGCGGCGAGCGTCAGCGTCGCCAGCACGGCGAGCAGGGATGTGATCGGGCGGAGGGTCATCGTCGGTCCTTGGTCTGTGGGTGGGCCCAGGGCGTCAGACGCCGCTCGAGCAGTGTGATGATGGCGACCCCGGCCAGCGCGAGCGCCGCGAGCAGCACGACCGCCGCCCAGGCGAGCGCTGTTTCGAGCTGCGGCAGCGAGACCAGGATCAGGTGGCCGAGGCCGGACTGCGAGCCCGCGTACTCGGCGAAGACGGCGGCGATCGCGCCGATCGCGACCGCGACCTTGGCGCCCGAGAGCGCTGCCGGCAGCGCTGCCGGTGCCTCGAGCCAGCGCAGTCGCTGAGCGGCGCCGGCGCCGAGTGAGCGCAGCATCGCCTCCTGTTCACGATCGGTCCGCCGCAGGCCGTCGAGCGTCGTGATCGTGACCGGGAAGAAGCAGACCAGCGCGACGATCAGCAGCTTGGGCGTGATCCCGAAGCCGAGCCAGGCGACGAGCAGCGGCGCGATCGCGGCGACCGGCACCGCCTGGCTGCCGATCACGAGCGGTGCGAGCGCGCGGCGCAGCGTCGGCCAGCGGTGCATCACGAGCGCCAGCAGCAGCCCGGCGGCCAGCGCGATCAGCAGGCCGAGCACGACCTCGCGCGCCGTCACCCAGAGGTTTGTGGCCAGCAGTGAGCGATCCTCGTAGAGGGAGCGGGCGACGTCGGTCGGGGCGGGGAGGAGCAGCGGGTCGACGCTGCCGGAACGTGCCAGCGCCTGCCAGCCTGCGAGCAGCACGGCGACGATCAGCAGCGGCGCGGCGTACGTCAGCGCCCGGCCTGCGGCCCCGCCGCCGTTGCCGCTCATCGTGACGCCCCCGCCTGCTCGTGCCCGCCCGGAGCGGCGTCGGTCAGAGCGGTAAGCACCTGGCGCCGCGCCGCCAGCACGACGGGGTCGTCGGGCTCGCGGCCGGTCCGCGGCCGGTCGACCGCGACTTCGGTGACGACGGTTCCGGGGCGGGGGGAGAGCACGAGGATGCGGTCGGCGAGCAGTGCCGCCTCCTCGGTGTCGTGGGTGACGAGCACGACGGTGCGGCCGCTGCCGGCCAGCGTTGCGGCAAGCCAGCGCTGGGCCGCCGCCCGGGTCAGCGCATCGAGCGCGCCGAGCGGCTCGTCGAGGCAGAGCACCGGCGCGCCTGACAGCAGCGTGCGGGCGACGGCGACGCGCTGGGCCATGCCGCCCGAGAGCTCCCAGCTGCGGGCGCGTTCGAAGCCGGCAAGGCCGAGCTCTGCGAGCAGTTCGCCGGCACGCCGGCGGGCGGGGCCGGCCGGGAGCCCCCACAGCGCCAGCGCCAGCGCCGCGTTGCCCGCGGCATCGAGCCAGGGCAGCAGCGCGCCGCCCTGCGGCAGCAGCGCCGCGCGCGGGGCGCTGATCGTGCCCGCATCGGGCGCTTCGAGACCGCAGAGCAGTCGCAGCAGCGTCGATTTGCCACAGCCCGACGGGCCGACGACGGCGACGAATTCGCCGCCGGCGACGGTCAGCGACAGCTCGTTCAGCGCGAGCAGGTCGCCGAAGCGGCGGCTGACGCCGGTCACGCTCACCGCTGCACTCTGCTGCCCGGCCATCGCTCCCTTCGCAGGCATTACCCCACAGGTTCAAGCGGCCCGGGCCCGCGTGGCCCAATCTCAGCCGGACGGTCGGTCCAGCACCCGCGCTGTCACTGAGAGCGCAACGTAGCAGGGCGCTGCGGCGCTCAGTCGCCGTGCGGCGCAGCCATCCGGCCGATCACGCCGGCCGCGATCCAGAGCAGCAGCGCGGCGAGCGGCAGCTCGAACAGCACCGCGAACGCGATCGCCGTGCGCAGGTCGCTCGTTCCGGCCGCGGTCGAGATGTCGAACCAGGCGTCACAGATCAAGAGCACGCCGCCGGCCGACGCTGTCAGCGCCACCATCTCGGCGCCGCGCCAGGCGAGCACCGCGGTCACGATCAGGACGGCGAGCAGCAGCACGTCGAAGCCGACCCAGACGAAGGTCCAGTCGCGGACCAGATGGCGCTCGGGCAGCTCGAGCGCCAGGTAGGGAATCCAGATCGCAAGCACGACCGGTGTCCCCATGATGATCAACAGCAGCGGCACGCGCCGGTCGAGCACGCGCCGCGGCAGGCCGAGCCGCTCCATCCGCCCGGCGGCGTCCCGCTCGATCCTGCCGCGCCTTGGCTCCATCGGAGTTGCAGGTTATCCCGGTGGTGGAGGAGGTTCCTATGCCTGCGTACCGGTCGGCGCTCCGTGATATCTGCGTGAAGCGAGGCGAGGCCTTGTATGGCACTGGATGACTGCATTACACCCTGTCAGAGGGGTATAATGCAGCGATGCGTCGCGCATCGCCCCTCCTCAAGCTCCAGGAGCCGGCCCAGGATCAGTGGGGTCTGGTGACGCGCCGCCAAGCGCAGGCGGCGGGCATCGGGCAGTCGACGCTGGACCGTCTCACGGCGGAGGGTGGCTCATTGGAGCGAGTCACCCGTGGCGTGTACCAACTCGCAGGCGCACCGATCGCCGATCACCGCGACCTGAGGGCTGCATGGCTCCAACTGGCTCCCGACCGGCCGGCCTGGGAGCGGACCCCGGATCAGGGGGTCGTCTCTCACCGGTCGGCGGCGTCGCTGTGCGGTTTGGGTCACCTTCCAGCGGACAGGCACGAGTTCACAGTCCCAAGGCGGCGTCAGACCCGCAGGGCCGACGTTCGCATTCACGTCCGGCCACTGCACGACGGTGAGTGGATCGAAGTCGGTGGGCTCCCGGTGACGAGGCCGGCTCGTATTGCTTCGGATCTGATCCGCGATCACGAGGATCCGGAGGCGATCGCGCAGCTGATCGCGGACGCCGTGCGCGCGGGACTCGAGCGCCCGGAAGCCTTTGCGGGCAGCCTGGCCCGGCACGCCCGGAGCTTCGGGCTGCGCGCAGGGGATGGCGTGGCGCTGCTCAGCCGGCTGCTGGGCATGACGGGTGACCGGGAAAGGTCGAGGTGGATCGACAGGGCGCGTGGCCATATCGATCACGCCGCTGGTGGAACCGCAGCCCGGCCCGGCCGATGACGGCGAAGAATCGTTACGCGACACCGGCGGCATTCCGGCGCGCACTCACCGATCGCCTGCGCATGGTCGCTGGAGATGGCCTCTGGACGCTGCCGCAGCTTCAGCGGCAGGTCACGTACGACCGCCTGCTCGAACGCCTCTACGTCGTCGACGACAGCTGGATTGTCAAAGGCGCGACCGCGCTTCTCGCGCGCGGCCTCGGCGTGCGGGGAAGCCTCGACATCGATGTCTACCGCAGTGCGGCACGGGAGGTCGCCGAGGCTGACGTCCGCAGGGCCGCGGCGCTGGACGTGGGGGATTGGTTCCGCTTCGAGGCCGGTGGTGGAGCTTCGATCGCGGGCAACGCGACTCGGATCCCGGTGACTTCCGTGATCGGGACCACGAGCTGGTGTGAGTTTCATGTCGACCTCGTCGGGGGCGACATCCGCATGACCGGGCGTCCGGACGACGTTGCCCCGCTCGTGCGCGGCGCCATTCCCGAGGTGCAGCAGCGTGGCTACAGGACGTACCCGCTGGTCGATCACGTCGCAGATAAGGTCGCGGCCACGTACGCGCGATACGGAGCAGCGGCGATCCCGTCGACCCGCTACCGCGATCTCGTCGACCTCGTGTCGATCGTGTCCGGCGCATCGGTCGATGCATCTGGGCAGCGTGCCGCCCTGGAGTCGGAGTTCAACCGGCGTGGCATGACGCTGCCGGAGCGGTTCAACGTCCCGGACCGACGCTTGTGGGAGCCGGGCTACGCAGCTGAGGCCAAGCGATCGCTGCTCGGCGTCGGGCGGACATTGGATAGTGCGCTGGCGATCGTTCGAGCGTTTATCGACCCCGTGCTCGACGGGTCGGCGATCGGGGCGTGGGACAGCGCGACGGCGACGTGGCGCTCGTAGCTGACGGCAGCTCGATGGGCAGCAGACGTTTCATGCTTGCAGACCGTGACCCTGTCTAGTGTGAGTCGTGGCGTGTCAAGAGGACGCTCGACCAGCATCGAGGTGGCTGCTGTCGCGGTCGGTTGTGGTCTGGCCGCACCCGGCGTCGCCGTCGCGAGCGCACCCGGCGTCGCCGTCGCGAGCGCAGGCGTGCCGCGACCGCTCGCCGCCGCGGCAGCGACGGCCGGGCCGCAGGTCCGCGTGACGGTCGACCGCCGGCACTGGACGGCGGCCGTCAGCAGCAGCTCACGGATCCGGTTCGTGCGGCTGATGCGTGGCCGGGGAACGCGGGCCGTCTGGCCGCGGATCGGTACCGAGATCGGATCGCTCTCGTACCGGACTCGCGACGGCCGGCAGGTCAGGGTGCGGTTGCGGATGCTGCGCAAGCAGCGCCCTCACCGCTGGGTCGTGTTTGCCAGGGGCGACATCTCGGTCGTGGTCAGCGACACCCAGACGTTCATCTCGGCCCGCTTCGTGTCGGGGGTGCGGTCACCGCGAATCGCGGTGCGTGCGAGCTCGCTGGTCCCGACCGGCGCCTGCCGGGTCGCGGTCGGCTAGAGCGTCGCGGCCTTCAACTCGCCTGTGTCAAAGGGGACGCGTCGGATCGGCCCGACGGCACTACGCCGTGCCCGGCTCTGCCCAGGCTTCTAGCCGGACTTGGCGCGGCCACCGCATCGGTGCGCTCGATCTGAGCGGACCCGCCACGCTCACCAAGGAGGACGCAGGCCGGTGAACATCGGGAAGTGGCGGACGTTGAGCGTCCACAGCTCGAGCCCGTGCACGTGTGCGGTCGCCGCGATGCAATAGTCCACGGCGTCGATGCCGGAGTGCCCGCGACCGTAGCGACGTGCGAACGCGTCGGCCTGTTCCGCGACCCGGTCGTCGACCGTCAGCCAGCTGATCGCACCGGTGAGCGCGTCGGTTGCCCGCCGTTCCTTCGCGCGCGTGCCGATCGACAGCTCGATCCGCGTCAGCGCCGAGCCGTAGATCAGTTCGCCGCGCTCGATCGTGCCGCGCAACAGCGCCCCCGCGGCCTCGCTCCCGCGCAGAAAGTCGATCAGCACCGAGGTGTCTGCGAGGCCGCTCACGCCCGGTCGAGCCGGCGCCGGCTGCCGCTGCGGAGCCGCTCGACATACTCGGCGCCCGACTCGTCGCGGCCGGCCCAGCCACCGAACGCGGCGTCGAGCGCGCGTGCGCGCTCGTTGCTTGTCGGGATCTCGTAACGCCCGGCGAGCGCCTGGCGGATCAGCTCGGCGAGCGAGAGGCCCGTGCGCTCAGACTCGGAGCGCAGCAGCGAGTACTGGGCGTCGGTCAGCATGATCTGGGTGCGATGCACGGTGATGTAATGCTACATCACGAGGGGTCCGCTCACCCCGGCGGCCGCTTGCTGACGAGCGCCGTGACGAACCGTTCGAGCTGCGGCACCGTCCAGCACTCGTGGGCCTCGCAGTACTGGGCGTACTGGTCGATCACCGAGTCGCCGTAGTTCCAGTAGAGCCGCGGCTCGGGGTTGAGCCAGAAGGTGCGGCCGGCGCGGGCCGTGATCTCGGCGAACAGGTCGGCGCGCGGGGCGCGGCCGTTGGAGCGTGCGTCGCCGAGCACGATCACGGTCGCGCGCGGATGCAGATCGTCGGCGACGAGCTCGTGGAAGTCGCTCCAGACACGGCCGTAGTCGGTGTAGCCGGAGATGTCGGCGACGCCGGACTGGCTTGCGATCGCCTTGGTCACCGCCTGGAAGTCGCGCTCGCGCTCGAAGATCTCGGTCACCTCGGCGACGCGCTCGATGAAGACGAACGAGCGCATCTTGCGGAACGCGTCGTGGAGCGCGTGCAGCACCGAGAGGAAGAAGACCGAGGCGCTCGTGACCGAGGTCGAGACATCGCAGAGCACGTAGATCTCCGGTCGCCGCGGCCGCACCGGCCGCATTCGCACGTCGACGGGCACGCCGCCGTAGGCCAGCGAGGCGCGCAGCGTGCGGCGCATGTCGATGTGGCTGCGCCGCCGGTGGCCACGCGACTCCTGGCCCTGGGTCTTGAGCCGGCGCTTGAGCTGCTGGGTGACGCGGTGGACGGCGGCCAGATCCTGCAGCGGCCCGGCCGGCAAGGCCCGTGCGAGATCGTTCAGCGCCCGCACCGGTGGCAGCTCGCCGGTGCGCTCGATCTGCGCCCGTTCGAGCTCGGCGCGCAGCAGCGCCTCGAACTCGCGCAGCTGCTCGCGCGGCAGGCCGCCGTGGCGCGGATCGTCCTCGGGCAGATCGGGCTGCGGCTCGGAGCGCAGCGCCAGCCCGCGGCGGATCCGCTGCACGTCGACGCCGATCACGCCGGTCGGCGTGCCGCCCTGACCGAAGGCGGCGATCGCGAGCCGGGCCAGCGCCGCCATCGCGTCCGCGTCGCCGGCCGCGATCGCCTCGGCGATCGCGCGCCGCAGCTCGTCGGTGTCGATCTCGCCGCCGGCCCCCGATGACGCCGCCGCCCGTGCCTGGGCCTCGCCGACGCCCTCCTCGATCGCGGCCAGCTCGGTCGCGCGGAAGAAGAAGCGATCGAAGACGAGATCGAAGACCTGGCGGTCCTCCGGCGACTTGGCCAGCGTCGCCGCCAGCGCACCACGGAAGCTGGCGGGCTCGGTCCAGGCGACGTGTTTGAGCGCGCTCAGCGCATCGAGCAGCTCGGAGGTGCCGATCGCGACGCCCTCGCCGCGCAGCTCCTCGGTGAACGCGGTCAGATGGGCGACGATCCCGGCGTGGGCACCGGCGCCGGCGCTGTGGACACCGGTTCCGCGCGTCGCCGCTGCGCGTCCGGCCACCGTCTCAACCGCCGGTCGCAGCCAGCCGTGCGCCGACCTTTTCGGCGACGATGTCCAGATCCGTGCGGTGCTTGACGATGATCGCCATCGTCGCGCGGAAGACATCCTGATCGATGTCGGCGGCACCGAGCAAGAGCAGCGCCCGCGCCCAGTCGACCGACTCGGCGACCGACGGCGGCTTCTTGAGATCCAGCTCGCGGATCTGGGCGACGATCTCGACCAGCTTGCGGCCGACCGCCTCGTCGAGCTCGGGGACGTGCAGGCGCACGATCGCCAGCTCGTGGTCAAGGCACGGATAGTCGAGCCAGAGGTAAAGGCAGCGGCGCTTCAACGCCTCGGTCAGCTCGCGCGTGTTGTTCGATGTCAGCAGCACGATCGGGTGGGTGCGGGCGCTGATCTGACCGAGCTCGGGGATCGAGATCTGAAAGTCCGACAGCACCTCCAGCAGCAGCGCCTCGAACTCCTGGTCGGTCTTGTCGATCTCGTCGATCAGCAGCACCACCGGACGCTCGGCGGCGATCGCCGTCATCAGCGGCCGTTCGAGCAGAAACTCGGCGCCGAAGATGTCGTCCTGGACGTCCGACCAGGTCGCGTCGGAGGACTCGGCCTGGATTCGCAGCAGCTGCTTGCGGTAGTTCCACTCGTACAGCGCCTTGGCCTCGTCCAGCCCCTCGTAGCACTGCAGGCGGATCAGATCGCGGCCGGTGGCGCGGGCCAGCGCCTTTGCGAGCTCGGTCTTGCCGACGCCGGCCGGACCCTCGACCAGCACCGGCTTGCCGAGCGCCATCGCCAGGAAGCTGACCATCGCCGTCTCGGCGGCAGGCAGATAGCCGGCCTCACGCAGGCCCTCGGTGACCTGCTCGGCGCTCGTGGGGAGAGGGTCCATGGCCGTGATTCTAGGCCGGTGGGTTCAAGCCGATCACGGGGTATGCCGATACGGGAATGACCCTCCACCGCGCTCCCTCGGCCCGTGTTGATAGACTTCGACGGTGACAGAACGCTCCGTCACGTTGACTCGATTGGTCAATCGATGTTCGGTGTCCAGTACTACGGGAGTGAGCCCGCATGTTCGTTCTGAAACCTAAGGCCGTAGCTGTAGCAGTAGGAGTTGCTGGTTTGGCGGTCGTTCCGTGGGTGGTCGGTGGGGCAGCGCGTGCCGACACCAGCGCCGCGCCGGCCGCGCTCGATCCGCTCGCTGTAGTCCCTGTGCTCGCCGCGCCCGCAGGCGCCAATGACACGCCGACCGCGGCTGAGCGTCGGATGCTGCCGACGATCGACGCGAGTGCTCGTGCCGTTGCGACGGAGTCGGGGCGCGGTTGGGTTGTCGCGCGTGGTGACGAGATCTGCTTCGCCGTTCCCGACGTTGGCGGAGCCGGAATGGGGTCGTCCTGTGACGCCGTGGCGACGGTCGCGCAGCGGGGCCTGCCCAGTCTCCGCATGACTTATGGCAGCACTAAGGTTGGGGTGTCGTGGCTGCTCGCCAAGGGAATGACGGTGTCGGTCGAGGATCGCGACGGAGCCCGGCGGCAGCTGTCTGGCGACGGCGTCGTCGCTCGCGGGGTCATCGACAATCCGGCGGCATTCGTCATCAAGGATGCGAGTGGCGCCACCTCGCGGATGTCGGCGCCGGTTCCGGTGACCGACAGCGACGTGCAGGTCAAGCCCGAATAGCGTAGTTGCGGGCCGCAGGGCTTTCCGCTCAACTGATCGGAATGTCCTGCGCCTCGGCCGCCGGCTCGGGCTCCCGCGCATGCTCGCCGGCCTCAACGCGGCTGAGCGCGAGGTCGATCAGCGCCCGCACCAGCAGCAGTACCTGACGGATCGTCTCGCGCAGCTGCTCCTGCAGCTCGTCGGGCACCAGCTCGCGTAGCGCCTGCAGCGCCTTGAGCAGAGCCTCGGCCTCGTCGACGTTCGGTTGCTCGTGCTCGCGGCTGCCGGCCCAGCCCTGACTCGGGATCGCGGCGGCGGCGCTGTCGCGAACGACGCGCAGATGGTCGCGCAGCTCGTCGAGCCGGTCGTCGCGCGTCATCACGGGACCCCGGCGGCCAACGGGGCGGCAAAGCTGATGTCGAGCACGCCGTCTTCGAGCCGCGCGCCGGCGGGCTCCAGTCCCTCGAGCGCAGGCGGCAGCAGCATCGTGCGGCGGTGGTCGGCGACGCCGACGATCAGCTCCGGACCGACCCGCTTGAGCACCAGCTCGCCGCGCTCGGCCAGCGGCAGCGCCAGCCGCAGCGACGCGGTCCCGTCGTCGTGGAGCGTGAGCTGCTCTGCGATCTCACGGTGCAGGATGGCGGCCGGGTCGTGCCCGCCCTCACCGAAGACGGCACCGGCGAGCCGCTCGAGCATCTGCTCGCCGAGCACCTCCTCCTCGAAGTAGGGGGCCTGCAGCACCGGCACCGGGGCAAAACCGTCGCGGACAGCGGCGAGCTGATCGAGCTGGCGCTCACGCCAGGCGCGGAAGTAGTCACCGGTGCCGGCGCCGAAGACGCGGTTGACGATCACGGCGTCGGTCAGATAGCCGTAGAGGTTGAGGTAGGTGAACGTGCGCCGCGCCTCGTCGACGACCATCT
>CAZYMM010000034.1:0-17515 GCA_964648515.1 uncultured Conexibacter sp.
GCGTGCACGCAGCAGTAGTCGAACTCGATGCCCTGGCCGATCCGGTTCGGGCCGGCACCGAGGATGACCACCGATCTGTTCGATCCACGATCGATCTCGTGCCGCCGGCCCCGATCGTCGCCGTCAGGGGAGCTGACGGAGCGGGCGGCGTGCTCCCAACCGCTGTAGTAGTACGGCGTGCGGGCGGCGAACTCGGCCGCACAGGTGTCGACCGAGCGGTAGACGCGCTCGCCGGCGAGCGCCGAGTCAGGATCGGCGACGATGCGCTCGAGCTCGTGCAGGAACCAGAGGTCGATGCTGGTCGCCTCGTGGATCTCGGCGACCGATGCGCCGCGCCGCAGCGCCTCGAGCAGCGCGTCGAAGCGGTCGGGCGTCGGGCGCCTGAGCCCGGCGACGAGTTCGGCGACGCTCCGCCCCGCGAAATCGGGCGTCGTGTCCAGCTCACGCGAGTGCATCGCCTTGAGGAACGCCTGACCGAACGTGCGTCCGATCGCCATCGCCTCGCCGACCGACTTCATGTGGGTCGAGAGCACGTCCTCGGCGCCCGCGAACTTCTCGAACGCGAACCGCGGCCACTTGACGACCACGTAGTCGATCGTCGGCTCGAAGCTCGCCGGCGTCACCGCGGTGATGTCGTTGGGGATCTCGTCGAGCGAATAGCCGACCGCGAGACGCGCGGCGATCTTGGCGATCGGGAAGCCGGTCGCCTTCGACGCCAGCGCGCTCGAACGCGAGACGCGCGGGTTCATCTCGATGACGAGGATCTCCTCGGTCTGCGGGTTGACCGCGAACTGGACGTTGGAGCCGCCGGTCTCGACGCCGACCGCCCGGATACAGGCGATCGCCTGGTCGCGCAGCTGCTGGTAGAGGTGGTCGGGCAGCGTCTGCTGCGGTGCGACCGTGACGCTGTCGCCGGTGTGGACACCCATCGGGTCGACGTTCTCGATCGAGCAGACGATCACGACGTTGTCGCGATGGTCGCGCATCACCTCGAGCTCGAACTCACCCCAGCCGAGCACCGACTGATCGATCAACACCTGGCCGATCGGCGATGCGGCGACGCCGCGGGCCACGATCGCCCGGTACTCGTCCTCGCTGCGGGCGATACCACCGCCGCGGCCGCCGAGCGTGAACGCCGGCCTGATGATCGCCGGCAGCCCGACCTGAGGCAGCGCCGCGACCGCCTCGTCGACGTCGTGGGCGATCGCGCTGGCCGGCATCCGCAGCCCCGCGGACTCCATCGTGGCGCGGAACAGCTCACGGTCCTCGGCCCGGTTGATCGCGTCGTAGTCGGCGCCGATCAGGCGGACGGCGAACCGCTCCAGCGTCCCGTCCTCGTGCAAGGCCTTGGCCAGGTTCAGCGCGGTCTGCCCGCCGAGCGTCGGCAGCAGCGCGTCGGGCCGCTCGCGCTCGATGATCTTCGCGACCGGACCCGGCAGCAGCGGCTCGACATAGGTCGCGTCGGCGAACTCCGGGTCGGTCATGATCGTCGCCGGGTTGGAGTTGACGAGGACGATCTCGTAGCCCTCCTCGCGCAGCACCTTGCAGGCCTGCGCTCCGGAGTAGTCGAACTCAGCGGCCTGTCCGATCACGATCGGCCCGGAGCCGATGACCATGATCCGCGAGCCCGCGGGCAGCCGGTCGCTAGCGGCCATTGCGCACCTCCTCGAGGAACGCGTCGAAGAGATGGACGGCATCGTTCGGCCCGGGACCGGCCTCCGGGTGGTACTGGACGGTCGCGGCCGGCACGTCGAGCAGCGTCAGGCCCTCGACGGTCCGGTCATACATGTTGATGTGGGTCAGCTCGGCGACCCCGAATCCGGTCTCCCAGCGGACCGGCTCGTCGGCCTCGATCCGGCCGCTGCCGTCCGGCGTCTGGACCGCGAAGCCGTGGTTCTGAGACGTGATGTCGATCCGGCCGCTGCGCAGGTCCTTGACCGGATGGTTGGCGCCGCGGTGACCGAACGGCAGCTTGTAGGTCTCGAGCCCTACCGCCTGGCAGAGCAGCTGATGGCCGAGGCAGATGCCCCAGACCGGCTTCTCGCCGATCAGCTCGCGGACGGTCGCGACGAGGTAGCCGAGCGTCGCCGGGTCGCCGGGCCCGTTGGCCAGGAAGTATGCGTCGGGGTCGCCGGCCCGCAGCTCGGCGGCCGTGACCGTGCATGGATGGAGCGTGACCTCGGCACCGCGCGCGTTCAGGTGGCGGACGATCGAGCCCTTGATGCCGGTGTCGACGGCGGCGATCTTGACCACCTCCCCACTCCACTCCGGTGCCGCGGCGAAGGTCTCGGCGCGGTCGCGTGTCACAACGCGGGCCAAGTCCTGGCCCGCCATCGGCGGCTCGGCCTCGATCAGCTTCCGGGCCTCCGGCTCGTCGACGCCGGCCGGGAACAGCCCGCCGCGCATTGATCCGGCGTCGCGGATGTGACGGACGAGCGCCCGCGTGTCGACCTCGGAGATCGCCGGCACGCCCTGCTCGCGGAGCCAGGAGAGCCAGCCGAGCTCGGCGAACGGCGCGTCGGCGCGGTCGACGGCCTCGCGCATGATCGCCGCGCGCGCCCAGGGCCGCGACGACTCCATCGCGCGGGCACCGGCGCCGTAGTTGCCGATGTGCGGATAGGTGTAGGTCAGCAGCTGGCCGGCGAACGACGGGTCGGTCAGCGACTCCTGGTAGCCGGACATCCCGGTCGTGAAGACGACCTCGCCGACCGCATGGCCGGGCGCACCGACCGCGACGCCATCGAAGCGAGTGCCGTCCTCGAGCAGGAGATAAGCGTGCCGATCGCGCTGCGTGCACTCGCCGGCGGTGGGTCCGTGCACCGTCACTTGATAATTCCCTGGACGGCCTTGAACTCAGGGTTTCCGGCAGCGGAGCAGAGCTCCAGCAGCGCCGACTCGACGCTGACCGGGATGCAGCCCTCCTGCGCCAGACGCCGCAGCGCCGTGCGGCGGTCGCGTTTGTGGCGCGAGCCGGCGGCATCCTCGACCAGGAAGACGTGATGGCCGCCGTCGAGCAGGTCGAGTGCGGTCTGGGCGACGCAGACGTGCGTCTCGATCCCGCAGAGCAGGATCTGATCGCGGCCGTCCGGGAGCGCGAACCCGTCGGCGCGGCAGGCGCTGAACACAGTCTTCGCAACCGGTGCGGCGGCCCCGCCGTCCGCCTCCAAGCCGACCGCCGCGACGGTCGCGCCGAGGCCCTGCGGATACTGCTCGGTTGCCATCACCGGCACGCCGAGGATTCGTGCACCGGCGACGAGCCGGCCGCACGCGGCAGCCACCTTCTCAAAGCACGAGTACGAGCGGAACCCCTCCTGGACGTCGATCACGACGACCACGGCACGGTCTCGGTCAAGCATCATGCGGACACTCCCTCCGTCTGGCGGCTGCGATGGACGACCGCGCCGGCCGCCACCGTCAGCAGGATCCGGCCGGTCAGCTGGCGGCCGTGAAAGCAGCAGTTCTCCGAGCGCGAGGCATAACCGTTCTCGCCCACGGTCCATTGCTCGCCGAGGTCGAGCAGCGTGACGTTCGCGGGCGCACCGGGCTCGATCCGCGGCAGCGGCAGCTCGAACAGCGCGGCGCCGTCGGACATCCGCCGCACGAGCAGGCCGAGATCGAGCACACCCGGCAGGACGAGATCGGTGTGGATCGCCGCGAACGCGGTCTCGAGCCCGGTCGTGCCCATCGGTGCCTGCTCGAACGGAACCTCCTTCTCGCTGCGGGCGTGCGGCGCGTGGTCGGTCGCGACACAGTCGAGCGTGCCGTCGCGCAGGCCGGCGATCAGCGCCTGGCGGTCGGCCTCGGTCCGCAGCGGCGGGTTCATCTTCTTGCTCGTGTCCAGATCACGCACCGACTCGTCGGTCAGGCAGAGGTGATGCGGGGATGCCTCGCCGCTGATCCGCACGCCGCGGGCCTTGGCGGCGGCGATCGCCTCGACCGACTGGCGTGCCGACACGTGCTGGATGTGGATCGCGCCGGGATGAGCCGGATCCTCCTCGGCGATCATCGCGTCGCGGGCGATCATCGTCGCCTCGCTGATCGACGGGATGCCGCTGACGCCGAGCAGCGCCGAGACCTCGCCCTCGTGCATCGCCCCGCGGCCTGACAGCACCGGGTCCTCCTCGTGCAGGGCCAGCGTGCCACCGGTCAGGCGCTGATATTGGAGTGCCTTGCGCAGCATCGCGGCGGAGACGACCGGACGGCCGTCGTCGGTGAACCCGGCCGCGCCCTCGGCGCGCAGCGCGGCCATGTCGGTCAGATCCTCCCCGTTCAGACCGCGTGTGATCGCGGGTACGAACCCGACCGGGATCCGCGCCCGACCGGCAGCATCGTGCAGCAGCGAGCGCAGCAGCTCGGCCGAATCGAGCACCGGATCGGTGTTCGGCATCGCCAGCACCGCGCAGTAGCCGCCGGCGGCGGCGGCTGCTGTGCCGGTCTCGAGGTTCTCCTTGTGCTCCTGGCCCGGCGTACGCAGATGGACGTGCGGATCGACGAACGCCGGCACCAGCGTGCGGCCGGTCCCGTCGATCAGCTCGGCCCCCTCGGGCGCCGTCAGCGAGCCGGGCGCGGTGAGCTCGGCGATCTCTCCGTCACGGATCAGCACGTCGTGGCCCGAGTCGATCCCGAGCCGCGGGTCGAGCACCCGGGCGCCGCGAATCAGCAGGGTCGCAGGTGTCCCGGGGACCCCGGCGAGCAGAGCGGGCATCAGGCGGACACCCCGAGCTGCGAAAGCTCCGCCGCGGGCGGAACCTCGGACCGCTGTGAAGCATCCGCGAGGACCTCGAAGAGCACCGCCATCCGCACGACGACGCCGGCGGCGACCTGCTGCGTGATCACGGCCTGGGGCGAGTCGACGACCTCGGCGCTGAGCTCGACGCCGCGGTTGACGGGCCCGGGATGCATCAGCGTCTGATGCGGCCTGAGCCGCTCGCCGTTGATCTGGTAGTGGGCGGCGTACGCGCGCAGCGACGGAACCCAGCTCTCGGTCATCCGCTCGTGCTGCATCCGCAGCGCGTAGATCACGTCGGCGTGCTCGAGCCCGTCGAGCGTGTAGCTGACCGCACAGCCGAGCGCCTCGATCCCGCGCGGGATCAGCGTCGGCGGCCCGGCGATCGTGACCTTGGCGCCGAGCTTCTGGAAGGCGAGGATGTTGGAGCGGGCGACGCGGCTGTGCAGGACGTCACCGACGATCCAGATGTCGAGCCCGTCGAGGCCGCCGCGAAGGCGGCGCAGCGTGTGGACGTCGAGCAGCGCCTGCGTCGGATGCTCGTGCTTGCCGTCGCCGGCGTTGACGATCGCAGCCGGCGTCCAGCGCGTTACGAGTTCGGCCGCGCCCGCCCACGGGGTGCGGATCACGATCGCGTCCGGCCGGTGCGCGCCGAGCGTCAGGATCGTGTCCTTCAGCGACTCACCCTTCTCGACGCTCGAGCCCGAGGCGCTGAAGTTCACGACGTCGGCCGACAGCCGCTTGGCCGCCAGCTCGAAGCTCGACCTCGTTCGGGTCGAGGCCTCGTAGAAGAGGTTCAGCACCGTACGCCCGCGCAGCGCCGGCACCTTCTTGATCTGCCGGCCCTGGACCTCCTCGAACGCGGCGGCGCGATCGCAGATCCGCTCGATGTCCGCGCGCGAGAGATCGGCGATCGAGAGCATGTGTCTCATGCCGCGGCCCCTTCGGTCGGTGTCGCGGCGATTATCCGCACGTCTTCGACGCCGTCGATCTCCTCGACGCGGACGCGGACGCTCTCGCTGCGCGACGTCGGCAGGTTCTTGCCGACGAAGTCGGGCCGCAGCGGCAGCTCGCGATGCCCGCGGTCGGCGAGCACGGCGAGCCGGACACGCCCCGGCCGGCCGTAGTCGAACAGTGCCTCGATCGCGGCCCGCACCGTGCGACCGGTGTAGAGCACGTCGTCGACGAGCACGATCGTCGCGCCGTCGACCTCGAAGCCGATGTTCGACGCACCGACGACCGGCTGCTCGCTTCGCGTGCCGACGTCGTCACGGTAGAAGGCGATGTCGATGTCGCCGAGCAGCGGCGCGCGGCCCAGCAGCTCGGCCAGCATCGCGTGGATGCGCCGGGCGAGCACGGCACCGCGACGGTGGATGCCGACGATCGCCAGCGGTGCGCCGTCGGCGGCGGTCTGCTCGGCGATCTCGTGGGCGATCCGCGTCAGCGTGCGGGCGATCGCATCCGCGTCGAGGGCGACGGTGTTCTCTGTCATGGCGCTCCTTCTCGGCCTCGCGGGACCGGGTTAAAGGATCTCGGTGATCGCCGCCGCGTCGCTGTCGACTGCGACGGCGCTCTCCACGCTACCAGGCCGCTCGGGCGCCCAGCGGATCAGCTCCGGCGGCCCCTTCTCGGGCAGCGGCAGCTCGATCCGGTCGAGGTCGCGTGGCGCATGGGTCTGGGGGAAGACGGCGCGCGCCTCGGCCAGCGGCGCGCTCAGCGGGTAGCGACTGGAGACATGGACGATCGCGAGCGCGCCGACCCCGGCGTCGGCGGCCAGCGTCGCCGCCTGACGGGCAGTGGAGTGGCCGGTCTCCTTGGCCCGCTGCGCCTCGTCCTCGCAGAACGTCGCCTCGTGGACGAGCAGATCGGCGCCTTCGGCCGCATAACGGACCATGTCGCATGGAGCCGTGTCGCCGGAGAGCACGATCCGGCGGCCGCGCCGCGGCGGGCCCATCACCTGCTCGGGCCTGACACCGGCGACGGTCTCGCCGCGCTGGAGCAGGCCGAAGTCCGGCCCCGGCGCGACCCCGAGTGCGGCAGCGCGCCCGGCGTCGAAATGCCCCGGCCGGTCGGGTTCGACGATCGCGTAGCCGTAGGCCTCGCCGCGATGACGCACGCGCAGCACCTGGATCTCGAAACCGTCGAAGTCGACGATCGCGTCGGACTCCAGGTCGGTGACCGTCAGCCGGTAGCCGAGCCCGCCGATCAGCGGCCGGAGCTGGCGCATCAGCGCCTGTGTCCCGGGCGGCCCGAGCAGCGTCAGCGGCCGTTCGCGGTCGCGCAGGTCAAAGGTCTTCAGCATCCCCGGCAGGCCCAGCCAGTGATCGAGATGCAGATGGGTGAGGAAGATCTCGGTGATGTCCGGCAGCCCGGCCGAACGGATCAGCTGACGCTGGGTGCCCTCTCCGCAGTCGAACAGGATCCGCTCGCCGCCGCGGCGCAGCAGCGTCGCGGGCAGACCGCGCCAGGCGGTCGGCAGCGAGCCGCCGGTGCCGGCGAAGAACAGGGAGAGGTCCACCCCGCGGAGGCTACCCGCGTGCTTTGAGCAGGTCCCTGATCTCGACCAGCAGCTGCTCTTCGCCGTTGAGCTCCTCCGGATCCTCGGCACCGCTCTTGCGGCGCTCCGAGAGCCTGTTGATCGGAAGGACGACGACGAAGTAGAGGACGGCGGCGACGATCACGAAGTTGATCAGCGCCGTGATCGTCGAGCCGATGATGATCTTCGAGCCGTTGACCGTGAAGCCGGCCGTGCCGAAGTCGGCGGTGCCACCGATCGCACCGATGATGCCGCCGATGAAGTCCTTCGTGAACGCCGAGATCACCGCGGCGAATGCGACGCCCATGACGAACGCGATCGCGAGATCGACGACGTTGCCTCGCATGATGAAGTCCTTGAATCCCTTGATCATGGTCGCGACCCTACCGCCCCGCTAGGCTGCGTCAAGCGTGCGCCCGTAGCTCAGTGGATAGAGCGCTTGCCTCCGGAGCAAGAGGTCGCTGGTTCGAATCCAGCCGGGCGCGTGATCGGAGTGAGCGGCACGGCCGGAATGGCGCGCCCGGCTCACGCTCGCTGATGCAAGAACCGGCCCAACACCCGCTGCGCTACCGCGGGTTCCGGGCGTTCTTCGTCGCCCAGGCGATGTTGGCGCCGACATCGTTCGGCGCGACGATGGTGATCGCCTGGCAGGCCTATGAGATCGCGCGCCGGACGATGCCGATCGACGACTCGGCGCTCGTGCTGGCGGCGATCGGCGCGGTCCAGTTCCTGGCGCTGGCACTGCTCTCGCCGCTCGCCGGCATCGTCTCCGACCGGGCCGACCGGCGCCGGGTCGTGCTCGGCGCGACGCTCTTGCAGACGCTCTGCATCGCACTGCTGGCATGGACGACGATCGCAGGCACCGTCGACCTGACGTGGCTGCTGTCGGTATCGGCCGGTCTCGGTGCCGCACGCGCGTTCCTGATGCCGGCCGAGCAGGCGCTGAACTCGAACCTCGTCCCTGCTGCCGCGCTGCCGACCGCGATCGCGCTGAGCTCGATCCCGTCGCAGTTCGGCATGATCGGCGGGCCGGTCGCGGCCGGCCTGCTCTATGCGGTCAAGCCGTGGCTGCCGTACGTGACCGGGCTGCCGATGATGGCGATCGGGATCGTCGCGCTGGCGCTGATCGGCCCGACTAGCCAGGAGCGCGCCGCAACCGACGATCCGGCGCTGGCCCAGATGGTCGAGGGGTTCCGCTATGTGCGTCGCAACCGGATCGTGCTCGGCGCGATCTCGCTCGATCTGTTCGCGGTCCTGGCGGCCGGGGTCACGGCGATGCTGCCGATCTACGCCCGTGACGTGCTCGACGCCGGCTCGGTCGGTCTCGGGCTGCTGCGGGCCTCGCCCGCCGTCGGCGCCGGCATCGTCGGCCTGATCCTCAGCGCACGGCCGCTGCGGCGATCGGTTGGGCACACGCTGCTGTTCTCGGTCGCCGTCTTCGGCCTGGCGACCTGTGTGTTCGGGGTCTCGCGCTCACTGCCGCTGGCAGCAGCGGCGCTGGCGGTCGCCGGGGGCGCCGACATGGTCTCGATCTACGTGCGCAACGCTCTCGTCCAGCTCTCGACGCCGAACTCGATGCGCGGCCGGGTCGCTGCAATCTCCTCGCTGTTCATCTCCGGCAGCAACGAGCTCGGCGAGGCCGAGTCGGGGCTGCTCGCGGCGCTGATCGGGCCGGTGGCCGCCGTCGTCGCCGGTGGAGCGGTCGCGGTCACCGTCACCGTGTTGTGGTCACGCGTCTTCCCGTCACTGCGCCGGGCCGACACGTTCGCCGACGTCGAGGTCGTGGCATGAGAAGCGCTCACCTACGGGTCGCGTGCCGCTCGATCAGCTGGTAGCTGAGCCAGGCCAGCGGCAGCGATGCAGCGAGCGTGATCACGAACATCGTCGCGGTAGCGCCCGGGCCGAGCCGATCGATCAGGCCCAGACCCGGCGCCGAGAAGTGGACCGGATCCTCGTGGACCCAGAGCCACTCGGCGACCGTCAGGTGGTAGAGGAACAGCCCGTAGGAGACCGTGCCGAGCCACCGCACGGGACGCCACGCAAGCAGCCGTCGCGGAAGGTCGCGCCGCTCTTGACCGAAGACGGCGGGCAGGACGAACGCCGCACAGAGCACCAACAGCAGCACGATCTTGGTGAGCGCGACCGGCATCGAGGCCGGCACTCCCTGGGCGAACAACCATGCGGCGAAGCCGCTGCCCGGAGTCAGCAGCGCGAGACCGCCGAGTGAGGCGGCGGCCAGGCACCAGAGGGCGACGGCATGCCCCTCGGCGAGAGTTCGCAGCCGCTCGGTGCCGCTGACGCTGGCATGCGCGAGCAGCATCCCGAGTGCAAACCAGATCGCCTGACCGGCAAGCGAGATGCCGACCAGATAGCTGACACCGTGACGCATCGTCGCGACCGCGACGGCGCCGCTGAGCACGACCACCAGCAACAATGCGACCACATCGCCGCTCTCGCTGCGGGCACGCCGGGCGATCAGCGCCCAGAACGGCAGCACCAGATAGAAGCTGACCTCGACGCAGAGCGTCCAGGCGACGACCAGACCGCCGCCGACCGTGTCGGACCAGTAGATCTGGAGCAGGCCGTAGTAGCGCCAGAAGTCGGACGTGAAGACACCGACGATGCCGGGGAAGATCGCCAGCAGCGTCAGCGCCGTCCAGTACGGCGGCAGGATCCGCAGTGCCCGTCGGCGCAGATAGTCGACGATCCCTCGCGGCTCGGGCCCCAGCGACCGGCGCGCGGCGACATGGGGACGGTAGAGCAGAAAGCCCGAGAGCACGAAGAAGATGCTGACCCCCACCGTTCCGAGCGGTGCGACAAGCCGCCCGGTGATGCCGCGACCGATGTGATCGGTCATCGACGAGACGTGGAAGGCGAGCACCGCGAGCACCGCAAGGCCGCGCAGCGAGTCGAAATGCTCGAAGCGACGCCGCACGGGTGAGGGGCCTGCGATCAATCCAGCTCGAGCAGCGCGACCACGCGCCGCATCAGATCGTCGGGCAGCGACTGCTCCCAGCTGCGGCTCCAGCGTACGGCGCTGCCATCGATCCGCTGCCGCGCATCGCCGGCACGTGCGGTGGCGGTGGCCAGCGCCTCGGCGATCGCGGACGGCGCGGCCTCCGCGGCGATCAGGTTTCCGGCCACGTCGCGCAGCCGGGCGGCGGTCTTGTTCTCGAACGTGTTCGTGACGGTCACAAGACCCGCTGCCGCCATCTCCAGCGGCACGAGGCTCGGATGCGGCGTGAACATCAGCGACAGGCCGACATCGTGGCCGGCCAGCAGCGCACCGTACTCGGCCTGCGCGGCGCGCGGCAGCATCGCGATCGAGGCGCCGCCGCCGAGATCGATCACGCGACCTGCGCCGACGGTGCCGATCCCGTTGATCTCCCAGCCGTCGAGCACCCCGCGATCGAGCGCCTGCCGCAGCGCCATCATGCCGATCTCGAAGAGGTTGCGCGCCGCGTGCGGCTCAGGACGGGCATAGAAGAGGAGCCGCCGCGTCGTCCGCCGTGCCAGCTCGGCGGCCGCAGGTGGCGAGACATCGGTGATCGCGTTCTGGAACGAGCAGCTTGCCGCGTCGCCTTGCTCGCCTCCGGCGCGGTAGACGCCGATCGCGTGTGCGGCGAAGTACTCGCGCAGGAGCTCGGTCGAGAACAGCGCGCGGTGCTCGAAGCCATAGGTCTCGGCGGCCAGTGCCTGCCAGCTGCCGACCGCACAGGTCAGCGGCTCGTACTCCTGGATCAGATAGAGAAAGCGCCGGCCGTCCGTCTGTGCCACCGCATGCCGTGCGACGTGCGCGGTCCGCCAGGTCGTGGCGACGAAACGATCGGACGGTGAGATCGTGAGCGGGGCCTGCTCGCGCGCGAACGCCACCTCCACGCGCCCGAACAGACCGGCGAGCCCGTCGTAGGACTCGACACGCTCGCGCCAGTCGCGCGGCAGGCCAGGATTGCGGTCGGTGGTGACGATCCGCACGTCGAGGCCGACGGCGGCAAGCCGCGCCGCGAGGTTGAACTTGCCGATGTAGCCCCCGAACATGTGCTTGAGGTCGATCTCGGGGATCAGCACGTTGACCCGGCGCGGCGCTCGCTCGTCGACACTCCACTCGACCGGGGCGATCAGCGAGATCATGCTCTCGACCGACGGAACGTCGGGAACGATCTTGCTCGGCGGCTCACGCAGCGACACGGGCGGGGTAGCTCCGAGCCGCAACCGTGCATCGGGCCCGCGCCGCGCGGTGGTAGCAACGAGGTGCCGCCATGCGTACGCGTAGGACAGCGACCACTCGGCGCCCAGCGTCGCGGGCCGGCGCACGAGCAGCTCACGGGCGCCGCGGGCGGCGAACGGGATCAGCGCCAGCGTCGAGTCCTCGAGCCGCAGGTAGCGGCGCAGTTGCCGCCGGCGCGCGGGCTCCATCTGATCCCCGAACCGCACCAACAACACCGTCGCCACCTGCTGCAGACGCAGTCCGTTCGCGAAGTAGTGAAAGCGCCAACGCCCGATCCGGCCGCGCAGCCCTTGGCTCAGCTTGCGCAGGCGCGAGCGCAGCGTCGGCATCCGGTTGGCGCCGGCGTGGCCGAGCGTGGCGCCGCGATGCTGCACGTAGTCGTAGAGCGGCCGTTCGAGGAACCTGATCTCGCCGCGCGAGCGGGCCACGAGCGCGAGCCAGTGATCGTGGAAGTGGGTGAACTGCGCAGCCGGGAACGGCAGCGCCTGTCGCGCTGTCGTGCTGCGCAGCAGCGATGCTGCGCCCGTGACCGAGTTCGCGACCAGCAGCGAGAGCAGGTCCTGATGCTCGTTGCGCCGCGTCTGCCAGAACGTCTCGGACAGGACGTGGCCCTGCCGATCGACGATCCGGGCGTCGGAGTAGACCAGCTCGGCGGTGCCGATCGCGGCCAGCAGCGAACCGAGCTTGTCGGGGTGCCAGCGGTCGTCCTGATCGGCAAGCGCGATGTACGGCGCCACGCCGGGAGCGAGGGCCAGCGCCCGCTCGAAGTTGCGATAGAAGCCGAGCCGGGACGGCGAGCGCGACAGCAGGAAGCGCCGGTCATCGCCGATCAGACCGCGCATCTGCGCGAACAGTTCCGGCGCAGTGCAGTCGTCGGAGACGACACAGACCCAGTGCTCGTGCCGCTGCCTGCGGATCGACTCGATCTGGGCGCCGAACAGCTCGAGGTCGGGCTCGTGCGTCGCCATGCAGACCGCGACCAGGTCGTCGTGCGGATCGAGACCTGCCGGCAGCTCCAGTGCCGCGGGCAGCGGGTCGTCGGCGATCACACCGACTGTCGCGCGCTCGACCGTTCCATCGCTGTAGCGCGCCTCGGCTTGAAGCTCCAGGTCGCCGCTGCCGGCGGCGATTTCGACGATCGCCCAGAACCCGCTGTGGAACGTTCCGTCTTCGCCTGCGCCGGATGCGGCCGCCGCGTCTGGATTGGTGAACAGATCGGGGCGCGGCATGGCGAAGGCACGCACCTCCGTCCGTCGTCCGGCGGCGATCAGCGTCAGCTTCCGGATCGGAACGCCGTCGCTGTCGTGCCGGCCGATGACAGCGACAGCGTTGGGCCGGCTACGGTCGATCGCCGCGGGGAGCGGACAGTCGAGATCGATGCGCAGGCGCTGCGGCACCGCGCGAGCGTACAGGGCGCGGTATCGGTCACTACGCTCGCAGGGTGAAGCCTGCACCGCTCGACATCGAATACGACTTCTATGCCTATGACCAGGCCGGCTGGGGCTCGTCGATGGCCAACAGCGCGGAGCTGGTGCGCGACATCATCGGGATCGTCGAGCCGCGCTCGATCATCGAGGTCGGCGCATGGGCCGGACTGCTCTCGAGACTGCTGCTCCACTTCACTGAGCCGTTCGGCGGAGTCGTGACAGCGATCGATCCGGCGCCGCACGACGCGCTGCCCGAGCTGGCGCGGACGGAACCGCGACTGACGCTGATCAGAGAGATGAGTCACGCCGGCCTGCGTGAGATCGATGCGATCTCCGAGCTCGTCGTGCTCGACGGCGACCACAACTACTTCAGCGTCCACGGCGAGCTCGAGATCATCGGTGAACGCTGCCCCGATGACGACCTGCCGGTGATCCTGCTGCACGATGTCGGCTGGCCGCACGGACGCCGCGACACCTATGAGGACCCCGACAACCTGCCCGCCGAGGGGCTCAACCCGTACGTGCGCAATTGCGGGCTCCATCCCCACGACGACGGGATCGTCCCCGGGGCGCTGCCGATGTGGGCATCCGCCGAACGCGCGGGCGGACCGCGCAACGGGGTTCTCACGGCCGCCGAGGACTTCGTCTCATCGCGCCCCGGCGTGCGGATGATGACAGCCGCCCCCTTCTTCGGGCTCGGCGTGATCTGGCACGAGGATGCGGTCTACGCGGACCGGCTCGCGGACTACCTGTCGTGGTGGGAGACCAACCCGATCGTCGAACGCCTCGAGGCAAATCGTGTGCTTCAGATCTGCACGGCGCACCAGCAGGCGAGCATGGCCGACGAGTGGCAGCGCCGCGACGACCGCAAGGCGGTGCTGATCGAGGAGCTGCTGCGCTCGAGCGCGTTCCGCCTGGCCACGCGGCTGCTCGGACTGAGGCACCGTGGCCGCGAGCTGCCGTTCTCCGAGGACAAGCTCAGGGCGCTGCTCGCCGAGTCGCGAAGCGCGCCTTGAACCGGCGCCGGCGCTGATTGATCGCCCGCAGCGGGTGCGTCAGACGCCAGCTGAGGCTGGTGTAGACCTCGCGTTCGAGCGCACCGAACTTCAGCTGCTCGGAGTACATGATCGCCCGCGCCGCCGCGGCCTCGGCCTCGGCGCGGCGCGCACGCTGCTTCCAGTCAGGGCCGTGACCCTCATCGCCGACCTTGGGCATCCGGCCCTCCCACTTCTCGGCGATCCTGACGTGCGCCTCGACCCATGTGTCGGGGTTGCTGACGAGATCGAGCGAGTGGTGGTGGATCATGAACAGCTCGGCGGTGGCGACCTTCTTGCCCGCCTCGCGAACCTGCAGGCAGTAGTCGAAGTCGTAGCCATGGAGCTGGCCGAGCGACTCGTCGAAACGCACGTTCTCGATCGCCCACGGCGCGAGCGCCATCACAAAACCGTCGACGGTGTCGACCTCTCCGGTCGTGGCGTAGGCCGGGCGCCGCTGCCCCTTCCAGGAGAACGATTCGACATCGCCACCGCCGAACTCGCTGTAGCGATGAGTCAGGCAGGCCCAGGTCACGGACCCGTCCCACCAGGCGATCGAGCGCACGTCGAGAGCACCGACGCAGCCGACCACGCCGACCTCGGGATCCGACAGCGCCTGCCGCAGCTTGGTGCAGAACTCGGGATCATCGATCTCTGCGTCCTGGTGGACGAGCACCAGCGCCTCGACGCCGTCGAACGCTTGAGCCTTCTCGATCAGCAGGTTGTAGGACCGGTAGATCGAGCCGGCGGCGGAGATCGGGAGCACGACCGAGTCGGCCTCCCTGGCACGCTCGATGCCGGGACCGGCGGCCCGGTCGTACATCTCTGGATCTGTGATCGAGACTCCGAAGACGATCATCGGCGTGGCAGGGTATTGCACGATGACGCCTGTGAACGCGGCTGCGGTGACAGTCGAGACCTCCATCCCGGACCATGTCGCACCAAACCGGCCCGCGGCGATCTTCACCTACGGGTCGGCCCCGGGCCGTCCGGACGTGACGCTCGGCGGCGAGCCGGTCGCGATCACCAGCACCGCCCGGGCCGCCGACGGCAGGGCCCGCTGGTGGGGTGTGCTGCGCGTGCCCGGCCTGGCCCCAGGCCAGCAGGCGGCGGTGTCTGCCGGTGACGCATCGCTCTTGAGCATCACCGCCGGCACGACGGTACCGACGGCCGCTGGTGCGCCGTCCGGTCGCCGTGTGGCGATCTGCATGACGACGTACGAGCCGGCCGAGGCCCTGTTCCGGGCACAGATCGAATCGATTCGCGCACAGAGCCATGACGACTGGCACTGCGTGATCGTCGACGACTGCTCCGGCGATGATGCGCAGGCGATGATCGAGCGCGTCGTTGAGGGCGACGAGCGGTTCACGGTTCATCGCATGGAGCGCCGGCTCGGCTTCTACGGCAACTTCGAACGGGCGCTCACGCTGGTGCCTGCCGACGCGCAGCGGATCGCGCTCTCCGACCACGACGACCGCTGGCATCCCGACAAGCTCGCCGTGCTCGAGCAGGCGCTCGCCGGCCGCAGCCTCGCATATTCGGACATGAGGCTGGTCGCCGAGGACGGCAGCGTCCACCGCGAGACGCTCTGGAAGGGCCGGCACAACAACCACACCGATCTGACGTCGATGCTGATCGCCAACACGATCACCGGCGCGGCGGCGATGCTCCGCCGCGACCTGCTCGACATCGCGCTGCCGTTCCCCGGTCCGCTCGGCGTGATGTTCCACGACCACTGGCTGGCCTGCTGCGCTCTGGCCACCGGCGAGGTCTCCTATGTCGACCGCCCGCTATACGACTACGTTCAGCACCCGGGGGCCGTCTTCGGCGAGGTCTCCTCGGGCCGCAGGCTGCGCCGCCCTGCGGCGGCGACACGGGCCGCGTACTTCTACGGCTACCTCGGGCGCGTGCTCTACGCCGCCACGCTGCTCGATCGCGGCGGCCGGCGCATCGCCGAAGCCGACCGGACCCGGCTCGAGCGCTTCGTCTGCGCCGAGCGTTCGGCCGCGTGCCTTGCCGAGCTCGCTGCGCGCGGCACCCGGCACCGCTTCGGCACGAGCGCGACGCTCGGCTCGGAGAGCGAGCTGGTGGCCGGCATCCTCTGGCGCCACCGTGCCGTCGCCGGAGCCGCACGCGACCTGTCGCTGCCCGACCCGCTCGCCGCTCAGCAGCGGCGGCTGAGACGCTGGCGCGCCGCGCTGTAGCCTGCCGCCGGTGACGACAGAGGTGACGCAGCCGCTCGCGATCAGCGTGACCGATGTCAGCAAGACCTTCGAGGTCCCGGCGACGAAGGTCGACTCGTTCAAGGAGCGCTTCACCGCGCGGGGCCACAGGCGCGAGGCGCGTGAGCTGAAGGCCCTCCAGGGAGTGTCGTTCGACGTGCATGACGGCGAGTTCTTCGGCATCGTCGGGCGCAACGGGTCGGGCAAGAGCACGCTGCTGAAGATCCTCGCGAGCATCTACAGGGCCGATGCCGGCCGGGTGCAGATGGCGGGCACGCTGGCCCCGTTCATCGAGCTCGGCGTCGGCTTCAATCCGGAACTGACATCACGTGAGAACGTGGTCCTGAACGGCGTGCTGATGGGTCTCAGCCGTCGCGAGGCCGCTCGCCGCCTGGACTCGGTGCTCGACTTCGCGGAGCTGCGGGACTTCGCCGACCTGAAGCTCAAGAACTACTCGTCGGGCATGATGGTGCGGCTCGCGTTCTCGGTGATGGTCGAAGCCGACTCGGACATCATGCTCGTCGACGAGGTCCTGGCCGTCGGCGACGCCTCGTTCGCCCGCAAGTGCATGGACGTGTTCCGCGACAAGCGTGAGGCGGGCAAGACGATCGTGCTGGTCACCCATGACATGGCGGCCGTCCAGGCGATGTGTGACCGGGCGATGCTGATCCACGACGGCGCGGTCCGCTACATCGGCGATCCCGAGGAGGCCGCGCTGCGCTACTACCGGCTCAACTATCACGGGCCGGCAGCGGACGGCGGCTCGCACAACGGCGTCCCCGATGTCAACGTGCGCCTGCTCGACGCCTGGCTGACCGATGGGCAGGGCGAGCGCGTCGCAAACGTCGAACAGGGTTGCGAGATCGGCATCCACGCGCTGTTCGAGGCCCGGCACGATCTCGAGCAGCCGGTCTTCGGGTTCCATTTCCTTGACGCCGACGAGACGCCGATCTTCGGCTTCAACGTCGAGCTCGCCGGCGAGCAGAACCTTGTCCGCGCATCGGAGACCGTCGAGGTCACGGGCACCGTGGAGAACCTGCTGCTTCCGGGCCGCTACTTCGTCAGCTGCTGGATCGCACGCGACCGCACCGAGGGCGACGTCGCGCTGCACGTGCTCAGAGCACTCGACTTCCACGTCTTCGGGACGCGGCCCGGTCCCGGCAGCGTCTCGATCGGCTCACAGGTCACCGCCAACGTCCGCAGGAGCGGCTCATGAGCGTTCAAGCCAAGCCGCTGCGCGACGTCAGCGGCCCGGGCGCGCTGGGCGGCGGCTGGAAGCGCACCTGGGAGCTGCTCTACCTGATCGCGGTCACCGAGTTCAAACGCACGTACCACGGCACCG
>CAZYMM010000035.1:0-17415 GCA_964648515.1 uncultured Conexibacter sp.
TCGGCGGCGAGCGCCGGCACAAGCCGCAGCGCCAGCGTCGCGCCGAGCGCGCTGCGCAGCGAGCGCCGGCCGGCGGCACGCAGCAGCGCGTCCGGATCGATGCAGGCGGCAAAGAGCACCGACGCCGCCGTCAAGAGCACCAGCCGCAGCGCGAACAGAAGGCCGTAGACGACGGCCTCCAGCGTGATGTCCCCCTGCCCGAACGGCCCGAGATCACCGATTCGTGCGATCACGGTCAGGCCCTGGCGGGCGACGAGCGCGCTGATCAGGGCGAACAGCAGCGCGATTGGAAGCATCAGCAGCGCCGCTCGCGCAACCGGCCGCAGCGTCTGCGCGAGCGCCGCGGCCGCGAACACGGCCCCGGTGAGCAGCGCGAGCGTAAGCGGGCCGCGGGCCAGCAGGATCGCGAGCAGCAGCGCTCCACACCACGCCGCCCCGGTGCTCGCCCGGGCGGTGTGCAGCGGCGTCGGCCGGCGGCGATAGAGCAAGGCTCAGCCCGCCGGGCGCTCCGGCACTCCGACCGGCCGGCCGTCCTTGATCACGACCGCGTAGCGGCTGGCCAGAGCACCCTCGTCAAGCGCGCGGACAGCGGCCCGCAGGCCGGCGTCATCGGTGCCGGTCACGACCCAGACCGGGTCGCGACGGACCTTGCCGGACTCGGTCGTGTCATAGCCGCCTGCGGCGGTCGCGGCGATCAGGCCGCTGCCCGGCCCGAGCCGCTCGACGACCTTGCCTGTCGGGTCGAGCGTCGAGATCGTCCGGCCGTCGGGCGTGATCTTCACGAACACGCCGCTCTGGCGCGGGCCCTGACCGATCGTGCCGGCGGTCGGGTCGTCGCGCAGGCTCGGCCAGAGCCCGACGAGTACGCGCAGCGTCTGCTTGGTGTAGCTGCGGCCGACGCTGCCGATCGCGGCGACGGCACCGGCGTTGATGAGACGGTTCTGAACGTCGACGCAGAGGTCGTTGGCCGTTCCGCACTCGACCCGGGTCGGGTGCCGGCGACCGTTGAAGCCGTGTACGAACGGCTCCGGGTAGGAGCCGACGAGCGCTGGGATCCGATCGGCGTACGTCCAGTCGCGCAGGTCCCACCAGACCTGGTCGGCCGGATGCAGCTTGACCGACGCCGCGCCCTTGTCGGAGATGTACCCGTTGACGTAGAAGAACCAGTCGATGCTGCGGCCGTCCCGCTGGCCGCCCGCCGCGCCGTCGATCGACTGCACGAACGCGCCGCCGAAGCGGGTGCCCACCGAGCCCGCGTTGCGCTGCAGCAGGCGCATCACGGTGTCCGAACCGGAGCTCTTCGGACTGTCGGTGTCGATCATCGGGACCGAGCCGAAGTCCTTGGTCACGCGCAGACCGGTCTTGCCCGGCGGCTCGCCGGCGCCGAAGCCGCAGCCGCCGACCGTGAGCGCCGCCAATACGGCGCCCACGACGGCGGCAAGCGGCCTGCGGCGCCGGTCAGACAACGTGGAACACGCTCCTGGTCGTGCCGCGCGCGAGCGTCGTGGTGTTGCCGGCGCGGTCGGTGACGCGCACGTCGACGACGTAGCGCCCGCGCGCCAGTGGTCCGGGCAGCAGGTAGCTCCAGTCGGCGCTCGTGCCCACCGGGAACCAGACGCCACGCTCGGCGCCGCAGCGCGCCATCCGCACGAAGCGCTCACGTGCGCCGTCATACATCACGCAGCGCGCCCCGGTCCGCCGTGTGATCCGCAGCTCGATCTTGGCGATCCCCGACGGGCCGGTCGTGACGCTGCCCTTCAGCGTCCGCGGCGCCTTGGCCCGCGTGAAGCGCTTGCCCTCGAGCGGCGCCGCGAGCCGCACCGACGGCGTCGTGCGATCGGGGCTGCCGCAGAGACCGTCGGCGCCGTTGGTGACGCAGACCACAGGCGGTAGCGACGGCTCGTCGGGAGCCGTCACCCGCAGCGTCGCCTCATCGCGGACGGCCCCGGCCTTGGCGGCGGTCAGCGCGACCGCCGCGCCGGCACTGTCGACCGTCACCTGCGCGCTGCCGTCGGCGCCGGTCACGACCGGCCCGCTGCCGCCTGTGATCGTGACGCCGGAGGCGGCGGTGCGGCTGCCGTCCTTGGCGAGCAGCTCGGCCTTGACCGCAAACGGGACGCCGGCCTGAGCACTGCCCGGCACCGTGAGAGCCAGCGGCAGCAGCGGCGGGTTCGTGCAGCTGTAGTCGGCGGCCATCTCGCAGCGCTGGACGATCATCAGCACCTGGTCACCGGCGCTCACCGGCGTCTCGCAGACGCCTGCCGAGGCGCTCTTGCCGTTGAGCCAGAACTCCCAGTAGTCGGGGTCGGGGAAGTTGTGGCTCTCCCCCTTGATCGTCTCGACGGCGTATCCGAAGCTGTAATGGGTGCCCGACCACTGACCGCCGGTCGCGACCCAGAGCGCGGCGCCGGCCGAGCCGGCCGCGCAGGCGTTGGTGCCATCGGGCTTCGGCGCCGTGGCCGGCAGCGTCACCGTAGTCCGCTGCACGAGCGTCTGCGCAGCGCCCTCGACACGTACCGTCACATCGGTCGCGCCGGCCTGAGCCGGGACCGTCAGCAGGGCTCCGACCAGCAGCCCGAGAACCATCTTCTTCATCCTGCCCACCTCTTTCCGCGAAGGCGTCGGGGTTGTTCGTCGCGGCCGAGCGAGGTTTCCTGGCTTGGCGATCTGACGGGCCGCGGCGCCTTCCCGGGAACCTGTCCCAGTGGCATCTGCCGAGGCCCTCTCGCGTCACAGTGGCGGGTCCGCGCCGGAGTCACACCGGGCTTCCCTGCACAGGGCCGTCGGCGGGCAAGGCTAGCGCAGCGGCCGGTAGCCTGCACCCCGCGATGGCCGTCAACCTCACCCGGATCTACACCAAGCTCGGCGACGGTGGCGAGACCCATCTCGGCGACATGAGCCGCGTCGCCAAGACCCACCCGCGGATCGAGGCCTACGGCACCACCGACGAGCTCAACGCCGTGATCGGCCTGGCGCTGGCGACGGCAGTGTTCGACGAGCCGGTCGCGGCCGTGCTGCGCCGCGTGCAGAACGAACTCTTCGATCTCGGCGCCGACCTGTCGGTGCCGCACGGCGGCGACCGCGAGCGGCTGCGCGTGACGAGCGCCTACACGGAGGCGCTGGAGCGCGACTGCGACGCCTTCAACGCCGCGCTGACGCCGCTGCGCTCGTTCGTCCTACCCGGCGGTACTGCAGCCGGCGCGCAGCTGCATGTCGCGCGGACGGTCTGCCGCCGCGCCGAGCGGCGTGCGCTCGAGGTCACCGACGGCAATCCCGAGGTCGTCCGCTACCTGAACCGGCTCTCGGACCTGTTGTTCATCCTCAGCCGCACGGCCAACGGCCCCGACGAGCCGCTCTGGCAGCCGGGCGCGAGCGCGCCGCCGGCCGCGAGCTGACGCGCCGCCCAGCGCGGGCGGCGCGTCGGGAGCACGTCAGATTCTCAGACCGGCTGGCCCGCCGATGCGGCGGCGATCGAGCCGACCGACTCGTCGAGCACGGCGTTGAACTCCGCGTCGCTCTGGCTGTCGAGCAGCCCCTCGGTCAGCGCGCGTGAGAACGACGCGATCACGCCCGGGTTGCGGGCCAGACGGGCGTTGGCCTCCTCGCGCGAGTAGCCACCGGACAACGCGACGACGCGGACGACGCGCGGATGCTGGACCAACGCGCTGTAGAACCCGTCCTCTTCGGGCAGCGTCAGCTTCAGCATCACGTTCTGGCCCTCGCCGAGCGCATCGAGCTGGGCCGCGATCGCGTCGCGCAGGAGCTGCTCGGCGACCGCCTTCTCGGGGCTGTTGATGTCGATCTCGGGCTCGATGATCGGCACCAGGCCCTTGGCCACGATCTGCCGGCCGACCTCGAACTGCTGGTCGACGACGGCGCCGACGCCGGCCGCGTTGCCGAGCTTGATCACCGACCGCATCTTGGTGCCGAACATGCGCTTGGCGACGGCGCGGTCGAGCAGCTCGTCGAGGCCCGGCATCGGCTTCATCACCTGCGCGCCGTCGGCCTCGTCGGCCAGGCCCTTGTCGACCTTCAGGAACGGCACGACCTGCTTGACGTCCCAGAGGTAGTCACCGCTGTCGCGGCCCTCTACCTGGCGCTCCATCGTCTGCTCGAAGAGGATCGCGCCGACGATCCGGTCGCCGCCGAACGACGGGCTCGTGATGATCCGCGTGCGCATCTCGTGGATCAGGTCGAACATCTCGTCCTCACCGGAGTAGCGGTCCTCCTCGATCCCGTACAGACGCAGCGCCTTCGGGGTCGAACCGCCGCTCTGATCGAGCGCGGCGATAAAGCCGTGTCCGTTCTTGACCTTGTCGAATTGCTGCTGGTTCACGATCACTGTCCTCGGTTAGCTCGTGGGGAGACTTCCCCTATCTTGGCACGATGCCCGCAACCACCTCGCGCCCGTCGCTGGGGCTCGACTCCTTCGAGCGTTCGGCGGAGGGCTTTCTGCTCGCACCGGGCGCCCCGCCCGACGTCCGCGGCGAGTCGGTCGGCCAGCAGGCGATGCAGTCACGGCTCGTGCCGCGGATCTACGAGCGGCTGTGGCGGCCGGCGATCTTCACCGTCGTCTCCGGCGGCCGGCTCGGCGCGACCGAGCAGCGCACGGTGCTGCGCTCGCTGCGGCTGAAGGGTGACGAGCGGGTGCTCGACGTCGCCTGCGGGCCGGGCAACACGACGCGACCGCTGCTCGGCGCGCTCGGGCCGGCGGCCCAGGTCGTCGGCTTCGATGCCTCGCCGACGATGCTCCGCCAGGCCGTCGCTGAGACGGCCGACCCGCGGGCCGACTACGTGCTCGGCGACGCTGCCAGGCTGCCGTTCGAGGACGGCGCTTTCGACGCGGTCAGCTGCGTCGCCGCCCTGCACCTGATCGCCGCCCCGTTCGACGTGCTCGGCGAGCTGGTGCGGGTGCTGAGGCCCGGTGGCCGGATCGCGCTGCTGGTCACCTGCGAACGCGGCCCGGGCCCGCTGCGCCCGCTGCTGAACGCGTTCCCGCAGGCGACCGGGGTGCGGATGTTCGGCCGCGACGAGTTCCGCCAGGGGCTCGAGCGGCTCGGCCTGACCGTCGAGCAGCAGAAGCTTCACGGCATGTTCCAGCTCGTCTCGGCGCTCAAGCCGGAGGCGGCCGGTGGCTGACCCGACACGCGGGCTGCGCCGGCGGGCGCTGCGCGCCGGCGACGCGGTCGCGCGGATCGGCATCAGCCGGCCGATCGAGGCGCCGGGCCGCGCCGCCCTGGCGCTGCTTGGCCGTGAGCGCCGCCGCGACTACTCGGGACAGACCGTCGTCGTCACCGGCGCGTCGTCGGGGGTCGGCGAGGAGACCGCCGTGCACCTCGGTCGTGCCGGCGCGCGGGTCGTGCTCGTCGCCCGCCGCCGCGAGCAGCTCGAGCGAGTCCGCGATCGGATCGCGGCCGCCGGCGGCAGCGCCGTCGTCGAGTGCTGCGACCTCAGCAACAGCGCTGCGGCGAGCACGCTCGGCGAGCGGCTCGTGACCGAATACGGCCCGGTCGCGCTGCTCGTCAACAACGCAGGGCACTCGATCCGCCGGCCGATCACCGAGTCGTTTGACCGTCTGCACGACTTCGAGCGAACGATGGCGATCAACTACTTCGGCCCGGTCGCGCTGTCGCTGGCGGTGCTGCCGTCGATGCTCGAGCAGCAGCGCGGCAGGGTCGTCAACGTCTCGACCTGGGGCACGCGCGTCCCCTCGCCGCAGTTCGCCGCCTACACGGCCTCGAAGGCCGCGCTCGACGCGTTCGGGCGCAGCGTCAACACCGACCTGCACGGCAGCGGCGTCTCGATGGCCTCGGTCCACCTGCCGCTGGTGCGGACGCCGATGATCGCCCCGGCGCAGGACGAGTACCGCGGCATGCCGTCGCTGAGCGCGGACGAGGCGGCGCGGCTCGTGCTGCGCGCCGCCGGCGAGACGGCGAGCCGCGTCGAGCCGGCGTTCGTGACCGCCGCCGCGGTCACCGACGCCGTCGCCGGCGGCCTGCTCGAGCGGGCGATCGCCCGCGAGGGCAGCGGCCTTGCGGCAGGTCGCGGCTGAGAACCCCTGCGCCGGTAACGGCGTACCGCCATCCGATCATCGTTATGGTCCTATTGATGTTGCTCTCGAGGACATCGGTCACGACGATCCTGTGCGCCCTGCTCGTGATCACGCCCGCGGTCGCCGAGGCGAAGGGCAAGAAGAAGACGACACCGCAGCTGAAGGTCTTCACCGCCAAGCAGCAGACGACCCAGGTTCCCGCGCTCGGCTCGACCGGCATCTACTTCGAACGCAAGCAGGAGATCAGGGCCAACTGCGGCAAGAACTACTTCCCGCTGTCGCTCGGCGTCGTGTCGGCGACCAACCCCCTGGCCGCGCAGGACCTGGGCAGCTATGGCGTCGGCGTGTTCGTCTCGGGCGCCAAGGGCAGCGCCACGACGAGGCTCCAGGTGCTGTGTGTTCGCGGCGGCCGCACCCCCTACTACGACGGGTTCAGCGGTGACTTCTCCGGTGACGGCCAGGGCTCCTACGTCGGAGGCACACTCTCCTGCAAGAGCGGCTACGCGATCCTCGGAGCCCCGTTCGCGCAGGGCCATGCGCCCGCCGTCGCCGGCGCCACGTCGCTGCCCGACGGTACCAGGCGCTGGACGTTCAAGTACTACCTGACCAAGTCGTACGAAGGTCAGTTCGCCGCCAACCCGAGCATGCGCGGCTACCCGCGCGCCACCTGCGTCCGGGCGACCGGCGTGAACCTGGCGGAGTTCACCGGAACGGTCAGCAGCACCGCCCCGGCCCGCGGGACCGCGAGCTGCAAACGCGGCCGCATCCTCGGCTGGGGTGCGGAGCTGTGGCCGCAGCGCCGGTCACCGGCCGATGACGGCGGCTGGGTGACGCCCACGATCGAGCGGGCGCAGTTCATGAGCTCACGCTCGATGGCGTTCAGCTTCGTCGCCGATGGCCAGCCCGGCGGTTTCACGAGCGCGATGCCGGTGCGCGCCAAGATCGTCTGCGGCACGCTGCCGCGGGGCTGACGGCGCGCCCGCGCCGGGCGCTCAGACGGTCCGCTCCTCGCCGAGCCGGTCGCGCAGCGCGCGGCGCAGGATCTTGCCGACCGCGCTCTTGGGGATCTGTTCGACGAACTCGACCCGTCGCGGCACCTTGTAGCCGGCCAGGCGCTCACGCACCGACTCGCGCAGCTCGTGCTCGCCGGCCTGCGCCCCGGGCCGCAGCGCGACGAACGCGACGACGCTCTCGACCCACTGCTCGTGCGGCTCGCCGACGACCGCGCACTCGGCGACCGCCGGATGGGCATAGAGGGCATCCTCGACCTCGCGCGGGTAGACGTTGTAACCGCCGCTGACGATCATGTCCGAGGTCCGGTCGCCGAGATGGATGAAGCCGCGCTCGTCGCGGTGGGCGAGATCACGCGTTCGCAGCCAGCCGCCGGGCAGGAAGGTGTCCTCGTTGAGCTCCGGCGCATCGAGATAGCCGGCCATCTGGAACGGCGCACGGACGACGACCTCGCCGACCTGCCCGTCGGCGACCTCGCGGCCCTCGGGGTCGAGCAGCCGCAGTTCGGCGTCGACCGCAGGCTGGCCGCAGGCGCCGAGCGGTGCGTCGCGGCCGGCGTGGTCCTCGGGACGCAGCGTGCAGATCGCCAGCGGCGCCTCGGTCTGGCCGTAGTACTGGGTGAAGATCGGCCCCCACGAGTCGATCGCCTGCTCGATCGTCGTCCGCGGCATCGGCGAAGCCCCGTAGATCACCGAGCGCAGGCTGCTCACCTGCTCGCCGGTGACGCCGATCGCGAGCAGGATCTGCAGCATCGTCGGGACGAGGTTGATGTGCGTCGCGCGGTGCTCGGCGATCGCCTGCGCGTAACCGGCCGGGTCGAATCCCTCGAGCACGATCTGGCGGCCGCCCCGCAGCCAGAACGGCAGCACGAACAGGCCGCTGGCGTGGATCAGCGGCGCTGCGTGCAGCATGACGTCGCCGGGGCCGGGCGAGACGACGTTGGCGATCGTGTTGACGGTGATCGCCGTCCAGCTGCGCTGCGTGTGCTGTGCGGCCTTGAGCGTGCCGGTCGTGCCCGACGTGTAGAGGGCGACGACGACATCGTCGGCTTCGGCCGCAAGCAGCGGATCGCTCGCATCGGCATCCTTGCTGGCGTCGAGCAGATCGGGGTCGCCGGTCCGCCCCGGCCCGAGCGACAGCATCTGCAGCCCGCCGGTCCGGTCGACGAGCTCCGAGGCACGCTCCTGCAGCGAGGCGTCGTAGATGAGTGCCGCGACATCGGCGTCCTCGAGCATCCGCGCGTGCTCGGTCGCCGACAGCCTCGGGTTCAGCGGCACCCTGGTCGCGCGCGCCTTCACGCAGGCATAGTCGAGCGGCACGGTCCAGAGCCCGTTGCCGAGCAGCAGCGCGACCCGGCTGTGCGGCGCCACCCCGTGCGCGATCAGCGTCCGCGCGAGCCGGTTGGAGGCCGCGTCTGCCTCGCGGAAGGTGAGCCGGCGGTCACCGCAGACGAGCGCAACGCGATCGCGGTGACGACGGGCGCCGGCGCGGACGATGTCGATTCCGAGCATCAGGGATCGACGCTAACCGATGAGACGACCGGCGACGATTGGCTCCCTGTCGCACGTGTCGAGCGGCTCCTGCTCGATCGGCCGGTCGTTATTCGTCCTGCTCGGGCTCGCTGCCCGGCAGCGGCTGGCCGAACTCGCTGCAGGCCTCGTTGCCGCACTCCCAGCCGTGCTCCGGCCCCGCCAGCGCGACGGTCGCAGGTTGCCCGCAGGTCGGACAGATCGGATGGTCGCTCACGTCTGTAGACGCTACGCGATCACAGCACCGGACAGGACGCCCGCTCAGACGACGCTCGGGGATCCCTGTGCGCGCGCCGCGAGCCGGGCGAGACGCGCCAGGATCTCGTCACGTCCGGCGAGCAGCTCGTCGAGCGTCATCGGCGTCGCGAACAGATAGCCCTGCGCGATCCCGATCGACGTCTCGGCCAGCAGGTAGTCGAGCTCCTCGGCGGTCTCGACCCCCTCGGCGACAACGCTGACCGCGAGCTCGCGGCCGGCCGCCGTCAGCGCCTGGACGATCACCTGGCTGCGCGGCCGCTCGTGGATGCGGTCGACGAAGGCGCGGTCGATCTTCAGCTCCTCGACGGTGATGTCGAGCAGGCTCGCCAGCGACGCGTAGCCGGTGCCGAAGTCGTCGATCGAGACCCGCACGCCGGCACGGCGCAGCAGCGGCAGCACGCGATGCTGGAACGCGGCCGCGTCGAGCAGCGCGTTCTCGGTCAGCTCGACGGCGAAGCGGTCGGCACGACCGGTTGCCGTGAGCCGGTCGAGCAGCTCCGCCATCCGTCGCGGCACAGCGGCCTGCTGGGCGGAGACGTTGATGCTCGTCGTGATGCGCGAGCCGAACGCCGCGAGCAGCGCCGCCTGTCCGGCGGTGATCTCGTCGAGCAGCATCTCGGTGATGTCGTCGAGCAGGCCCAGCTCGGTCGCCGCGTCGATGAAGCCCGCGGCCGGCGCCAGCGAGCCGTCTTCGCCGACAAGCCGCGTCAGCGCCTCGAAGCCGACGATCTGCATCGTGCGCAGGTCGATCTTCGGCTGCAGCACGCTGCGGAAGCGGCGCTCACGGACCGCGCGCCGCACGGTCTGCTCGAGCCGTACGCGGCCGGCGGCGGCACGGGCGATCTCGCCGTCGAAGAAGGTCGCGCGGCCCCGCGCCGAGCTCTTGCCCGCATACATCGCGCGATCGGCGTTGCCCATCAGCTCCTCGAACCGCGAACCGTGATCGGGGAAGATCGCGACCCCGATCGACGCCGACGGCAGCACGTTGATCGAGCCGATCTCGATCGGCGCCTTGAGCGCCTTCGCGACCCGCCCGACGATCGCCTCCAACATCTGCGGCGAGTCGACCGGGTCGAGCATCAGCGCGAACTCGTCACCGCTGATCCGCGCCAGCACGTCGCTGCCGCGGATCCTCCCGCGCATCCGCTCGGCGACGCCGACCAGCAGCCCGTCGCCGGCCGCGTGCCCGTAGAGGTCGTTGACCTGCTTGAAGCCATCGAGGTCGATGAACGCCAGCGCCAGACGCCGGTCCGGTCCGGCCCCGGCAAGCGCGAACCGCACCTGCTCCTCGAAGAAGCCGCGGTTCGGCAGCCCGGTCAGGGGGTCGTGGTTGGCGCGATGGGCAAGCGACGCCTGGGCCGTGCGCAGATCGTCGGTCATCGCCCGCAGGCGCTCGCGCTCACGCTCACCACGGTTGGCCATCCGCGCGGCAAACGCATGTGAGGCCAGCAGCGAGAGCTTGGCGACCAGACCGGCCTCGCGGGCCGCGAACGGCTCAGCGCCCGCTGCGCGCAGCAGCACGACGACACCGCGCCGCTCACGGAAGCCGACCGGCACGCAGAGCGCCGACTGCGCAGCCGAGAGCCCGGCCGCGGCGGCCCGCCCGGGCCAGCCTTCGGCACCGAGCCCGTCCGGTGCCGTGCCCGCCTCGCCGCCGAGCGCCTGCTCGAAGAGCGCAAGCCGCGGCCAGCAGCCGCCGACCAGCTCTGGGACCGTGGCGGCGATGCACTCGAGCCCAGGCGCGGCCGGGTCCTGCGGCTCACCGAGGATCAGCGCGTGCGAGGCCCCGAACATCGACTCGAGCACCGCAAAGACGCCCGCGAACGGGTCGTCGTCGCGGTGGACGACGAGCATCGCGTTGAGCGCGTCGATCAAGAGCTCGCCGTGATCGGACTCGCGGCGCAGCGCGTCGAGCTCGCGCTGCTGGGCGGCGATCAGCGCGCGCAACCGGTCAGGGTCGGCTGTCCCGTCAGGTTCCAAGCGCCACCGTCGCCATCATCACCATCGCCGCCCTTCGTCCGCCTGCATGTGTGAGCCCGCCCTTCCCGCGTATCGGCAGCGGCAGGCGCCCGCTTGAGCCGACTCTCCGCGCGACGTTCGGTGCTCTGAACGCGTCCCTGCCGAGCACGGCGCGCGCGATGTCGTCGCGACGGCTTGCAGATTAACCACATCTACGTTGCACCGAAGCGCGGGTCACGCGTAGGCTCAGATCCGGAGTATCGCTCATGACACGGTCGTTGAACAACGACAGCCCGGCGGCAAGGCGCGGGCAGAGGTCATCGGCAGCAACCGGTGGACGCGGAGCCGGAGTGCCGATGGACCTCGCGCTCTCGATCGTTCTCGGCAAGCGGCAGCGGGTCTTCTCCGAGGCGCTGATCGAGAGCCTGAGGACGGCCGGCATCGCCACGCTCGCGTACGGCACGACCGTCGATGAGCTGATCGACCGCTGCCAGAGCGCAGTCCCGGCATTCCGGCGCGTCGTCATCGTGATCGATGCGCTGCTCGTGCCCGGCGACCCGCAACTGCACTTCCTCGCGAAGATCAGGCGCGCCCTGCCCGGCTCGCCGACCCTGCTGCTGGTCGATACGACGACGCCCGAGCTCGCAATCGCCTCGGTCGACCACGAGATCGAGGCCGTGATTCCGGTCAGCTGCTCGCTGCTTGAGGTTCACGACGCGATCCGGCGAGTGGCGGCAGGTAACGACGTCCATCCTGCCGGCTGGCTGGCCACCATCCACCGTGCGAACGGCACCAGCATCTTCAGCCGGCTCTCAGCGCGTCAGATCCAGGTGCTCGAGCTGGTGGCCGACGGGCTCTCCAACGCCGAGATCGCCGATCGTCTCGCGCTCTCGCCAAACACCGTCAAGTTCCACCTCCGGGACATCTACCGGCGGCTGCACGTCAGCAGCCGGCTGCAGGCCGCGGCTGCGCTCAGAGAGACAGTCGCGGCGTCGATCGAGTGGCCCGGCCGCCTACCCGTCCGGGTGGGCGCGGCCGACCCGACAGGCGACGCGGGGGCTGCTCCAGCGGACGGGCGAAGACCACCCCGACGATCGTTCCCACACCCAGGGTTGCGGACTTAGTTTCCGTTGAGTTCCTGTTCATCGGGCCGTCAGATTCGCTGGTGGCCCGGAAGGCCGATCGGAAGAGAGACACTCATGTCCAAGACCCAACATGGAGGTCGAGGCGCTCGAGGCAGGTGGCTCGGGGTCGTCCTGGCAACCGTGACCATGGCGTTGTCCGTCGGGCTTGCAAGTGCTGCCCAGGCGGACACGCCGCCCAACATGTTCACCACCAACGTGCCCTACGTCGCCTGGCGCGGCGAGCAGGTCAGGGCGGTCAAGTGCGACAGCATTCCTCAGATCTACGACGGCGACGGCACGCTCAACGGGCGCGACCTGCGCGTCGACGTGCTCGTCGAGTCTTGGAGCGGCCCCGGCCGCGACCCGCAGCTGGAGACCGGCACAATCCAGTTCTTCCGCTCCCGCAACCTGCCCGAGTCCCAGCGTGACTGCGTCCGCTTCGACATGGTCTCCTCCGATCCCGGCTTGGCGCGCGTCAAGCTCGTGATCAGCGACCGTAACGGCGTCCCGGTCCTCAAGCATCAGTTCCTGTTCGTCTGGATGTCGCTCGGCACGCTCAGCATCAAGGAGGCGACCAACAACGATCCTCCGGTGCCGCCGGCCTCACAGTCCGCGGTCGCCGACCCGAGCGGCGACGGCAACTTCAACGCCGGTGATCAGCCCGCCAACAAGGGCCGCGTGCAGGTCAAGGTGACGGGCACGTTCCCGCATCCGCTCGGCCCCGGCGGCACGTTCACGTTGCCGCAGGACTGGCCTCTGCTGGCTTCGCTGCTGGCAACGACCAACGACCCCTACAACTTCACCCCCTCGATGACGTGGGACATCCACGGCGCCCTGGGCACGGGTGTCGGGCCGTTCGGGCCGTGGGATCCGGCACGTATGGACACGCTGCTCAGCGACGGGCATTTGACCGCCGCCGACGCACCGATGCCGGCCGCCCGCGTCGACGTGGCGATCACGCCGAACAGCGGCAACTCCGGTGACATCAGCGGCGTCGGCTCGCTGACCCCCGCGGACAAGACCAAGGTCTACAGCCGTGACGGCAACGGCACCGTCTCCCCCGGCAACCTCTACGAGCCGTACTACAGCCAGTGGATCCCGGCGACATCGCAGGGCAGCCCCGAGGCGTCCGGCATCGACGGACCGCAACGCGGCAACAATTTCGAGGGCTTCTTCCTCGATGGCCTCTACCACAACTGGGACGCGTTCCCACTCGTGGTCGCGCACGACGGGCCGACCGCGTGCAACCAGTTCGTGAGCTGGCAGCGCACGCTCGGTATCCGCGGCGGCCGCGACGTTCCGCGGCTCCGCCCCGGTGGCCCGCAGACGGTCGCCGTCTACACCGACGAGCATGGCGAGGCACAGGTCACGTACCGGCCCGGTGACGATTTCTACTTCGACAACCTGCCGGTGCTGATCAACGACAACCGTGGCTGCGACCTGCAGAACATCGACGTGCTCGGCACGTCGGCCATCAGCGCGATGGCCGAGTACCCGTACCAGCCCGTCGACGCGCCGCCGGTCACCTCGGCGACGATCCACAAGACGGTGCACAACCTGTTCAACAAGTCGCTCAGTTACTACCCGAAGGGTCCTGTGACCGAGTCCAATCCCGCCAACGACAATGCTCGCATCGTCGTCGCCCATGCCAACGACATCGACGGACAGCCGTTCGCAAACGAGCTGGTCTGCTGGATGCTCGACAGCAACGCCGAGGGCTCACTGCCGTTCAGCGGTTGGACCGGCCCTGCCGACGGGCGGTTCCAGGTCAACTCGCGACCGGCACCGTTGTCATCGCTCCCGTTCAATTCCGCCGGCTGCTCGCGCACCGACGACAACGGCAACGTGGCGATCGAGGTGTTCAACAGCAACCACAGCAAGGTCAACGTGATCGCGCTGTTCGCCGACGAGGGGCTGCTGCGTGACATCAAGGTCGATTTTGCGGCGCCGGGTTCGACCGGCGGCACGCCGCCTCCGGCCGGCAACGGCGGGCCTGTGACTCCGCCGGCGCCTGCATCGCTGGGCACAACGCCGCCGACTCAGAGTGAGATCGTGGCCGCAGCCGGCCCGAGCGGCGCAGCCGCGCTGGCACCGGTGACCGACAGTGGTCAGGGAAGCCCCGCCGCGAAGCCGGGCAAGACGACCCGGATCGCCCTGCTGCGCACCAAGTACGTGCGCGGTAAGGGCCATGTCTGGGTGCGGGTCAACTCCGGCAAGCGGCACGTGCGGATCAAGATCCGCCTCAGCAACGGCCGCACGATCACCCGGACGATCCGGACCAACCGCCTCGTCAAGATCTCGCGTCTCGTCGTCGGCAAGGGGGTGAGGCTGAAGGCCTCGCTGATCGGCTGACCTCATCCCCAGCCCGGCGACCCGGGCACCTCAGGACGGACGGGCCCCCCGGCGACGGGGGCCCGTCCACGTTCCGGCCGGTCGTCCATGACTATTTCGATATACTTGTACCTGGAAGTAGACAACGAGACGCCCGCATGAGTGGACGCCCATCCCACCTGAAGGAGGGCATTATGACTACTCGCTTCCTGTGTAATCTGGCACTCGTCGTCCTCGGAGGTTTTCTTGTGGTAGCCACACAGGCCTGGGCACCGGCAGTTGTGATCTGGCTCGTCTTTGCGGTTGCAATCGCCGCGACGACCGTTGGACTCGCGATGGCCGCGTTCGCGGGCCGCGCACCCCAGCGGGGCATCGGCGGGACCGCAGCGATCCTCGGGGCCTGGACGATCGTCGCAAGCATGGTGTTTGCGCCGATCACGGTGCTCTGGCTTGGCTTCGCCGCGGCACTCGGGTTCGCTGCGCTGGGCATCGCCGGTCTGATCGTGCACGAGTACGAGACCGAGCGTGTCGTACACGAGCTCGAGGTCGTAGCGCCGGCCGAGCGTGGCGCGGCGGTCACGCTCTGACGCTGTGATCGTTGCAGTGCCGCGCGAGCCCCTCGGGACAGCGATGCCCCGAGGGGCTCGCGCGCATCTGGCGCGCACCCACCCCAGAAACAGCGAGAACCCCGGTAGAGGCCCGGGGTTCTCGCAGTACCGCCACGGGGATTCGAACCCCGGTTTCCGCCGTGAGAGGGCGGCGTCCTAGTCCCCTAGACGATGGCGGCGCGGGGACGAGCGAGGATAGCAACGGCGCTCATGCGCGCCGGCCGGCGCCCGCTATCCTGCCCGGACCCGAGCGGATGTGGCGGAATTGGTAGACGCGCAGGCTTCAGGTGCCTGTGTCTTTCGGGACGTGGAGGTTCGAGTCCTCTCATCCGCATGGTTAGGCTGGCCGACATGAGGCAGACGCTGAGGTTCAGGAGTGGTCAGGACGACTGCGAGGCCTGGCTCTATGAGCCGGACGGAGCGGTCACCCCAGGCCCGGCGATCGTGATGGCCCACGGGCTCGGCGGCGTCAAGGCGGCGCGGCTCGATGCGTTCGCCGAACGCTTCAGCGCCGCCGGCTACCGCTGCCTGGTCTTCGACTACCGGCACTTCGGCGGTTCGGGCGGCGAGCCGCGCCAGCTGCTGTCGGTGCGTCGCCAGCTCGAGGACTGGCGTGCGGCGATCTCCTGCGCGCGTGCGCTGCCGGGGGTCGATCCCGGCCGGATCGTGATCTGGGGCACGAGCTTCGGCGGCGGCCATGTGCTGTCGATCGCCGCCGAGGACCACCGGCTGGCGGGCGCGATCGCCCAGTGCCCGTTCACCGACGGCATCGCCTCGGCACTGCGGATCCCGCCGCTGACCTCGCTGCGGCTGACCGCCGGCGGTGTCGTCGACGCCCTGGGGTCGGTTGCCGGCAGGCCGGCCCGCTACGTGCCACTGACCGGTGAGAGCGGTCAGGTCGCGATGATGACCGCCGCCGATGCGCAGCCCGGCTACCGGGCGCTGACCGAGGGGCTCGCGGACTTCGACGACCGCGTGACCGCGCGCACCGCGCTCGACGTGATCCGCTACTCCCCCGGCCGCCGCGCGAGCCGGATCACCTGCCCGCTGTTCGTCGCGATCTGCGATCGCGACAGCGTCGCTCCGGCGGGCAAGGCCACGCGTCAGACAGCCCGCGCACCGCACGCCGAGATCCACCACTACCCGGTCGGCCACTTCGAGATCTATGTCGGCGACGCGTTCGAGCGGGCGGTCACCGACTACCTGGCGTTCCTGCAGCGCGTGGCGCCGGCTGCGGCGAGCGCGTAGCTGCCCCTTGCCGAACAGGCCGAATTGCACGCCATGGCGTGCAATTCGGCCTGTTCGGCGGGCCGGGGCCCGGAACGCCGAAGGCCCCGCGGTCTTCCGCGGGGCCTTCGGTGCACAGGGGGGTGTGGGGAACGACGGTGGGGAACTGGCTCCGGTGCGGAGGGAACTGCCGCACCCGGGTGGGGAACCGACACTCTGGTAGGACCGCCTCACACGTCACGGTCATCTTCGGCGGACGGCCGCCGGATCTGTCGCGCAGCGTCCAGAACTGGACGTTCGGCCGATGCCGGCCGCAGGCCGAAATGGACGTTCGGCCGATGCGGTCCCGAAGCGATGCCGATGCGGTTATTGCCGCGCCGCCTACCAGCGACTAGGTTTTTCCACATGAACCGTCCGATCCTTCCCCTGCTGATCGCCGGCGTCCTGATGTTCGCGACCGCCGCCGTAGCCACCTCCGCAAACGCCGCCGGATACAAAGCCAACTATCGCTACGGACGCTGCACGACAGCTACCCCAAAGGACTACCGGAGCTGCTACGACGTCGCCAGCAAGGGCGGAGCCGCCTACCAGATCCAGTTCAACGTCATGAAGGCGTACTGCGACTACATCAAGCCGCAGCCACTCGGTTCGGCATGGAACTACTACGGGATCATCAAACTCAAGCGCGGCAAGCTCAGCGGCAAGATCACCTACAACAACCTATTGCCCGAATACCAGGACCAGGCCAACGACTACGAGATCGTGTTCACGTGGTCGGGCAGGCTGGTCGGATCGAACACAATGCGCCTGACGCTCAAGGGCCGCGTAACGAAGACCGGCAGCGACCCGCTCGTCCAGAAGTGCAAGGACATTTCGTTCACCGAGACCCACGTCCTGCACGCGGTCCGCTGGTAGCAGTCAGAACCGGTCGCGCCACGACGCCGTTGATCACGCCAAGCGCGCAAGCGCCGCCCGCACCGGGTCCGGGATCGGCCGCGAACGCCGGGTCGCGCGGTCGACGAAGACGTGCACGAACCAGCCCTCCGCGACCTTCTCGCCGCCCTTGAAGAGGTCGAGCGCGTAGCGGACGCTGGCATTGCCGAGCTGCTCGACCCGCAGCTCGGCATCGACCACGTCCGGGAAGGCGACCGCGGCGAGGTAGCGGCAGTGGGACTCGGCGCAGAGCCCGATCGTCTCTCCCGCGTGGATGTCGAGGCCGCCCTGCTCGATCAGATAGGCATTGATCACGGTGTCGAAGAAGGCGTAGTACTCGACGTTGTTGACGTGGCCGTAGACGTCGTTGTCGGCCCAGCGGG
>CAZYMM010000036.1:0-3511 GCA_964648515.1 uncultured Conexibacter sp.
GCCAGCCGGTGCGCCCGCCGGAGGGTCGCCGTCAGCCTGTCCGCCCGCCCGAGGGCCGCCGTCAGCCGGTGCGCCCGCCCGAGGGCCGCGGCGCGCCCGTGCGCCCCGATACGTCCCAGCCTGCGCGCCCCTCGAATCCCAACACGCAGCCGGCGCGCAGCCGCGCGGGCTCGGTCAGGCGCCCCGGACAGGAGGAGCAGGCGCGTCCTGAGATCCGCCGTCCGCGCCCGGTGCTCGACGCGCTGCCGGTCGATCCGCGGCGCGCGATGGGTGGCGGAACCGGCAAGTCGGTCGGTGCAGCGCCGGGGTCGCCGACTCCCGAGCAGAATCCGCCGGTACCCGAGGTCGAGGCAGCACCGCAGTCGCAGGCGCCGCAGCCCGAGGCCCTGCAGCCGCCGGCCGCACAGCCGGAGAAGGCCGCGAAGCCGGCTGCACCCGAAGCCGCCGCGAAGGCGTCCCCCGGGCAGCCGAAGGCAGAGGCCGCCGCGCCCGAGACCGAGGCGCCGAAGCCCGACAAGAAGGCGCCGGAACCCGGGATGGGACCGCGCATCATCTCCGTCCCCGAGCCTCCGAAGCGTCCGAAGCGAGACGAGTCGCAGACCGGGCCCTCGGGCCGCGGCCGCGGCCGGATCGAGACCGGGCCGGGCGGCAAGCGTCGCGTCGTGATCGACTCCCAGGCCGCGCGCCGCGGCCCCGGTGGCGGGCCGGGTGGGCCCGGGCGTGGCGCCGGGCCGCAGCGGCCGCCGCGTCGCCGTCGCCGTCGCCGTCGCACGATCATCGAGGACGTGCCGCAGCATCTGGTCGAGGACCAGATGACGCGGACCGACACGATCCGCATCAACTCCGGCTCGAACGTCAAGGAGGTCGCCGAGTACCTCGGCGTCGCGGTGCCCGAGGTGATCAAGAAGCTGATGTCGATGGGCGAGCTCGCGACGCTCACCAAGACGCTCTCCGACGACCACATCGAGCTGCTCGCCACCGAGTTCGACAAGAAGATCAAGATCATCCACGTCGGTGACGAGGCCGACGAGGAGCTCGTCTTCGATGACGATGAGGACGATCTCGTCGAGCGGCCGCCGGTGATCACGATCATGGGTCACGTCGATCACGGCAAGACCTCGCTGCTCGACGCGTTCCGCAAGGCCAACGTGGCCGCCGGTGAAGCGGGCGGCATCACGCAGCACATCGGCGCCTACCAGATCGAGCACAACGACCACCTGATCACCTTCCTCGACACGCCCGGCCATCAGGCGTTCACCGCGATGCGCGCCCGCGGCGCCCGCGTCACCGACATCGCCGTGATCGTCGTCGCCGCCGACGATGGACCGCGGCCCCAGACCGACGAGGCGATCGACCACGCACGCGCCGCCGACGTGCCGATCGTCGTCGCCGTCAACAAGGTCGACAAGGAGGGCGCCGACCCGACCCGCGTGCGCACCCAGATGACCGAGCGCGGCCTGCAGCCTTCGGAGTGGGGTGGGGACACGGAGTTCGTCGACGTCTCGGCCAAGCAGGGCATCGGCCTCGACGACCTGCTCGACACGCTGCTCGTCGTCGCCGAGCTCGAGGAGCTCGAAGCGAATCCGGACGCCGAGGCGTCCGGCGTCGTGATCGAGAGCCGACTGGATCCGGGCCGCGGACCGGTCGTGTCGGTGCTTGTCCAGCGCGGCACGCTGCGGATCGGCGATGCGCTGTTCGCTGGATCGGAGTCGGGCCGCGTGCGCGCGATGATCGATCACCTCGGCGAGCGGGTCGACGAGGCTCTGCCCGGCGACCCGGTCGAGGTGCTCGGCTTCGCCGGCGTTCCCTCCGCCGGTGAGATGGTCCGTGTCGTCGAGAACGATCGCGAGGCGCGCCGGCTGGCACAGGAGCGCGCGACCCGCGAGCAGTCCGAGGCGATCGCCCGCCGTGCCGGCCGCAAGAAGTCCTTCCAGGATGTCTTCGCCGAGGCCCGCGAGGAGGAGACGCCCGAGCTGCAGCTGATCATCAAGGCCGACGTCGCGGGCTCGGTCGAAGCGCTCGACGACGAGATTGCGCGCCTGCCGCAGGACGAGGTCTTCGTCGACATCATCGCGCGCGGCGTCGGTGCGATCACCGAGTCCGACGTGATGCTCGCATCGGCATCGAGCGCCGTGATCATGGGCTTCAACGTCCGGCCGGTCGGTGCCGCGCAGGATCTCGCCGACCGCGAAGGCGTCACGATCAAGACCTACTCGGTGATCTACCAGGCGCTCGACGACCTGCGGGCGGCGATGTCGGGACTGCTGGCGCCGGAGGAGGTCGAAGCCGACCTCGGCACGGTCGAGATCCGCCAGATCTTCCGCGCATCGCGGATCGGGGCGATCGCCGGCTCGTACGTCACCAACGGCGTCGTCCGTCGCGGCGCCCGCGTCCGCATCGTCCGCGACGGGACCGTCATCGCCACGACGACGGTCGCGACGCTGAAGCGGTTCAACGACGACGCACGCGAGGTCGCGGCCGGGTACGAGTGCGGCATCGTGCTCGCCAACAACCAGGACATCCAAGAGGGCGACGTCCTCGAAGTGTACGAGACAAAGCATGTGGAGCGCGAGCTACAGCCCGTCGGGTAGGTAGCCGGCCAAGGACCAGATGACCGTGTCGCGGGGACGAATGCGGCGGGTCGACGAGGCGGTGCGCGAGGTCATCGCCGATGCCATCGCGGGCGGCGTGCTGACCGATCCCCGGCTCGGGTTCGTCACGATCACCGATGTCCACACCAGTGCCGACCTGCGCCACGCGAAGGTCTTCGTCAGCGTGTTCGGCGGCGAACCAGATGCGGCGCAGGTGTCGCTCGCGGCCCTCGAGTCGGCCCACGGGCTGCTGCAGTCGCGGATCGCCGCCGAGCTGCGGCTGAAGCGCACCCCGGCGCTCAGCTTCGTTCACGACGACACGGCAGAGCGCGCCGGCCATCTCGGCGAGCTGCTGCGCTCGCAGGAGCAGGGCCGGTGAGCAGCCCCGGGCCACGCGGCGCTGTCGCACGCGTGATCGAGCAATCCGACCGTTTCTGTCTGCTCACCCACGAGCGCCCGGATGGTGACGCGCTCGGCTCGTTGATCGCCGTCGATGCCCTGCTGCGCCAACTCGGCAAGGACCCGGTGATGGTGATGGACGGCGCCGACCTGCCGCTGCCGTACGAGTACGCGTTCCTGGACGTCGGCAACGTGCGAACCGAGCTTCCCGAGGATCTCGACCGCCGCACGGTGATCTACCTGGACTGCGGCAACATCGACCGCAACCCGGTCGAGATCGGCGAGCGTCCGCACGGTGCCGTGCTCAACATCGACCATCATCACGACAACACCCGCTTCGGCGACATCGACTGGATCGATCCCGACGCGGCGTGCACGACCGAGATGATCTGGCAGCTCTGCGACGATCTCGGCGTCACGCCCGACGACGGCCTGGCCGAGGCGCTCTACGTCGGTCTCGTGACCGACACCGGCAGGTTCATGTACAGCAACACCACGCCCCGCGCACATGCGATGGCGGC
>CAZYMM010000036.1:3611-17330 GCA_964648515.1 uncultured Conexibacter sp.
CTGACCGAGACCGGCCGCTTCCCACCCGAGCCGCTGGTGCTCCCACATGGGGTCCTGATGCAGCGCCCGCCCGCCTACAGCGCCGTCAAGGTTGGGGGCCGCCGGGCATACGCGCTGGCCCGCGCCGGACAGCAGGTGGAGCTCGCACCGCGCGCTGTCGAGATCACCGAGTTCCGGCTCGACCGGCGCGACGGCGATCGCGCGTGGTTCACGATCGCCTGCTCGTCGGGCACCTACGTGCGATCGCTGATCGCCGAGCTTGGCGACGGCTACTGCGAGGAGCTCCGGCGGACCGAGATCGGGCCGTTCTCCGTGACCGACGCCGGCGGCGAGATGCTCCCGATCACGGCCGCGCTCGCCGGCCTCGTCCCGCAGGTCCGTCTGCCCGCAGGCGACGCGGACCGTCTCGGTCACGGCCTGCGGCCGGACGCACCGCCGGGCGTGGCCGGTGAACTCCTATGCATCGATCCGGACGGCGCGCCGGTCGCGCTCGCCGAGGTCGTCGGCGGCAGGCTCGTCTCCCGCGTAGGCTTCCGGCCGTGAGGATCACGCATCTGCTCGATCTCGAGCCGCGCCCGCGACGTGTCGCGATCGGCACGTTCGATGGTGTCCATCGCGGTCATCGCGCCGTGATCGCGGGCTGCGACACGGTGCTGACGTTCGAGCCCCACCCGCAGGCCGTGATCGCCCCCGGATCCGAGCCCAAGCTGCTGACGCCGCTGGGCCGCAAGGCAGAGCTGATAGAGGGACTCGGCGTGCTGGAGCTCGTCGTGATCGCCTTCGACCGCACCCTGGCCGAACGCAGCGCCGAGCTGTTCATCGACGAGGTGATCGTCGAGTGCCTGCAGGCCACCGACGTCGCCGTCGGCGAGAACTTCCGCTTCGGCGCCCGGGCCGCCGGCGACAGCACGATGCTGGCCCGCGACGGTCGGTTCGCGGCGCGGATCGAGCCGCTGCTCGAGATCGACGGCGAGATCGTCAGCTCGAGCCACATCCGCGGGCTGATCGCCGGCGGGGCGATCGAGTATGCGGGTGAGCTGCTGGGCGGCTCGTTCACGCTCGACGGTCCCGTCGTCCACGGCGACAAGCGCGGCCGTACGCTCGGCTTCCCGACCGCCAACCTGATTCCCGACCCGCGCACCGTGCTGCCCGCGCACGGCGTCTACGCATGCACGGTTACGATCGACCCCGGCACGCCCGGCGCACAGACCGTCCCGGCGGCCGTCAACGTCGGCGTGCGGCCGCAGTTCCAGACCGGGCGCGGTGAGCTGATCGAGGCCTACCTGATCGACTGGAGCGGCGACCTGTACGATCGCCCGGTGCGCGTCACGTTCCGGCGGCGCCTGCGCGGCGAGCGCCGCTTCGTCTCGACCGAGGCGCTGATCGAGCAGATGCACGCCGACGTCGATGAGACTCGAAGGCTGCTGGCCGGCGACTGCTAGCCTGTCCCGCCGCATGACGACGCTCAGTGCCGACCGCAAGCAGGAGATTATCGCCAAGTTCGGCGAGAACGAGAAGGACACCGGCAACACCCGTGTCCAGGTCGCCCTGCTGTCGGCGCGGATCAGCGATCTGACCGAGCACCTGCGCACGCACAAGAAGGACCACGCCGGCCGTCGCGGCCTGCTGATGCTCGTCGGCCAGCGCCGTCGCCTGCTCGACTACATGGCCAAGCGCGATCTCGACGGCTACCGCTCGTTGATCGCTGAGCTTGGGCTGCGTCGCTAGCGCGCCGCAGCCTTGCGAGTTCGGCTGCGCCGAACATCGTCCGCCTGCGGCGGGGGCTGCGTCGCTAGCGCGCCGGTCTGCGTCGCTAGCGCGCCGCAGCCCCGGTGCCGAACAGGCTGAATGCGACGTCATGACGTGCTGTCTGACCTGTTCGGCGAGCGTGCGGCGCGTGTGAAACGCAAGAACTGGTTCGGATCGTCGTAGACGACGTCGGTGCTGATCCGGTTGACCGACCACCCGTCTCGCGACCAGGCTGCGTCACGGAGCGCATCCTCGGACTCGAACTGGTGAAAGGTCGGGCCGTCCAGTTCGACGATCACCCGCTGGTCGCGCCAGACGAGGTCCGCCTCGTAGCCTGCGATCTTCACGTTGAGCTCAGGGCGCTCCTCACCGGCCCCGGCCAATGTCGCCATTGCGAGCAGCTCCGCGTCGCTGCGCGTGCGTGTCGCCGGAAGCGATGCGTACTCCGATGCGAACATGCGTAGGAGCGCGACGCCGCGGCGACCGCGGTGACGGCGGCAGATCAGCTCGAGCGACAGCCCGGTGACGGCCCCGACTCGCAGCGCATCGCGGACTACCCGCCGCTGGGCGGTCTCCGAACGCAGCACAGCGACCAGGTCGAGCACGGTTCGTGGCGCCGAGGTCGCCGGCGGCCTGCCCGGTCTGTGCGGCACGTCGCCATCGAGCAGCTTCGAATGACAGACGAGCAGGCCCGGGAGCCGCTCGCGGCCCCCTCGGCCCGGACGTGTGATCACCGTGAACGCCCTCGGGTTCGCGAAGAACCCGAAGCTGGCACCGGCGCTTGCGTGGCTCACGACCGAATCACGGGTCGTGAGCCTTGCCGCCCAGTGCAGCTGATCGGCGGTCGGTGTGTTGTGGCCAGTGGCCCAGACGCCCTGGTGCAGCGTCCGCCAGCGTCGGCTGGCCCATCCGACCTTGCGGCGCGACCAGCCGAGATCGAGCAGCTGCCAGATCGCGATCACGCCCTCTTGTCCACAGGCCAGTTCGTCGAAGTCCATACTTGATAAGGGCCGCACGGACCATTTCTCTCCCCCCAGCGGTGCGGAACGTGTCAAATTCGACGCGATGGCGTCGCATCCGGCCTGTTCGGCCCCGGGGTGGGGTGGGCGGCGAAAACAGGGGAGCCCGGGGGCGCGGCTAGACTGTCCGGCGACTACGTATCGGATCGAAGACGAACGAATGGGGCCCGCCGAGTCCGACGCGCCGGCCCGCCACAGGAGACACACATATGTCTGATGACGCCGTGACCACGGTCACCGTCGAGATCGCCGGCTCGGAGATCAGCTTCGAGACCGGCCGGATGGCCAAGCAGGCATCCGGGGCCGTCGTCGTGCGCCAGGGCGACACGATGGTCCTCACGACCGCAACGGTCGGCAACCTCCGCGACGTCGACTTCCTGCCGCTGACGGTGGACGTCGAGGAGCGCATGTACGCCGCGGGCAAGATCCCCGGCAGCTTCTTCAAGCGCGAGGGCCGCGCCGGCGAGAAGGCGACGCTGACCGCGCGCATGATCGATCGGCCGATCCGGCCGCTGTTCCCCAAGGGCTGGCATTTCGAGACGCAGCTCGTGGCGATCCCGCTCTCGATCGACCATGTCCATCCGTACGACATTCTGGCGATGAACGGCGCCTCTGCGGCGCTGGCGCTGACCGAGGTGCCGCTCGCTGCGCTGACCGGCGCGGTGCGGATCGGCAAGATCGATGGCAACTTCGTCGTCAACCCGAGCGAGGAGGATCTCGTCGAGAACACCGACCTCGACCTGATCGTCGCCGGCTCGGCCGATGCGATCCTGATGGTCGAGGCGGGAGCGAACTTTATCCCCGAGGCCGAGATCCTCGATGCGCTCGACATCGCCCACGACGCGATCAAGAAGATCATCGCCGCGCAGGTCGAGCTCGCTGCCAAGTGCGGCAAGCAGAAGCTGCAGATCGAGGCGCCGCAGATCGACGAGCAGCTGCTCAGCCAGATCACGGCCTCGCACGGCGCCCAGCTCGACGCCGCCACGCAGGTGATCGACAAGCTCGAGCGTCAGGACGCGACCGCCGCCGCCAAGCAGGCGATCGTCGCCCACTACGCCGGTGACGAAAGCGCGGCCGACTACGCCGAGAAGAAGGCGGCCGCGAGCGCGGCGGCCTCGGCGCTCGAGAAGCAGACGATCCGCCGCCGCATCGCCGTCGACAAGAAGCGCCCCGACGGCCGCGGCACGCAGGAGATCCGAAAGATCACGATCGAGGCCTCGGTCGCCCCGCGCACGCACGGGTCGGCGCTCTTCACCCGCGGCCAGACTCAGGCCTTCAGCGTCGCCGCACTCGGCACGCTGAAGGAGGAGATGCGGCTCGACACGCTCGGGCTGGAGACCAAGAAGTACTACTGGCACCACTACAACTTCCCGCCCTTCAGCGTCGGCGAGGCCGGCTTCATGCGCGGCCCCAAGCGCCGCGACATCGGCCACGGCGCGCTTGCCGAGCGGGCGCTGGTGCCGGTCATCCCGTCGATCGAGGACTTCCCGTACACGGTGCGGGTCGTCTCCGACATCTTCGAGTCCAACGGCTCATCGTCGATGGCGTCGGTGTGCGGCAGCTCGCTGTCGCTGATGGACGCGGGCGTGCCGATCAAGGCGCCGGTTGCGGGCATCGCGATGGGCCTGATCAAGGAGGGCGACGACTACGTCGTGCTGACCGACATCGCCGGCGTCGAGGATCACCTCGGCGACATGGACTTCAAGGTCGCCGGTACCGCGGACGGCATCACCGCGCTGCAGATGGACATCAAGATCACGGGCGTCACGCTCGAGATCCTCAGGGACGCGCTCGAACAGGCGAACACCGCCCGGCTCGACATCCTCGGCCAGATGAAGCAGGTGCTCGACGGCCCGCGCGCCGAGCTATCGCCCTATGCGCCGCGGATCATCACGATCCAGATCGACCCGTCGAAGATCGGTCTCTTGATCGGCAAGGGCGGCGAGACGATCCGCGGCCTGTCGGAGGAGTTCGAGGCCCAGATCGACGTCAACGACGACGGTCAGGTGCTCGTCTACTGCTCCAACGGCGAGCAGGGTCAGAAGCTGGCCGAGCGGATCACCTCGATGACCAAGGAGGTCGAGGTCGGAGACGCGTTCACCGGCAAGGTCGTCAAGACGACGACGTTCGGCGCCTTCATCGAGCTGATCAAGGGCACCGACGGCCTCCTGCACATCTCGAACGTCTCGCCCGGCTCGCGCACCGAGTCGGTCGAGGCGGTCCTCAACAAGGGCGACGAGCTCGAGGTGCTGGTCGTCGAGGTCGACCGTGAGCGCGGCCGGATCGGCCTGCGTCTCGCGCACGACCCCGAGGTCGCGGGCAAGTCGGCCGACGAGCTGGCCGCGATCGGCGCCGGCGGTGGTGCCGGCGGCAACGGCGGCCGACGCGAGCGCTCCGGCCGCGACCGCGACCGTGACCGCGGCGGCGACCGGCCGCGCGGCTCCGGGCGCCCGCGCCACAGGACCGACCGGGACTAGTCCCACGTCTGTCGTCGACGTCCGCCCTGAGCGGACATGAGTGAACAGATCACGACGCTCGCCGGCGGCCTCACGGTCGTCAGCGAGCGTCTCGATCACGTCCGCTCGGTCGCCGTCGGCTGGTTCGTCGGGGCCGGCTCGCGGGACGAGAAGCCCGCACAGGCCGGCGTCGCCCACCTGCTCGAGCACATGCTCTTCCGCGGCACGGCCAGCTACGGCTCGGCCGAGATCGACGAGCGCTTCGACGCGCTCGGCGGCGAGGTCAACGCCGCGACCGGCAAGGAGACGACCTCGGTCTACGCGCGCGTGCTCGACCAACATCTCGACGAGGCGTTCGCGATCGGCTCCGAGCTCGTCTGGCAGCCGCGCCTCGACGAGTCCGATCTCGAGCAGGAGCGAGAGATCGTGCTCGAGGAGCTCGCGATGTACGAGGACGAGCCCGGCGAGCAGGTCTTCGACCTGCTCGCGACGGCGGTCTTCGGCGACACGCCGCTCGGCCGGCCGGTGATCGGCACGCGTGAGAGCGTCGGCGCCATGTCGATCGCCGACCTGCGCTCCTTCCACCGGCGTCACTACGGCTCCGGCGTGGTCGCGGCGGCCGGTGCGGTCGACCACGACCGGCTCGTCGAGCTGGTCGAGCGTTCCCGCGACGGCCTCGGTACCGACGGCGACCGGGGGCCATCGGTACGGCCCGCGCAGCCTGCCGCAGCCCGCGCCGAGCGCGTGCTCGTCAAGCCGACCGAGCAGACCCATCTCTGTCTCGGCGGCCCGGCGATCGCGCGCGACGACGAGCGCCGGTTTGCGCTGCGCGTGCTCGACATGGTGCTCGGCGGCTGCGCCTCCTCACGGCTCTTCCAGGAGATCCGCGAGCGCCGCGGGCTTGCCTACAGCGTGTCGTCGTTCGTCTCGCTGATGGCGGGCACAGGCGAGATCGGTGTATACGTGGGCACCCGGCACGACAACGTCGGGACCGTGCTCGAAGTGCTCGAAGCGGAGCTGGCACGGCTGCGCGAGGAGCCGGTGCCCGCCGCCGAGCTCGATCGCGCACGGGAGAGCGTCAAGGGGCGGACGGTGCTCGCGCTGGAATCGACCGGGGCGCGCATGAACCGGCTCGGCGGCGCGTTGATCGCCGGGATGCCGATCCTCACGATCGACGAACTGCTCGGGCGGCTCGACGCCGTCGGCGCCGGCGACCTGCAGTCGCTGGCCTGCGAGCTGCTCGATCCCGAGCGGCTGTCGCTCGCGGCGATCGGGCCCGACGGCCTGGCGGCGGTGCCGGCGCGTTGAGCGTGCGTCGGCGGCCCGCAGGAAACGTAGAATCGGCCGGGCAGATACCCGCGACGACCGGCGCCGGACGCGGCGCCCCGAACAGAGCCCATTGACATGATCCGAGTTGGAGTCTCAGGTGCCGCCGGCAGGGTCGGCAGCACGATCTGCGAGGCGGTGCAGGCCGCCGCGGACCTCGAGCTGAGCGGGCGCGCCGACCCGGCGCTCGGAACCGAGCTCGCAGAGATCCTTCCCGGCTGCGACGTCGTCGTGGACTTCACACGCCCCGACACCGGCCTTCAGAACGTGTCCGAGTGCATGCGGGCAGGTGTCGACTGCGTCTTCGGGACGACTGGCTTCGAGCTCGAGCCGCTGCGGGCACTGGGGCCCGGCCGCGCCTTCTTCGCACCCAACTTCGCGATCGGGGCGGTGCTGATGATGCGCTTCGCCCAGCAGGCCTCCGAGCTGATGGCGAAGGCTGAGATCATCGAGCTCCATCACGACGGCAAGCTCGACCGCCCGTCGGGAACCGCCAAGCACACCGCTGAGCTGATGCGTGGCGAGGTGCCGATCCACTCCGTCCGGCTGCCCGGGCTCGTCGCCCACCAGGAGGTGATCCTCGGCGATCAGGGACAGACGCTGACGATCCGCCACGATTCGACCGACCGCACGTCGTTCGTGCCCGGCGTCCTGCTCGCCGTGCGCAGCATCGGCAGCCAGTCCGAGCCGCTCGTAGTCGGTCTCGACAGCCTGCTCTGGCCGCGGGAGCGCTGAGCGCCTGTGTTCGCCGCGAGCGGATTCGCCGCTGTCGCGGCGCCCTGATCGAGACCGCCCAGCGATGCTGATCGCCGTCACCGACCATGCCGCCGAGCGCTATGGCCAGCGCGTCGGCGGTGCGCTCGATCTCAAGCTCGAGGTCGCCCGGCGGGCCGGCGAGGCCATGCAGGCCGGGCGGATCAGCGACGCTGCGCCGGCCGGAGCGCGGGGCAGGCCCGGAACCGTCTACGTCACCGATCTGAGCGACCGTTCGCTGATCTACGTCTGCCGCCGCACCAGGCCCGGCGAGCTGCTCGTCATCACGCTCTGGGAGCACGAGCACGGGCCCGCGGCGCCGCGGGTGCCGCGCCGCTTCACCGACGCGCTCGATCGAGGCGCACGGCCCGCGTAGAGGGCATATGGTGGGGGGCACGAGCCAAACGAGCGGACAAGGAGTTGAGTGGCGATGGGATTCCTCGACAAGGCCAAGCAGATGGCGCAGCAGGTCCAGCAGGAGGCCAAGGACGGCACGCTCAAGGAGCGCGCCAAGTCGATGGCCGAGCAGGCCCAGCACAAGCTCGAGGAGGTTCAGGAGAACTTCAACGCCAAGCAGCAGGGCGGCGCGGAACAGACGCAGGGCGGGCCCGTCACCGGATACGACGAGCATGGCCGTCCCGTGCCTGTCCCCGAGGCCGAGTCGGCGACGCCGCCCGCGGGCGACCCGCTGGCCGATGCGGCCGGCGACCATCACGATTCGCCGATGGCCGACGTGCCCGCGGCGGAGCCGAAGACGCCGCCGTCGGGCGGGTCGGGGATGACCAGCGGCGATCCGCTGGCCTGATCGCAGCGGTCGCGAGCACGTTCGTACACTGACGGCGTGTCTTCCCTGGGAACGATCATCACCGCGGCGGTCACGCCGTTCTCGGCCGCGGACGGATCGGTCGACGAGCAGGCGCTCGTCGACCTGCTCGCGCATCTGCATGAGCACGGCTCGGACGGCGTGCTCGTCTGCGGGACGACCGGTGAGGCGTCGACGATGTCCGATGAGGAGCATCTGCGCGTTATCGAGCTGGCGGTCGCCGAGCGGCCCGCCGGGATGAGCGTGATCGCCGGCGCCGGCTCCAACGACACCCGTCACGCGGCCAGGCTGACCGCCGCCGCCTGCGAGCGTGGAGCGGACGCGATCCTGTCGGTGAACCCCTATTACAACCGTCCGAACCGGCGTGGCGTGATCGCCCACTTCCGCGAGGTCGACAGCGCCTGCGATCGTCCGATCATCCTCTACAACATTCCGCAGCGGACCGGGTCGGACATGCCCAACGACCTGCTCGCAGAGCTCGCCCAGCTCGAGCACATCAGCGCCGTCAAGCAGGCCAACAACGACAACCTCGCGATCGTCGACGGTCTGGACCTCTACGCCGGCAACGACGACGTGCTCGCGAAGGTGCTCGGCATGGGCGGGGCCGGCGGCATCCTCGTTGCCAGCCACATCGTCGGGCCCGAGATGCGGCAGATGGCCGATGCACGTGACGACGCCGCGCGATTGGCGGAGCTGCACGCCGATCTGGTTCCCGTTTTCGAGGCGCTGTCGGTTGCGCCGCTGGCGATGAGCACGAAGGCGGCGCTCGCGATGCTCGGGGTTGACGCCGGCGTGCCGCGGCTGCCGTACGTCGAGCTCGACGACGGTGAGAGGGCGACGATCCGGACGATGCTCGAGGCCCGCGGTCTGCTCGCAGCGGCATGATGCCGAACAGGTCTGACGACGGTTCGGTCGGAAGAACGCTCCGCGTTCTTCCACTTGGCGGGCTCGGCGAAATCGGTAAGAACATGACCGTCGTCGAGTACGACGGCTCGATCCTGATCGTCGACACCGGGCTGCGCTTCCCGACCGCCGAGCAGGTCGGGATCGATCTCGTGCTGCCCGACTTCGGCTACCTGCGTGAGCGGGTCGGCGACATCGAGGCGATCGTGATCACCCATGGCCACGAGGACCATCTCGGCGCCCTGCCCTGGGTGCTGCGCGAGCTGGGCAAGGAGATCCCGGTCTACGGCGGGCCGCTGACGATGGCGATGGCCCGCAGCAAGCTCGACGAGCACCGGCTCAAGGAGACCGACCTGACCGACGTCCAGGCCGGCGAGACGCTCGAGCTGGGCCCGTTCTCGGTCGAGCTGATCCATCTGACCCACTCGATCCCGGACATGATGGGCGTGGCGATCAGCTGCGAGCTGGGAACGATGCTGATCACCGGCGACTACAAGTTCGACCAGACGCCCGTCGACGGCCGCCCGGCCGATCTCAGCCGCCTGGCCGAGCTCGGCGCCGAGGGCGTCCTGCTGCTCTGCGGCGACTCGACGAACGCCGACCGGCCCGGGTTCTCGCCTTCGGAGTCGGTTGCCGGACCGAACCTCGAGGCGCTGTTCGGGCGCTGCCCGGGCCGCATCGTCGTGACCTGTTTCGCCTCCAACATCCATCGCGTCCAACAGGTGATCGACGCTGCGATCGAGCACGACCGCCGTGTGGTCCTCGTCGGCCGGTCGATGCGCAAGAACGTCAACATCGGCCGGATGCTCGGCCACATCGAGGTTCCCGATGGGACCTTTGTGCAGCCGCGCGAGGCCCAGGACTTCCCCGACCACAAGCTGGTGGTGATCTCCACCGGCAGCCAGGGCGAGCCGCTCTCGGCGCTGCGGCGGATGGCCTACCGCGACCACCCGCAGGTGCAGCTCCACGACGGCGACACCGTCGTCTTCGCGGCGACCCCGATCCCCGGCAACGAGCGCGCCGTCAACGACACGATCGACCGCCTGTACCAGATCGGCTGCACCGTGGTCACGGCCGCCGACGCGCCGATCCACGCGTCCGGCCACGGCTACCAGGAGGAGCTCAAGCTGATGCTCAACCTGACACGGCCGCGCTACGTGATGCCGTTCCACGGCGACCACAAGCGGATTCGCCTGCACGGCGAGCTGGCCGAGGCGGTCGGGATCGCGCCCGAGAACATCTTCGCCGGCGAGAACGGTCTGCCGCTCGAGATCGATGCTGATGGCGCGAGGTTCGGGCGCCCGGAGCCGACCGGGATGATCTACGTCGACGGCGTCGACATCGGCGATCCGGCCGATGTTGCGCTGCGCGACCGGCGGATGCTGTCGGCCGACGGCATCTTCGTGGTCGTGGCGACGATCTCCGAGCAGACCGGGGAGTCGGTCGCCGATCCCGAGATCATGTTCCGCGGCGTCCCGTACTCGACCGATGACGACGGTCTCGTCGAGGAGATCCGGGCCGCCGTCGACGCGTCGCTGGCGCAAGCGGCCGGCGAGGGCGTGCGCGAGACCGGCCTGCTCCAGCAGGCGCTCCACGACGACCTCGGAAAGTTCGTCTACGAGCGGCTGAGGCGCCGGCCGATGGTCCTGCCGGTCGTCGTCGAGGTGTAGCGCCGCAGCCCGCGGGGCGGGACGTCGCCGTGCTCATCCGGGTCGGGACCGGTGTCGGCGAGTGGCTCACGCTGGGACGCCGACTGCGGCAGCGTGACCGTGAAGCGGGCGCCACCGCCGGGGGATTCGTCGAGCTGGACATCGCCGCCGTGCGCGCGGGCGACGGCGCGCACGATCGCGAGGCCGAGCCCGGTCGTGCGGCCGCGATCGCCGGTGGCGCGCACGAAGCGGTCGAAGATCCGCTCGCGCAGCTCGATCGGAACGCCGGGGCCGTCGTCCTCGACGACCAGCAGCGCCAGGCCGTCGTGTGAACGCACCCGCAGCCCGATCAGCGAGCCGGGGGGCGTGTGCTCGACTGCGTTGGCGATCAGATTGAGGACCATGCGATGAAGTTGGTCGCGGACGCCGTCGATCAGCACGGCGTCGGTGTCCAGGCGCAGGGTGTGCTCGCCGAGCACCGGTTCGACCTCGGCGGCGACCTCGATCGCCACCTGGCTGAGGTCGACAGGGCGGCTCTGCGGCTGCTGGTGGGCGTCGGCGCGGGCCAGGATCAAGAGATCAGAGACCAGGCGGCGCATCCGCTGGCTGGATCGCAGCGCCGAGTTCGCGGCCTCCTGCTGCTCGCCTTCAAGCACCTCGTCGAGCAACTCCAGGTTCGCCAGCACGCTTGTCAGCGGTGTTCGCAGCTCGTGGCTGGCGTCGGCGACGAAGTCGCGCTGACGGGCGAGCGTGTCCTCGCGCGCGGCGCGTTCGGCCTCCAGCCGCTGCAGCATCCGGTCGAGCGTCTGCGCGAGCTCGGCGACCTCGTCGCCGGTGTCGGGGACCGGTACGCGACGGCTCGGGTCGGCGGTGCGCTCGACGTCACGGGCGGTGCGCGTCAGGCGCGTGATCGGCGCCAGCGCGCGGCTGAGCAGCCCGCGTGCGAGCACCAGCGCGATCAGCGTCCCAGCCAGCACGCCGAGCAGCAGGAACGACCGGACGCGGCCGATCGTCGCGTCGGTCGGGCCGAGCGCGCGGGCGTACTGGACGATCAGCGGCTGGTTGCCGTAGAACATCTTGCGGGTCATCACGCGGTAGCCGCCGGCCTCTCCGTCGGCGGTCGGCTTCAGGCCGAGCCGCGCGAAGTCCGGTGCGCCCTCGGTCGCGGCGATCAGTTGGCCATCGGGGTAGAGCACGCGCAGCTCACTGCCGCTCGAGGACGCATAGCGCGAGAGCACGTTGCGGTCGATCGTGTACTTGCCGCGCTGCAACGTGATGTCGAGACCGTCGGTCTGCAGCCGCGTCAGCGCACGCCGCATGTCGGACGCGAAGTCGCCGCGGATCCGGTCGGCCGTGAGCTGGCCGATGAAGACGGCGAACAGGAGCAGCACCGCGAACGTAAGACCGGCCGACAGCAGTGACAGTCGCCAGCGCAGCGAGACCCGTGAGAGTGCGCGGTGGGCGGCGCTCATGCGCGCAGGACGTAGCCGGCTCCGCGGATCGTGTGCAGCAGCCGCGTCTCGTCGGCCGACTCGAGCTTGCGCCGCAGGTTCGACACGAACACCTCGATCGTGTTCGTCGTCGCGAACGGGTCGTAGCCCCAGACGTCCTCGAGCAGGCGCTGGCGCGGCACGACGATCCGCTCGTTGCGCATCAGGTACTCGAGCAGCTCGAACTCGCGCTGGGTCAGCTCGATCTCGCGCTCACCGCGCTTGACCTCGTGTGTCGCCGGGTTCAGCGAGAGGTCGGCGACGACGAGCGACGCGGCGCCTCGGGGCGGGCGGCGCCGGAGCAGCGCGCGCAGTCGCGCCAGCAGCTCCTGGCGCTCGAACGGCTTGACGAGGTAGTCGTCGGCGCCGGCGTCGAGCCCGTCGACGCGCGATTCGATCGCGTCGCGCGCGGTCAGCATCAGGATCGGGACGTCGTCGTGTGCGCGCAGCCGCCGGGCGACCTCCATGCCGTCGAGCTTTGGCAGCCCGAGGTCGAGCACGACGAGGTCGGGGATGTACTCGGCGGCCGCGTCGAGCGCGGCCTCGCCGTCGGCGGCGATCCTCGTCTCGTAGCCCTCCATCCGCAGCGAGCGCTGCAGCACCTGGGCGATGTCCTCGTCGTCCTCGACGATCAGAACGCGGGCCTGCCGGTCGGGGTCGGGCATGGCCGAACAGGGTAGACGTGGGATGTTTGCGCTGTCTCAAGACGGCGGCCGGCAGGGAGCCGAGGGCCGGCGTCGAAAACGCCGTATGCAGATGCCGAAGGCGAAGACCCCTGCCAGCAGACAGACCAAGCAGCCCGCGCGGCGCCCGGCGGCAGCCAAGGCGCGGGCACGCCGGTCGGCCGCGTCGTGGATCCCGCGGCTGCCGGCGATCGAGCAGCACCAGCGTGACCTGATCGGCCTCGGTTTGATCGCCGCCGGCGTGCTGCTGGCGCTCCCGGTCTACCTCGGCCAGAGCGACGGCGTGGTCGTCCCGGCGACCGTCGACGCGCTGGCGCTCGTGATCGGCGAGCTGCGCCAACTGGCCCCGGCGGCGCTTGTGGTGACCGGTGCGCTGCTGCTGCTGCGGCCGCTGCTGCCGGCGGTGCGGCCGCTGCGTTCGGGCGCGATCCTGCTGACCGGTGCGCTGGCGCTGATGCTGGCCGCGGGCACCTTCGGTCTTGGTGCCGCCGGGCCACATCCGTCCGGGTGGGACCATGACCTGCTGCGCGGACGCGGCGGCTACCTCGGTGAGGCGCTGTATGTGGCAGCGCGAGCGGTCGCCGGTGGTATCGGTGCGCACGTGATCGCGCTGTTCGCGCTGCTCGCCGGCGCGTTGCTGCTGACGGGGGCGACGGTCGCCGGCTTCCTGCGTGCGACCGGTCGCGGCGTCGCCGACACAACGCGGATCCTGCGTGCCGGTGGCCCGGCCGTGGAGGACCGGCCGGCGCCCACAACCTCGCCGAAGCGCAAGGTCGTCGTACCCGAGCCGCAGTCGGTCGACGACGTCATCGTCCACGCGACCCATCTCGAGGCCGGCGCCCTCGACGGCAGCCGCCGCTACCCCGAC